>JBAWAB010000077.1:0-21459 GCA_049589035.1 Salegentibacter sp.
TGGTGGGCAGCAAGAGTGAACACGGCGGAATCATAAAGGACGGCGCGAAAATGGTGAATGCAGTGAGCAATTCGGTTGTGCCGAAATTCACGATTATTCTGGGTAATTCCTACGGCGCCGGAAATTATGCGATGTGCGGAAAAGCTTATGATCCCCGACTTATCGTTGCCTGGCCCAGTGCCGAGCTCGCGGTAATGGGCGGCACTCAGGCTGCCAAGGTTCTCGCGCAGATAGAAACCGCGGCCATGCAGAAAAAAGGTGAAAAAGTGGATGCCGAAAAGGAGAAGGAAGTTTTCGAAAAGATCAAATCGAGATATGATGAGCAAACTTCACCCTATTACGCCGCCGCCCGACTTTGGACCGATGCAATCATAAGTCCGCTGGATACGCGTAAATGGATTTCCAAAGGAATAGAAGCTGCCAATCATGCGCCTATCACCAAAGACTTCAATATGGGAGTCATTCAAACCTAAAGAACCATTATTTTCAATGAAAAAAATAATTTTCAGTCTCTTTGCCTTAGCCTTAGGAATCATGAATCTTCAGGCCCAGGTGTTAAGTGACAAGCAACATCATTATACAGAAGCCGACAGCCTGCGCGGTTCTTTAAGACCGGAGCGGGATTACGATGTGCAGAAATATCACCTTCGGGTAAAGGTAGATCCGCAGCAGCAGTATATTTCCGGCTCCAATGTGATCACCTTTAAAACTAACGGGGAACTTCCGGTAATGCAGGTCGACCTTTTTAAAAACATGAAGGTGGATTCGATCATACACCAGGGAAAAGTTCTGAACTATGAGCGGAAATTCAATGCCGTTTTTGTCGAATTTCAGGAACCTGTAGCGGCAGCTTCCGAAGATTCTATCCGCTTTTATTATTCCGGCCACCCTGTAGTTGCTGAAAACGCACCCTGGGACGGCGGCTTTGTGTGGACTCAGGATGAAGATGGAAATCCCTGGGTGGGTGTTGCCGTGCAAGGCACCGGTGCCAGCCTCTGGTATCCGAATAAAGATTACCAGGGCGACGAACCTGAAGAAGCTCTGATCGAAATTGCCGCTCCTAACGGACTTATGGATGTCTCTAACGGCCGGTTTACTGGTAAGGAAGACCTCGGAAATGGATTTACGAGATGGAGCTGGAAAGTGAATAATCCCATCAATAACTACGACATTACTGTCAATATTGGTAATTATTCGCACTTCTCAGATAAGTATAAAGATCTCGATCTGAATTATTACGTGCTTCCCTACAATCTTGAAAAAGCTAAAAAGCAGTTTCAGGAAGTGAAGGACATGATGGAATGCTTTTACGGTAAGCTCGGGCCCTACCCTTTTGAAGAAGACGGATACAAACTGGTGGAGGCACCTTATCTCGGCATGGAACATCAAAGTGCGGTGGCCTACGGAAATCATTATCAGCCCGGTTATTTGGGCAGAGATCTTTCGGGTACCGGAATTGGTCTAAAATGGGATTTTATTATTATCCATGAATCGGGCCACGAATGGTACGGCAACAGCATTACCGCCAAAGATATTGCTGATATGTGGATACACGAGGGCTTTACTTCCTATTCTGAATCGGTTTATATCGAATGTCGCTGGGGTAAGGAACAGGCTTTGGAGTACCTGAAAGGCATTCGCCAGGGAGTTGAAAACACCGCTACCATCATTGGTGACTATGGCGTGAACAGTGAAGGTTCGGGAGATATGTACTATAAAGGAGCCAATCTTTTGAACAATATCAGAAGTATCTACAACGATGATGAGCTTTGGTGGAAAACGCTGAAGTCTTATACGGCAAAATTCAGACATCAAACCGTGACCACAGCACAGGTGGAGGATTTCTTTAATGATGCAACCGAAGCTGATCTCGGGCCGGTATTCGATCAATACCTCCGGCACACTGATCTTCCTGAGCTACAACTTAAAAAAGAAGGAAAGCGGGTGCTCTACCGATGGAAAGCCAATGTAGAGGATTTTGAAATGCCTCTGGATGTTTATATTCAGGGGAAAGAACAAAGAATTCATCCTACCGAAGACTGGCAAAAATTACCAAAAACGGCCAGGGATCCTGAAAAGGTTAAGGTCAATGATCTCAAATATTATATTAAAACCAAAAGGATTTCCTAGAAAGAATTCATTTGAAGAAAGGCCGGATATCTCTGATTCTCCGGCTTTTTTATTTTTAAAGAAATAAAGAGTCTTCTACCCTACTTTGCTGCGAAGGGTATTTTCGCGATGGATCTTTCCGCTTGAAGTTTGTTCGAATTTCTCGATCAGGTATATTTTCTTCGGAACTTCATACTTTTCGAGCGTATTCAAGTCGGCAATTTTCTTCTGCAATTCGGTCAAACTTTCTTCAGAAAAAGCGCTTTCAACGAATAGCACCAATCTTTCACCAAGAGCATCATCAGGCATGGAAGTCACAAAGAAGCGGTGATCGATGATCTTTCCTAATTTTCGTTCGATCTCTTCGGGGAATAATTTCACGCCTCCCGAATTGATGACATTGTCGAAGCGTCCCTTCCAGACAAACTTCTTATAGGTGATAATATCCACCACATCATTGGTGACGATCTCCTTGTCGGCCAGTTTAGGAGCCTTGATCATAAGACAGCCTCGTTTGTCCTGAGAAATACCGATATCTGGCAGTACTTTGAACGGTTTTGGCTGCTTTTTCTTATTCTTCGGATTGAGCCTTTTGGCGGCGATATGAGTCACCGTCTCGGTCATTCCATACGTTTCATAGACTTTGGTAGCACATTCCCGGACCATTTTCTGAATTCGGGGAGAAACTGCCCCGCCACCTACGATCAGCTTCTTTATAAGATGCAGTCTACCAATGGAATTGTCCAGCTGAAATGGTGTCATTGCACAAAAATCATAGCGTTTAAAAACGTGGTCCAGCGGATTGGAAGAAGGAGGCACCGTATCGATTTGCCAACCGAGAACCATGGCCCTTACCAACATCATCTTTCCGGCGATGTAGGTAGCCGGCAAACATAAAAGTGCAGTGGTATTCGCAGGAAGATCGAAAAACTTAGAAGTAGCCGTGGCGGAGTTGATCATATGCTCCTTTTTTATCCTAATCTTTTTGGGGGTACCCGTAGAACCTGAGGTCTTTACCTCAACATAAGAAGAGGGTTTCAACCAGTCTAAAATAAAACTTCCTATCTGCTCCTCAAAAGCCTCTCCTTCTTTTATGTAACTATAAGCCACCTGCCTGAGTTCGGCATTAGTGAAGTACTGCTTGTTCAGTCTGAAAGCAGGATGAGTTTCGGGTACTTTGAATTTGTCTGCCATTCTTAATACCGAAGATAATCATTTTTCCTTTCAACAAAAGTTAACAAAATGTTGTAAAAACTTTAGGCTTCTTTAGAAGGATTTAAGATTTCAGGTTTTTCAACCTTGCCAAAAAGTTTATTTTTCCAATCGCTCCAGCCATACTTTTTACTTAAAATGAAAAGAAAAATGGGGTACACCACCAGTACGGGTATAAGCACATCCCAACCTCCCGAAGGATCGGAAACATCTTTAAAAATTGAATAAGTCTTGAAGGCTGTCCAGTCGGCGGTAACGAGCAAGGCCGCTATAAGATTATTCCCGGCATGGAAGCCCAGAGAAAGTTCCATCCCCTCGTCCATTAGGGTCATTATGCCCAACATAAAACCGGTTCCTATATAATAGATCATGATGATATTGCCCAATTTCGTCACTTCAGGGTTAAAAAAATGAAGCCCCCCAAAAACAAATGAAGTAACGAACAGAGGCAGCCATTTGTTTCCCGAGAAAGTTCCTATTCCCTGCATGAGATATCCGCGGAAGAAGTACTCTTCAAAGCTGGTTTGAAGGGGAATCATCACCACAGCCACGGCAAACAGGATCAAAAACGGAACAGGCTGAAAAGTAAGCTGATAATCGGCCGGGTTGAGCATATAGTCCACAATGGTTACGATCAATGTAAATCCCGCCACCAGGCCGAAGGCAAAGAAAAACCGGCCCCAGTCAATCTTTTTGCGCGTCGTGGTAAGTGCCCTTACACTCTGATCGTGCAGCAGCTTTACTACCAGTAAAACAGCTCCCAAACCCACAGCGAACGTAAGCAGCATCAAAAACAGCGAAAGATTCGGGTCCAGGGCCTGCAGTAACTCGGTTTGGTCCATTCCCGCCGCTGCAGGTCCTACTTTCCATATCACCGCAATAGCCAGGGGAACCTGCCCTAATAACACTCCAATAATGATCAAACCGCTGCCGAGAAAATACCTCCAGAATTCGTGTTTATAATTGAGGGCCTGTTGTATATACATATATTAAAAATTAAATTCCCATGCTGTTTGGGGTTCGTAAGAAATGTTCCCGTTCTTGACCTCTAAAGGACTTCGGAAATTATTCGTGTACAAACTGCCCGTCCCCAGGCCCTGCGGCATCTCTACATTTTTTGTATAGGTCCATTGGGAAATAGCACTAAGACCAATGTTGCTTTCAAGCGCACTGGTGATCCACCAGCCTTTCTTATTCTTTTCAGCCAGGTCGATCCATTCCTGAGTTCCCTTAAACCCACCAATCAGGCTGGGCTTAAAAATAAGGTACTGTGGCTTTATGATTTGTAGAATTTCCTGCTTCTTCGTTACATCAAAGATCCCAATCAATTCCTCATCAAGAGCAATCGGTAACGGCGTTTTCTCACATAATTCCGCCATCTGCTCTAGCTGTCCCTGTTTGATGGGCTGTTCAATACTGTGAAGATCAAATTCGCTAAGCCGCTTCAGTTTTTCAAGGGCCTCGCCAGGTGCAAAAGCTCCATTCGCATCAACCCTTAGTTCTATTTCTTCGGAAGAAAACTGGCTGCGAATATATTTCATCAGCTCCAGTTCTGTATCGAAATCTATCGCCCCTATCTTCATTTTTATACAATCAAAGCCGGCATCGATCTTTTCTTCGATCTGCGATTTCATGAAGCTTTTCTCGCCCATCCAGATAAGTCCGTTGATAGGGATCGCATCCTTGCCGCGAGTAAATTCAGAAGGAAAAAGTTCATATGGATTTTCTGCGGAAAGCGACCGGAAAGCCATTTCCACTCCAAACTGAATGCTAGGGAATTCTTTCAGCTCTTCCCACAGTTTCTCTTCTCCCAGATGTATATTTTCGCAGGTCCATTTCAATTTTTCCTCATAGTCAGGGCGATCATCAATACTGAGGCTGCGCAGGATTCCGCATTCCCCGATTCCTGTTTTTCCGTCGTGCGATATTTGAAGAAACCAGGTTTCCTTGGTAGTAAGAACGCCCCGCGATGTTCCGCTGGGGCGCTTAAAATTGAGAATATATTTTTTGTAGTTGGCCGTCATGTAGGGATAACGAGTTTTTTTGATTACAGTTTAAATTTCGATGCTTTCACCAATCTCCAGCAACATGAGGTCTTTGCCTTTTTCGTAGAATTTCCGCTTTGCCTCCTCGTGATCGATTTCAATATAACCGAAAGTGTCGTAGTGGCACCCCAGCACTTTGTCGCATTCCACAAAATCACTGGCAATAATGGCATCATCCACACCCATAGTAAAGTTGTCACCAATTGGCAATACAGCTAAATCCAGCTTTGTCTGCATCGGGATGAGTTTCATATCCATAGTCAGGGCGGTATCTCCGGCGATGTACACATTCTTATGTTCTCCTTCGAGGACGAAACCGCCCGGCTGCCCCCCATACTTCCCGTCGGCAAAAGAGCTGGAATGAATGGCTTGCACATATTTCAGCTTACCGAACTCGAAATCCCAGCTTCCGCCGTGATTCATAGGGTGAACTTCGATTCCTTTTTCCTCGTAATGATTAGCTATTTCGAAATTACTCACAATTACAGCTCCCGTATTCTTGGCTACCGCTTCAGCATCAAGAGTGTGATCCTGATGGGCGTGGGTAATGAGGATATAATCAGCTTTTAGATCATTAATGTCTACCTTGTCTTTCGCAAGATCATTCCCGGTAACAAAAGGATCTACCAGCACATTCAAATCGCCAATTTCCAGGCCAAGGCAATTCTGTCCGTAAAAAGTAATCTTCATAACTGTAAATTTTAAGGATTTCCCATAAAATTAAGGATTCACCAAAACTTTGATCGCACCCTGAATATATAATTTTGTTAAACTTAAAGCTTTCCTAAAAGATCTGTCCCAGGCCAAATAGTACAGCAACAGCAAAAGTCGAAAGTGCCAACACCTTCAGCTCGGGATCAAGCAATACCGGCGCCTCATTTTGCACTACTCTTTTTAGGTGTAAAACCAGCGGGATCACCCCCAGCAAATACAGAAAATCGTTACTGTCTTCCAGACTCAGCACAGTATAGAAAACCATACAAGCGATGGCTGCAAGCACCAGAAAATAATGATAATTTTTGGCCTTCTGCGCGCCCATTTTTACTGCAAGAGTGATCTTCCCGGCCTTTTCGTCAGAAACACGGTCCCGCATATTGTTCAGATTGAGAACCCCTACACTTAGAAACCCAATCGCACACGCCGGTAATATTACCAGCCAATTCATTTCGTGAGAATACAGAAAATAACTTCCGTAGACAGCCACCAGTCCGAAGAAAATAAAAACGAAGAGATCGCCCATTCCGCGGTAGCCGTAAGCAGATTTCCCTACGGTGTATTTAATCGCAGCAGCAATCGCAGCAATTCCCAGCAGCAGAAAAATAAGGGTAAATAAAAGGTTCTCGCTTCCGAAGGCTGTATAGATAAGTAGAACTGCCATTAAAAGGGTGGCCGCTGCGGTAATGATGATCCCGTGCAAGAGTTCTTTGGGAGTTATCAGTCCACTCTGCAGGGCGCGGGCAGGACCAATTCTATCTTCATTATCGGTGCCTTTTACACCATCACCATAGTCGTTGGCAAAGTTGGATAGTATCTGAAGACCGAGAGTAGTTCCCAGCGCAAGGCTGAAAATACTGATATCAAAAAGATCCTGCTGTACTGCGATGGTGCTCCCCACAAAAATTCCGGAGACCGAAAGAGGTAAAGTGCGCAGCCGTGCAGCACCTATCCAGGAGTTAATTTTAGTCATTTAATTAGTTCATTATTTTTACCAACAATTCCTTCAGCAAATCGCCCTGAGACACATTTGCTGCTCCTACTCCTTTACTTTTCACATCCGTTTCATGCAAAAGGCTAATCACCTGGCTCACTTTTTTCATTGGGTAATTTCTGGCGGCCACCACGTAGTCGTTCACAAAATAAGGATTCACCTTAAGCTGCTTAGCTACATTCCCTTTGGATTTATCATTAAGACCATGGTACTGCATGACCTGGGAAAAATAGGAGAATAACAAAGAGATGGTCATTACCAGCGGATTGTCCTTCGGATTTTGAGCAAAATAATTGATGATGCGGTGAGCTCTCAGGCTATCGCGCATCCCTATCGCCTTCCGGAGCTCGAAATTATTAAAATCTTTACTTATCCCGATATTCTCTTCGATGAGTTCCGGGGTGATCTGGGTACCTTTTGGCGAGATAAGCTGTAACTTTTGAAGTTCATTATCGATCTTTCCTAAATCAGTTCCAAGAAATTCGACCAACATCTGTGAGGCCTTCGGTGAAATACTGTACCCTCTCGACTTGAGTGTCTTCTGAATCCAGTCGACAACCTGGTTGTCATAAAGCCTTTTGCTCTCGAAGATAAGGCCATTTTTAGAAGCAGCTTTATAGAGCTTTTTTCGCTTGTCTATTTTCTTGTATTTGTAGCAGATCACAAGAACAGTGCTGGGCTGAGGATTTTCGGCATAATTCTGAAGCTTTTCTATGCTTCGGGAAAGATCCTGCGCTTCCTTTACAATGATCACCTGTCGTTCGGCCATCATTGGAAATCGTTTCGCATTGCTTACAATCTCATCAATATTGGTATCACGGCCGTACATCACGATCTGATTAAAACCTTTTTCTTCTTCAGGCAGCACATTTTCGGCTATAAAATCGGTAATCTTGTCAATGTAGTAGGCTTCTTCTCCCATCAGAAAATAGATGGGTCTGATATCCCCATTTTTGATGTTATTGACTATCTGTCTGGCTTCTTCCATTAATCTCCTTTAAAAACCTGCATTCATTTTTGAAGAGGACTAGCACAGGTTTTGTATTCTTTCTTATTTTTGGGGCTATGCTGAATCTTAATTTTCCCCAATATGATTTTCGATTCAAAAATAGTCAAAATAAAATAGCTGTTTTTGATGAGTTCCGTAAAAAATTTGTCATTCTAACTCCTGAAGAATGGGTGCGCCAGCACTGTGCTCAATATTTGATGCAGGAGAAAAATTTTCCAAAAAGCCTTATCAGTGTTGAAAAGCAGCTAAAGCTGGGGAAACTCACTAAAAGGTATGATGTTTTAGTATATGATCCCGAAGGGCAAATTCACCTCATTGTGGAATGCAAGGCTCCCAATATAAAGATCAGTCAGGAAACTTTTGACCAGATCGCCCGATATAACCTAAGCCTGAAAGCAAAATACCTGATGATCACCAACGGCCTTCAGCATTATTACTGCCAGCTGGATTATGAAGCTGAAAAATATCACTTCCTGCAGGATATTCCGGATTATCAGAATTCTGACTCCAGGATTAACAATGATAAAAAGCTATGAAAACAGCCGTTGTCATTCTCAACTGGAATGGCAGGAAACTCCTGGAAGAGTTTCTGCCATCGGTCACTTCTTTTTCTGAAGGCGCAACCGTATATGTAGCCGATAATGCTTCAACAGATACTTCCGTAGCTTTTGTAAAAAAGGAATTCCCGCAGGTAAAGATCATTCAGAATACAGTAAACGGAGGTTATGCCAAAGGCTACAATGATGCCCTAAAGGACCTGAAAGAAGACATCCTTATTTTACTAAACAGTGATGTGGAGGTCACTCCCGGATGGCTGGAGCCCCTAGAAAGCATTTTTGAGGCCGAGGCCGATACCGCGGCAGTACAACCTAAAATCCTTGACTTTTATAAACGAAACCGATTTGAATACGCCGGAGCGGCAGGTGGCTTTATTGATAAATACGGATATCCTTTCTGTCGTGGCCGTATCTTCGAAACTCTGGAAGAAGATGTGAAACAGTATGATGACGATGCTTATATCTTCTGGGCCAGCGGAGCCTGCCTGGCTGTGAGGAGAAGCGCCTTCTGGCAAGCCGGCGCCCTTGACGAAGATTTTTTCGCCCACCAGGAAGAGATCGACCTCTGCTGGCGGCTTCACAATCTCGGCTTTAAGATCAAAGCCTGCGGCAGTTCGGCTGTTTACCACATGGGAGGGGCTACGCTCAACAATATGAATCCGAAGAAAACGTATTTTAATTTCAGAAATGGTCTTTACCTTCTTCTCAAAAATGTTCCTTCTTCTACACTATTTTCGGTGCTCATCCTAAGAATGTTACTGGATGGCGTCGCGGGTTTGAAATTTCTGGCCGAAGGTAAGTTTAGTCATTTTCTTGCCATTCTGCGTGCGCACGGCAGTTTTTACGGGAATTTCGGTAAAATCAGGAAGAAAAGGAAAAGGCTTCCGAAGCTAAAAAACTATTACTACCAGCAATCAATCGTTTACGCTTATTTTTTCAGAAAAAAAAGAAAATTCAGAAGTTTGAAGAAATAAGCTTAAAGTTATCCCAATCCTACTTTTTCGCTGTGTATTTTTTTGATACTTTTGGGACATCTAACATTAATAATATTACAAGTTATGAAAAAAATCATGCTGTTGTCAGCAACTGCTGCCATCTTGCTTTCTTCCTGTGTATCGCAGAAAAAATATGCGGAACTTGAAGCTAAACAAAAACAAACTCAGGACGAGCTAAATACCGCCACGGTTAAGCTTAATTCTTGCCTTGAAGACAAAAAAGATCTTGGCCAACAAATCAACCGACTTAACAATACCAATGCGGCCTTGTTAAACAACGTGGGAGATTTGGCTACTTTGTCTAAAAAAGAAGCTCAAAACCTTGAACGTTCTTTGGAGAGCATGAAAGAAAAAGATTTGGCGATCAAGAGTATGAGAGACGCCATCAACAAAAAAGATTCTGTGACTTTAGCCCTTGTTACCAGCCTGAAAGGCGCTTTGGGTAATATGGACGATGAAGACATCCAGATCAATGTTGAAAAAGGAGTGGTTTATGTATCAATTTCTGATAAACTTCTTTTCGAAAGTGGTCGTTACAACGTGACTCAAAAAGCCCGTCAGGTTCTTGGAAAGGTTGCTACTGTAATCAAGAGCAAACCAGACATCGACTTTATGGTTGAAGGTCACACAGACGACAAGTCGATCCATACAAACTGTATCGAAGACAACTGGGATCTTAGTGTGAAGAGAGCTACTTCTGTAGTTAGAATTCTACAAGACGAGTTTGGAGTAGATCCAAAACGTATGACTGCTGCCGGAAAAAGTTATTTCATGCCAGTGGATAGCAATGAAACTGCTGATGGTCGTGCCAGAAACAGAAGAACCAGAATCGTTGTTCTCCCTAAACTTGACCAATTCTACGGAATGATCCAGGAAGGTATGGAAGAAGCTAATAAAGCTGAAAACAATAAATAATCCTTCTTTTAGAGAGTATTTGAAACCCCGCCTTGAGCGGGGTTTTTTTATGGAAGAAAATCAATTTAACAAGTAAAATAGTACAGAGAAAGAAGGAAGTGGCTCCCTCTGAAGAAGATGTCATATAGGTACCTCCCCATACCATTACTGCCCCCCATCCCTTTCCAATACAAAAACCAGACTTTTGTTTTCTGTTAAAATTTCACAATAACGAGAGTAATATGAGTCAATATCCCATATATTTAGGAATCTATTAACTCTTTTTAACTCTTAATATGAATTTAAACAAACTCAAAAATGTCGCCTTGGGGCTGGCATTAAGCACGATTATTTTTGCCTGTGAAACAGATTCTGTAGAAAAAGCAGATATGCCTTCTCAAAGCGTCGAGATACTTCCCCTGCGGAAGGGACCTCAGAAATCTGGAATTCTATCCAAGAAGACCTCCGAACCTTCTCTGACAGTACCAGAGAACCTCGGCAGCCTTTTCAAGAAAGAAGCGGTTGAGCCTACAGATTGTGGACCAACGAAATTTGTAGCGGTTCAAAACTACTACCTTAATCAATTGGTCAGTGATCCATACTGGGACTATGGTGCATATAGTACCTATTCGGATCTTAGCCTCTACATTGCCTACTTCGATACTGATGAACAATATTTTGGAGCTAACGGTGAATACACCCACTTGGTCAACAAGAGAAAGAGAGAACTCGAAAGGTTTTGGGATATGTCAGGGCAGGTCCGCGTAAACGGTCAACATACGGCGACTTTGAATGACAGGGACAAAGTGGCTTTTGGTTATCAGCTTTTCGGTTTTCCCGAAGATATTGCGTACCAGGCTGCAGACCAGGTTCTCGCTTATAATGCGTTGTCTGAACAGTTTCCGGAAAATCCATTTTTTGCTTTAGATGGATTCGCCACTCCAAGCCAGTTGATCGTGCTTGGTGATGGATTGATAAGAATGTTATCAGAAACCGGCATTGACACCGACATAGTTTACACCGGGGTACTGGCTCATGAATGGGCACATCAGGTGCAGTTTCTGAACGGAGACGAATGGTATCCTGAAGGAGCAGATCCAGATCCCGTAGCCGATACAAGATACACCGAATTGGAAGCCGATTTTATGGCTGCTTATTTTATGACTCACAAAAGAGGAGCGACCTACAATTGGAAGCGAGTAGAGGAATTCTTTACTCTCTTTTTCAGAATAGGTGACTGTGGTTTTGATAATGATGGTCACCACGGCACGCCGCTTCAAAGAATAGCAGCAGCACAATTAGGCTATAATCTTGCAGCCAGTGTACAAAAACAGGGACATATCCTTTCCCAGCAAGAAGCCCACGAGTACTTCGTCTCTCATGTACAAAGCATTCTGTAATTCACAGATTCTTATACTAAACCCCGCTTTGAGCGGGGTTTTTTATCTATAAGATTATTCTTTTTTAATCAGTGCTAATCCTGAACTTCCCTCAGATATTCTCGCTGTGTCCCGTAGAAGATGAGGAATCCTTTGAAGCTACATCATGAACAAAGATCCAATCGGCATGAACATCTGAAGGAGTGAAGGTGATCTCTACATAGCCTCTCCTGGAGGCATCGAGAAATTTGACATCATCGACCAACAGCTGCAATGCCTGTTCGAACTGCATGATAACGAGAGGATCCTTTCCCAAAAATCCTTCAAAACCCGGAGAACTGATGGAAGAAGTTGCAAATTCATCTCCAAGGATTTCATTTTCTCCCTTCCTCAATTTATTGAACCAGGCATTATGGGTACTTCCGGCAAGAGAGAGTATTTTCTTTTCTGCAAAAGCCTGGTAGAGATATTCCCGCTCTGCCGGGTAGCCGTCCCAGGCGTCAAGATTGTAAGGAATGATATTAGTGATCCTCGAAATTTCTTCAGCAGTCAAACTCTTATCGCCCTGCAGATACTTGGTCTTGATTAGGATAAGTTCGGTTAACTGCTGCTTAAATTTCTGTGCAGTTTCAGCAGAAAGCTGACCGTTTGCCGCTACTTCGGCAAGTAAAGAATCCAGTGACAAAACCGCTTCCGCCGGAACCAGAACTTTGCTCATTAGCCCCTGCTGCCCCAAAACATTCCACTTCATACTGCTGGACTGCACCTGCGAAACAAGCCAATTTCTCTGTGTGGTGCCAAGCATGGTCCTGTCTGATCTCCAGAGATCAGCTTTAAAATTCTCTGCGTCAAACTCTCCTTTGTTGTTAACATAATTCTTGTATTCCAACTGGCGGTTTCTGCCCACCTGGCGGGTATCGATCATATGAAGGTCCACAATACCTCCAAGATTCATCGTCCTGTATATCCTGAAAGGATCGGAAGTAGACACGGGCAGATACTCGCTGTAAGCCTTCACTGCGGCTTCTTTGCGGGCCTGAAAGCTGCCTTCTCCATTGTTATGATTCATTGCGCCATTTTCCCAGGCGCCATTGGCCAACTCGTGATCATCCCATACGCAAATGAAAGGTTTTTTTTGGTGAGCCAGTTGCAGATCGCCATCTGCCCGGTATTGCCGGTATCGTTGCCGGTAATCTTCCAAAGAGATCGTTTCCCGTGGAGGATCAGGTTCCCTACCCAAGCCTTCGGGGTAAGGAGTACCACCCGTTTGTCCCGGCGCGTTCTCGTAAATATAATCTCCCAAATGCACAATCACATCAGCATCAGAAGCCGCCATGGCTTTATAAACATTAAAAAAACCGGCTTCGTAATTGGCGCAGGAACAAACTGCCAGTTTAACGGCAGTGGCACTCAATGGAAAAGTAATAGTTTCACCGGTGTCAGAAACTGCCTGGTCCTTCTTGTTGATAAAGCGGTAGTAATACTTTTCTCCGGGGTCCAGATCCCGGACCTCTATGGCGAGGGTATAATCCCGGGAAGCATCGGTGGTAACTTCTCCGGTTCTGATAATAGGATCGAAACCGGCATTGGCAGCGATCTCCCAGACTATGGATGCTGAATCGTTTTGGGTGGTATATCGCGTCCAGATAATGACTTGAGAAGTAGTGGGATCAAAACTAGCCACGCCACTATCAAAGTTGATCTTGTCCAGAGAAAGATTCTCCCCCCCCTCTAAAAGCGATTCTTCTATACCTTCGTCACTACAGCTGATGAAATTGGGGAGCAAAACAATACCGGCAGCGACAAGGGCAGATTTACACAGGAAGTCTTTCCTGCTGATGTTATTATCTTCCATGCCTAGAATTCTTTAAAGGAGTCTAAGCTTAAATTTAGAACATAATTAATTTATATTTAACACCTTACACACTCTTCCTACATACAATCTTGTTAATGTTTAGCACGAGAAGAATCGCCCTACATAATTTCTATACTACCCTTTCCTTCTCTGATCACTTCAGGTTCAGGAGTAGTGAGATCTATCACAGTGGAAGGCGTATTGTCGCCATAACCGCCATCGATCACGATGTCCACCAGATTATCCCATTTTTCCTTGATCAATTCAGGATCGGTGGTGTATTCAATTACTTCATCTTCGTCCCTGATTGATGTGGATACTATCGGGTTCCCAAGCGCTTTCACTATAGCTCTGCAAATATTATTGTCAGGAACCCTGATGCCTACTGTTTTTTTCTTCCTGAAGACGCTGGGAAGATTACTGTTTCCGGGCAGAATGAAAGTGTAGGGCCCGGGAAGGGATCTCTTCAGAATTTTAAAAGTAGTGGTATCTATTTGCTTGACGTAGTCTGAAAGGTTGCTGAGATCTTCACAGATAAAAGAAAAATTTGCCTTCTCCAGTTTTACACCTTTGATCTGGGATATCTTCTCAAGGGCAGAGGTATTCGTGATATCGCAACCTAAACCGTAAACAGTGTCGGTAGGATAAATGACGAGCCCTCCGTTGCGAAGGGTTTCAACCACGTGATTAATATGTTTTTGACTTGGGTTTTCATCGTAAATCCTTAGTAGTTCTGCCATAATGAATGATTTAAAAACATCCGAAAATTTACGAATTTCGGGCGTACTTATGAAAATTTTGTGTCGTATTATTCGGCCTTTTCAACCTCGCTTTCGAGTTTCAGAACCCGGCTGCCGTCGTCCTGCCGGATGAGAAGCGCCTTATTTCCTTCTTCCCCTTTTCGGGTAATTTCGCTCTCCTTTATTGTTCGGATAACTTCCCGGGTATAGGTTTCTTCCACTTTTCCTTCGCCAGTACCGTTGCCCCAGTTCCACTTCACTCTGCTTCCTTCCCTGATCATCTTTTTCTTTTTAAGATAAAAAGAAAGCCGCTCGCGGCGGCCCTAAATAACAGAAGTTTAACGGATGAGTCTCAGCTTCAGGAAAGGACCTTCAGCTTCGCAAATCGTAGCAGAAGTTTCTTGATTCCTCCATTCTCGAAATTGATCTCTGCCTTCTTGTCCTGCCCCACTCCTTCAATGCCAACAACCTTGCCTTTTCCGAAGCGCATATGTTCGACTTCATTGCCTTCCTCGAGCTGAATGTTATTCGTGGCTTTGACAGGTTCTGAAGAAGCTGGTTTGAGTTTTCTCAATTTTCGGAGCTCACTCTCAGTAGGCTTATGTGCAGGCGGTGGAGTACCGTTCCGTGGTTTCGTTTGTCGCAGTTTGCTTTTGTCCACTTCCCCGAAAATGTCGGTATCTATTAGCGGTTTATATTTGTAATCGTCCTGCGGAACCATATAATCTGTGTACTGATCGTCGATCTCTTCTATAAAGCGGCTGGGTTCTGCATCAACGAGTTTCCCCCAACGATACCTGCTTTGAGTATAGGTAAGATAAGCCTGCTTTTCGGCACGGGTAAGCGCCACATAGAACAACCTCCGTTCCTCCTCAAGCTCACTTCGGGTATTCATACTCATGGCTGAAGGAAACAGATCTTCCTCCATTCCCACGATGTACACATATGGAAATTCCAGCCCTTTGGCCAGGTGAATAGTCATTAAAGCTACCCGGTCTTCATCAGAAGTATCCTTATCCATATCGGTGGCCAGCGCCACGTCTTCAAGAAATTCTGAAAGAGAGCCGGTCGCATCGGCCAATTCCTTCTGCCCTTCCACAAAATCACGGATCCCGTTAAGTAATTCCTCAATATTCTCGATCCTGGCAATACCTTCAGGAGTACCGTCTTTCTTTAGTTCCTGAACCAGACCGGTTTTTTTGGTCACGGTATCGGCTACGGTAAAGGCATCGGCATTTTCGTTAAGGATCGAAAAGTGCTTGATCATATTCACGAAATTGTCAAGCTTATTGCGGGTGCTTTTGTTGATCTTCAGGTCAAGATGATCCAGGTTCTCGATAACTTCAAAAATAGATTTTCCGTATTGGTTGGCTGCGATGCTCAGCCTGTCCATCGTGGTTTGTCCTATCCCGCGCGCAGGATAATTGATCACGCGCTTCAGGGCCTCTTCATCCTTCGGATTGATAAGCAGCCTTAAATAGGCTAAAACGTCTTTTATTTCCTTGCGCTGATAAAACGACAGGCCGCCATAAATACGATAAGGAATATCTTTCTTCCGAAGCGCATCCTCCATCGCCCTGCTCTGCGCATTGGTCCGGTATAAAATCGCAAAATCCCCGTTCGGCAACTGATTCTGCATCTTATTCTCAAAAATAGAACTCGCTACAAAACGGCCTTCTTCTCCATCGGTGAGCAGCCGGTTCACCACGATCTTAGGCCCTTCCTCATTATCGGTCCAAACAACTTTTTCAAGTTTGGTCTTGTTCTTATCAATGATGGAATTGGCAGCATTTACGATATTCCTGGTAGAACGGTAATTCTGCTCCAGGCGGTACATCTGCACATTCTCATAATCCTTCTGGAAGTTCAGGATATTATTGATATTCGCTCCGCGGAAGGCATAGATACTTTGGGCATCATCCCCAACCACGCATATATTCTGAAATTTATCTGAAAGCGCTTTCACGATCAGGTACTGCGAGTGGTTGGTATCCTGGTACTCATCTACCAGAATATAGCGGAACCTGTTCTGGTACTTCTGAAGCACCTCCGGAAACCGGTTCAGCAGCTCATTGGTCTTCAGCAGAAGATCATCAAAATCCATCGCACCGGCTTTGAAGCAACGGTTCACATATTCCTTGTAGATCTCGCCCAGCCTCGGTTTTTTTGACATCGCATCGGCTTCCTGCAACTCGGGATTCTGAAAATAGGCTTTTACAGTGATAAGGCTGTTCTTGTAGGACGAAATTCGGCTATAAACCTGCTTATACTTGTATACATCCTTGTCGAGCCGCATATCCTTGATGATCGCCCTGATGACGCTCTGGGAATCCTGGGTGTCGTAAATGGTGAAATTGGACGGATAGCCGAGTTTATCGGCTTCAAACCTAAGAATCTTGGCAAAGATCGAGTGGAAAGTACCCATCCACAGATTCTTAGCCTCGCTGTTCCCCACAATCTTGGCAATACGATGCTTCATCTCACGCGCGGCCTTATTGGTAAAGGTAAGCGAGAGAATATTGAAGGGATCTACTCCCTGGCTCATCAGGTAAGCGATCCTGTAAGTAAGTACCCTGGTTTTTCCAGAACCGGCTCCGGCAATTACGATCATTGCTCCGTCTTTCTGCAGTACGGGCGCGCGCTGCGCTTCATTTAATTCGGCTAAATAAGCTTCCAATTTTCCTCCATTTTTAAAGCCGTGAATTTAGCCAAAATGCTTCAAAATCTGAGCCATCTTCCTCATTAGTTTTAAACAAGGCGGGAAAGCCTGTAGACGCGGTTTTTCCGAATTCCTGCCTCAAAGAATCCCGCCACATATCAAAATTTTGAGTCCGTGCTTTTTCATCAAGAAAAGAAAAACTAACTTCACCAGCTGAAACATCAGTAAAAGAAGCCTAACAGCAATAAATATGAACCAGGTAGATCTAAGCCAGATACTTTTCAACATTTTACCGGCAGCCATTGTAGGAGCCGTGGCCTACTATTTCTTCTACACCAATTCACAAAACGAGGAAAAACGACGAAAATTTCTTCTGATAAAGGAAAACAGAAAGGTTTCACTTCCAATCAGGCTGCAGGCTTATGAGAGAATGGCGCTCTTCCTGGAACGCATTTCCCCCGGTAAGATCCTTTTCAGGGTAAAGCCTACCAGCAATGATCCCGAAAAATATGCCAGCCTGCTCATCAGGACCATCGTACAGGAATTTGATCACAACCTGGCTCAACAGATCTATCTTACGCCCGACTGCTGGGATTATATTAAAACGGCCAAAAATGCCACGATCGGCCTCATCCGGAAAGCTTCTCAACAGGAAAAGGTAAAGGACCCTGATGCACTTCGGGAGACGATCCTCACCAGCCTCATCGAAAGATCATCACCCACCGATGCTGCACTGGCTTTTATTAAGAAAGAAGTAAGAAATATCGTTTAGACCTGCGGGTTCTTGGCAGGTTTTGCAGCTTTTTTCATAGCATATTCAAAACCTTGCTGCCACCACGAAGCCATAGCTTTTTTATTGAAAACAAGCGAATTTTCAGTCAGTTTGGTAGGGGTGTAATAAATGTCCAGCTTCACGTCTTTGTTGATAGCCGCCAGTTTTCCTTCCACCACATCGTGATATTCCACCTGGTCAAGCAAAAATCCGAAGAGATTAATCATTAGTGAAAATGGGTTTTTCCCGAGCACTTTATTGTATTCCATATTTTCGGCCTCCAGGATGATGGCATCCACCTCGGTAGCCCCCCGGCGAATCGCTTCCCTGATAGGTACCACACAGCCCAGACCGCCATCGGCATACTCATAGCCATTCTTCGTGGCCAGGCTCATAAAGGGAATGTAGTTGCAGCTAATCCAGATCCAGTCGCAGAAGTCTTCATAGGAAAAATCGTGAATACTTTTATACTCTACCCTGTTTTTCGACAAATTCGAGACCGTAACCACCACATCTTCCACATGCGACTGCAGCTTGGCAAAATCGGCTTCTGAAAAATTCTTCCTGATATGCTTCCACAGATGCTTGCTTTCGCCAAAGGTGCGCTTCTTCTTGACGAACTGCCAGAACATATTGAAGTAGTTGATGGTCACATACTCGCGCCCATCTTTCTTCTTAACAATAAAAGGATTGATACTGAAAATTTTGCGCTGGTTTACATTGGTATAGATATCGTAAACCTTTTGAACATTTCCGTTGGCAAGATGAGGAATCAAAAGACTGCCGGTAGAAGTTCCGAGAAAAAGATCATACTTTCTCCCCGCCTCCTCCATCAGGTATTGCGCAACACCGCCCGCAAAGGCACCCTTGCTTCCCCCTCCTGAAATCACCAATGCTCGCATTAAGGCTCAATTTGATTAAGTTCCTCGTTCTTGTGTTTAGCGTAACTAAAGCCACTATTCCACCACCGGGTCATTTTCTTCTCATCAAAAATAAGTGAATTCGTGGTCAATACCGTAGGAGTGTGGTAAAAATTAATAATAGCATCCTTGTTGGCCGCCGCGAATTTCCCGATCGTGATGTTCTGCCGCTCGATCCTGTCAAGCATAAAACTGAAGAGATTGGTAATAAGTGAAAAAACATTTCTCGAAGGCATCCGGTTGAAATAGGTCACTTCAGTCTTCAGCACGATGGCATCAACCTCGGTTGCACCTCTTTTAATTGCCTCTTCAATAGGCACCATAGACCCCAGCCCGCCGTCGGCATATTCGCAGCCATTCTTCTGAACAAGACTCATAAAAGGCGTGTAATTACAGGAAATCCAGATCCATTCACAGAATTCCTCATAGTCAAAATCCTTGAT
The DNA here is from genome assembly GCA_049589035.1 of Salegentibacter sp. Lineage (GTDB taxonomy): Bacteria > Bacteroidota > Bacteroidia > Flavobacteriales > Flavobacteriaceae > Salegentibacter_A. The sequence goes on from JBAWAB010000077.1 coordinate 19,298, forward strand.
CGATTTATACTCGACCTCGTTCATCGAGAGATTGGAAACCGTGACCACAATATCCTTCCGGCTGTTCTTGAGCTGCCAGAACTCTTGTGGAGTAAGAGTCTCAAAGATTAGGTTTTTGAGGTGCTTGCTCTCGCCAAAGGTCTTCTTGCCGTTGAAAAAATTCCGCAGCACATTGAAGTGATTAATACTTATCTGTTCATAACCGTGCTTTTTCCTGATCAGGAAGGGCCGGTTACTAAAAATACTGTCCTGATTTACCGAGGTATAGATCTTTTTGATCTTGTGCGATTTCTGAAGAGCCAGGTGGGAGATCAGCAAGCTTCCTGTGGACGTGCCGAGGTAAAGATCGTATTCCCTGCCGAGTTCTTCGGTGAGATACTGGGCCACCCCGCCCGCAAAGGCTCCTTTACTTCCTCCGCCTGAGATTACAAGTGCCCGCATTAATTATTCAGTTTTTTATTTAGTCTTTCCTGAAGCTCTTCAGACAAAGTTCCCCTTAGCTCAAGAAATTTCTGATGATATTGGTCATTTTCAAGCAGTTTATCCAGAAGTTCCCGGCAAAAATTCCTGAATTTGTAATCATAATTCGAAGTGCCTTGTAAAAGATCCCGAAGGTTTTGATCGCTAAAAGAATCAATCTGATAAAGATATCCAAAAGCATTTTCCCGTACTTCGGAAGGATACCAGGCGGCGGTGTATCCCGAAAGCTTCCTGAAAACTTCCTGTTGATGCCCGGAATCGTATTCGGGTGTAACCAAATTCAGCGTTAGCCAGAGCATTTCAACATTCTTATCGTAAAAACCTTCAATTCCCTTGGTTTCAGCCAGGTATTTACTTCGGTCTTCGGGAAATTGTAGCCAAAGATTCATAAGGGCAGCTTCTTTGGTCAAATAAGAATCGTCTTTCAGAAGTGATTCGTATTCCGGTTTTAATTGCTGCGGAATTTCATCCATTCCCAGCGCAATCGCCTGCCGAACAAAGACATTGTTCGTTTTAAAAGCCTTTTTGTAAAGCTTCAGGGCTTCTTCTGAAGTTTCCCCAGCCAACTGATACACTACTTCCTGACCAATGTAATCATTCACAGGAAATTCGAGGGCCTTTTCAAGAATTTCGGCTTTCTGCGGAAGCGGTGTTTCCCGAAGCCCCGCAATATTCAGGTAATCCTTCATGAATTGCGACTGCTTCAGAGAATTCAGGGTCTCATTCGCCTTAAAAGCCGATTGCCGCAGCCAGTTATTCATAAAATCGCTGAGATCCTGGCCTGAAGCTTTTTCAACTTCAGCTATAAAATTTTCGGTCGTAACATTTTTAAGGGCGTAGGTTTTCAGGTAATTCTTCACAGCCTCTTTAAACGCTTCATCGCCCACCTTTTCCCGCAAAATATGCAAGGCCCAGGCGCCTTTCTGGTAAAAGGTGAGCGAGCTCGCCTTCGGATTCAGCAAAGATTCCCCTTTTCCACTATCGCTCATTTTTTTCAGCTGTTCCGCCGATTGATATAACTTCCAGTAATAATAGTCATCACCGAAGATTTCCCGCTCGGCCAAGAGCGCATAATAGGTCGCAAAGCCCTCCTGCAGCCAATGATCGCGGCCGCTTTCTTCCGTCACAAGATCGCCAAACCACTGATGCGCCAACTCATGGGCATTCACATTCACGTAATTCCGATCTTTAAACCCTATTGAATCGGTGACCAGGGCATTGGAAAAAATAGTAGTTCCAGTATTTTCCATCCCCGCATAAAGAAAATCCTGCACCGGCACCTGCTTGTAATTTTGCCAGGGAAAAGCCACCCCAATCTCATTTACCAGGAAGTCAAAGATCTTTTCCGAATATCGGTAGGTGGGCTCTACCTTCAGGGAATCGGCGGGCTTGTAGTACAATTGCAAAGGAATACCGGTCTCAGATGATAATTCTTTTTTGCGGTATTTCCCGGCGGCAACAGCGACCAGGTAACTACTCATGGGCTTTTTCATATCGAATTGCCAATGCGTAACCGAATCATTCAGGGGCTTTTTTTCCTGCAGTTCCCCATTGGCAATCACTTCATAGCCATTCCTGAAGTTGATCCCAAGATCGAATTCAGTTTTTTCAGCCATATTATCGAAGCTCGGCAACCAATGGGAAGTATATTTTCCCTGTCCCTGCGTCCACACCTGTTTTAC
>JBAWAB010000078.1:0-14444 GCA_049589035.1 Salegentibacter sp.
TTTTGATGTAAAAGCGCATTGGTTCTTTTTGGATCCTGCACATCAATAAGAAGTTTTCCTCTTTTTTTGCGTTTTAGGAACCAGGAATACATAGCCGATTGTACAGATAAACCTTCACTATTTTCCATTTCTTTCAATTGTTCTGCGGTGATTTCTTTCATTTGTTTAGGTCGCAGTTTTACCTTTGCACTAAATGGGATGATCGCAATGACGTGATGATCTTTTGCGATTTGATCGAAATTGGGATTTTCGAAAAGATTGGTTTGGGCCGAGGCAGAGTATCCTACAAAAAGTACGAATAAGGAAAGAAATAATTTAACTTTGTTCATAATGGTTGGTTGATTTTCGATTAAGTGTTAAATATATATTAAAAAACTTTATTTTTCTTAAAAAAATAAGGTTGGGAGTTTAAATAAATGAAAGGAACGGTTTATAAGTCAACGGGAAGCTGGTATCAGGTGAAGGCAGAGAACGGGCAGTTCTACGAGTGTCGCATCAAGGGAAAATTCCGCCTTAAAGGCATCAAGAACACCAATCCCGTAGCGGTTGGAGACCGTGTGGTTTTCGATCTAGAAGAAGGTGAGGAAAAGCAGGGGGTGATCAAGAGGATCGCTGAGCGGGATAATTACATCATCAGGCGTTCGGTGAACCTTTCAAAGCAAACACACATTATCGCGGCTAATATCGATCAGGTCTTCCTGCTGGTTACCCTTAACAATCCGCCCACTTTTACAACTTTTATCGACAGGTTTCTTGTTACTGCGGAAGCCTATGATGTGAAGGCGGTACTGCTTTTCAATAAGGTCGATTCTTATAATGAAGATGAGCTGGCCGAGATAAAATTCCTGGCAGCTATGTATCGCAGTGTGGGGTATGAATGCATTGGGATTTCGGCTAAAACCGGAAAGAATGTAGATAAAGTAAAGGACATGATGCGCGGCAAAACCAGCATGTTTGCCGGCCATAGCGGTACCGGAAAATCTACGCTCATCAATGCCCTGGAGCCGGAACTCGACCTGAAGACTTCTGAAATTTCACAACAACATAAACAAGGGCAGCACACCACTACGTTTGCCGAAATGTTCGACCTGAGCTTTGACGCACAGATCATTGATACCCCTGGCATAAAAGGTTTTGGAGTGGTAGACATAGAACGGGAGGAATTGGGGGATTATTTCCCGGAATTCTTTAGACTCAAGCACGAGTGTAAGTTCAATAATTGCCTTCACCTGGAAGAGCCGCAATGCGCCGTAAAAGAGGCATTAGAGGAAGGGGAGATCGCCTGGTCCCGCTATAAGAGTTATATCCAGATCCTGGAGGGGGAAGATGAAAATTATCGCATAGACAATTATCAGAAAAAATGAGAGTAGTTCTGCAGAGAGTTTCAGAAGCTTCAGTAAGTATAGACTCCAAAGTAAAAGCCAGTATAGAAAAGGGATTGTTGATTTTGGTGGGAATTGAAGATGAGGACACTTCCGAAGATATTGAATGGCTGTGCAACAAGATCGTAAAAATGCGCATTTTCAATGATGCAGATGGTGTGATGAATGATTCTCTAAAAGACGTAGATGGCGATGCTATTGTGGTGAGCCAGTTTACCTTACATGCGAGCACAAAAAAAGGGAATCGTCCCAGTTATATCCAGGCGGCAAAACCCGACGTGGCAATCCCATTGTATCAGGAGTTCGTGGAAACCCTGGAGAGGCACCTGGGGAAACCGGTGGGAACCGGAGAATTTGGGGCAGATATGAAAGTTTCCCTCATCAATGACGGCCCTGTAACTATTTTAACAGATTCTAAGAATAAAAGTTAAAATCAGTTAAAAATTTTAATATCTTGCATGGGTAAAATATTGCAAGCCATACAATGCGTTACCTACTTAGCCTAATCCTATGCTTTGGCTACCTCCCTACACTTTACTGCCAAAATGAAAATTATCCTGCTACTTCCATAGATGAAGAACTCGCGGCCAATGCTTATGCCGTGATCAGAGAGAATTCCGTAGAAATTGAAGTAGCCGATATCGATCAGTTGCTTATCAAAAAGAAACTGGTTGTTACCGTGCTTAATGAGAAGGGGGATGACTATGTTGCCGCCTACGATTTTTACGATGAGAACAGTGAGATTAAACATCAGCGGGCCTACATCTATGATAAGAATGGCGAAGAGATCGAAAAGATCAAACAAAAGGACTTTCGTGATCAAAGCCGTGTAGGCTCCAGTGAACTTTATTCTGATGACCGGGTGAGTTACCTGGTTTATACTCCCCGTTCTTATCCCTACACCGTTGTATATGAAAGTGAGGTAGAGAAGGAGTCTACTCTTTTATTGCCGCCGCTTTATCCCTTCTGGAGCTATAATGTGAGTGCTGAAAATTGTTCCTACAAGCTGGTCAATCCTCAGCATTATCCCATAAGGTTCAAGGAGAAAAACATGGATTCCCTGGAGGTAGTGCGGCATAACTCCGAATTTGAACTTGCCTATACGATTAAGAATATTCCTGCTTTCAAAAAAGAACCACTGAGTCCTTCTCTGGCCGAGCTTTTGCCAAAAGTGGAAGTCAGCCTTGACCATTTCAGCCTGATGGGAGTGGAAGGACAGGCAGCGAACTGGAAGGAGTTTGGAAAATGGCAATACGAACATCTGCTGCAAGGAAGACAGGAGCTTCCTACAGCTACGGTCCAAAAAGTTGCCGCTCTCACAGCTACAGCAAAAACAGACCGCGAAAAGGCAAAGATCATCTATCATTATATGCAGGAGAACACGCGCTATATAAGCGTGCAGCTGGGGATAGGGGGCTGGAAACCCATGGAGGCTTCAGAGGTAGATCGGCTTGGCTATGGTGATTGCAAGGCATTGGTTAATTACACCCGCGCTTTACTACAGAGTCAAAATATTGCATCGAATTACGCCATCGTCTACAGCGGAAAAGACCAAAAGGGTATAGATCCTGAATTTTCCTCACTGCAGGGCGATCACGTCATTCTTAATATTCCACAAGCGGACGAGGACATCTGGCTGGAATGTACAAGCCAGACCATGCCTTTTAATTTTCTAGGTGATTTTACCGATAACCGCGATGTTCTTCTTGTAAAGCCTGATGGCGGCGAGATCGTTAAAACTCCGGAATATGCTGCCGCCGACAATTTAAAACAAACGAATTGCAGTATTAGCCTTAGTGACGACGGAAGTTATACTGCTGAAATGGAACGTAAAAGTAAAGGAGTTCCCTACGATCGTATCTATCCTCTGATGCGACAGAAAGAAGACGTCAGGACAATGTATTACAAGGAGAATTGGGGTCATTTGCACGATCTGAAGATATTGAAGATGGATTTCGAAAATGACCGCGACAATAAGGTCTTTACAGAAAAACTTCAGCTTGAAGGACAAAAACTGGCTTCAAAGGCTGGGAAAAGACTATTACTTTCCCTGAATTTTCTTCTTCCGGATATATACCATCTGCAACGCGATGGCGACCGGAAAAGATCTTTTCAAATCTCACGGGGGCAAACAAGAGAGGAAAGCTTCATCTATCAACTTCCGCAGGGATTTGAAGTAGAGGCCTTGCCTGAAAGTTTTGCGGCTGAGAGTGAATTTGGCAAATTCAGCATAGAAATAGAAAAGAAGGAGCGCGAAGGCTCCAATGTTATTGAGGTGAAGCGGCATTATGTGCTAAATGCCGGCACCTGGCCTGCTGAAAAATATCAAGATTTCCGGAAGTTCATGGATCAGATCAACATGAAATGCAACCGGAAAGCAGTAATCGTTGTAAACCAACCAAACCTGAAATAATGCAAAAGATTTATTTGAGCTTTATCGCCCTGTTTTTAGTCGTTGGCGCCAATGCGCAGGATTTCAACTTCGGCAAAGTATCTAAAGAAGAAGTACTGGAAAAAAGTCATCCCGTTCATAAAGATGCCAATGCGGCCATTTTGTTTCGGGAACAAAGAACCTATTACGACCTCAATAATACCACCGGTTTTACACTTATTACCGATGTACACGAACGGGTAAAGATCTACAACAAAGACGGCTTCGACTGGGCTACCAAAGAGATCACCACCTACAAGGACGGAGGAACTTCTGAAGGCATTAGCGGCCTGAAGGCCTACACCTATAATGTGGTGGATGGCAAGCTGGTAGAAGAAAAGCTTCGCAGGAAAGAAGTTTTTGAGGAGGAAGTTAATAAATACAGAGATAAAACCACCTTTGCCATGCCTGCCGTTACTGAAGGGAGCGTAATTGAATACAAATACACGAAAAGATCACCCTTTGTGCTGACTATTGATGAAATGCCATTGCAGTTCACCATTCCGGTTAATCATTTGGAGGTAAAGATCAGTATTCCTGAATTTTGGGGCTACGCCATGCACTTAAATCCGAAATCCCCATTACACTTCAATATTGATCAGACGAAGGATAATTTCACCTACAACTACACCCAGACCCATAGAAGCAATGGCCTTGTGACTCAAAATGTACGGCAAAACCACCAGATTCAATATCTGCAAAACGTCTATAACATTTCGAAAGAAAATATTCCGCCTCTGAAACAGGAAATATTTGTGGATTATCTTCAGAACTACGCGGCTTATTTGCGATGGGAACTTCAGTTCACCAAATACCCTAATTCTACCATAGAGAATTTCTCCCAAACCTGGGAAGGTGTTGTCAAGACTATCTATAATGACGAAGGCTATGACAATGAATTAAGTAAAGCTAATTATTTTAAGGATGAGGTTGATGCGCTTTTGGCCGGAGTAAGTAATCCATTGCAAAAAGCACAGCTTATCTACGGGTTTGTGAAGGCTAAGGTGAAATGGGACGAATTTGTGGGATATCGGCCTGAACATGGTGCCAAATCAGCCTTTAAAGACGGCGAAGGAAATACCGGGGATATCAACCTGCTACTCATCGCCATGCTGAAATATGCCGGCCTTAAGGCCAGCCCGGTTCTTACCAGTACACCCGATAATGGGATTCCCGTGTTTCCAACGCGAAAGGGATTTAATTATGTACTTGCCAGCCTTGAACTCCCAGATCAATTGATCCTGCTTGATGCCACCTCGCCGACTTCGGCTTTTGGAGAGCTTCCGGAGCGCGCAAGAAACTGGCAGGGAAGGATCCTGAGGGAAAGAGGAAGTTCGGCCTGGGTCAATCTTGTACCTTCTTACAAGTCGGAGCACCACACCACGGTGAATTTAATGATAGGAGAAGATCTTAAGCTAAAAGGAAAATCTACCGAGATCCTCAATGGGTTATATGCGAAAGCTTACCGGGACAAGTATCTCGGAGAAAATTCTGAAAAATACCTGGAGACATTGGAGAAAAACAAAGGGAATATTGTAATTTCCAAGCTTCAGACAGAGAACAAGGAAAAAGTAGGACAGGATATCAGGGAATCCTATGAATTTCAGCTGGAGAACGCAGTAGAGGTCATAGATGGGAAGATCTATCTGAAGCCTTTGTTGTTTATGGCAATGAAAGAAAATCCTTTTAAGGCCGATGAGCGCTATTACCCAATATTCTTCGATTTTCCCTCTTCTAATGAAAAGATAGTGAATATCATGCTGCCTGAAGGATATCAGGTAGAATCATTACCTCAAAGTGCAGTGTTGAATTTCAATAACGGGGCAGGTAAGTTTCAGTTTTATGTGCGCCAGAGCGGAAAGTACCTGCGCATACAGGCGATAACCGATCTAAATAACATCGTTTATCCCGCCCAGGATTATGAAAATCTGAAGAAACTTTACTCTGAAATGGTAGATAAACAGAACGAAGTGATCGTTCTTTCAAAAGCTTAGAAAAAAATAATAATGAATATTGAAGACGCGCAGAGAGCAGTTGACGAATGGATAAAGGAACATGGAGTTCGCTATTTTAACGAACTCACCAATATGGCTCAGCTCACCGAGGAAGTTGGTGAGGTAGCACGAATTATTGCCCGTCGTTACGGAGAACAAAGTGAAAAGGAAAGCGACAAGAATAAGGATTTGGGAGAGGAACTCGCCGATGTTGTTTTCGTAGTTCTTTGCCTGGCCAACCAAACTGGTGTAAATTTGCAGGAAGCTTTTGACAGAAAGCTTGATATAAAAACCGAACGTGACCGCGATCGGCACAAGAACAACAAAAAACTGCAATAATGAGTTTTAAGAGCATTGTTTCTCGGGGGAGCTTCTGGAAATCGGTAGTCTTCCTGGGAATTGGTTTTACCATTATCTACAATATCATTTTCGTCCTTTTCGAATACGGAGGCTTCAATTTTGGCCAATATTACGATGATAAGATCGCCGGAGGAAAGCTGCCCATTTTTCTCTTCAGCCAGGTGGTAGGAGCTTTTCTTTACGGATTTATCCTCTCCTACGGGCAATTCAGAACAAAAGAGAAACGAAACAGAGACCGGCGCAAATAGCAAAGAATTATGAGAATACGAGTCGCGCATGAGACGAACAGCCTGCAGGGAGAATTAAATATTACCGGCTCCAAAAGTGAGTCGAATCGATTGCTGATCCTTCGGGCACTTTATCCAACTCTCGATCTTCAGAATCTGTCGAACAGCGATGATACGCAGGTGATGCAGCAGGCGCTGTCTTCTAATGAAGAGGTTATTGACATTCATCATGCCGGCACGGCTATGCGTTTCCTTACTGCCTATTTTGCAGTACAGGAAGGGCGGGAAGTGGTGCTTACAGGGAGCAGCCGCATGCAAGAGCGACCGATACGGCTTCTGGTGGATGCGCTGCGGAGTATGGGTGCCGATATTTCTTATGAAAAAGAGGAAGGTTTTCCGCCACTGCGCATCAGAGGAAAGAAAATGCATGTTGCCGAGGTGAGTGTACAGGCAAACATCAGCAGCCAATATATTTCTGCGTTAATGCTTATTGCGCCTTCACTGCCCGACGGGTTGGAAATCCACCTGAAAGGACAGGTGACCTCGGTACCCTATATTTCGATGACCCTCCAGCTTCTTCAGCAGGTTGGGATCGCGGGGAGTTTTGAAGACAACAGGATCTGCATTGAGCCACAAAAGGAATTACCTGCCAAAACAGTGAATATCGAGTCAGACTGGAGTTCGGCTTCTTACTTTTATAGTCTTGCTGCCATTGGTGGATATGCTGTTCTGAAACTTTCAAACTACAAAAAGAATAGTCTGCAGGGAGATTCCTGCCTTGCCGGGATATATAAACAATTCGGAGTAACTACTGAATATGGAGAGAATACTATCCTTCTCAAAAGGGATGAGCCGAAGAAACCGCGAAAGCTGGTAGAAGATCTTCGGAATTCGCCTGATATCGCCCAGACCATCGCCGTTACCTGTCTCGCCGCCGGAGTCGAATGCGAGCTTACCGGACTGCATACCTTAAAGATCAAGGAAACCGACAGGTTGGTGGCGCTAAAGACCGAAATCGAAAAATTCGGAGCGAAGGTAGATATCACCCATGACAAACTAAAGCTGAAACCAGTGGCCGAACTTAAAAAAGAAGTTTCAGTAGCGACCTATCACGATCACCGTATGGCCATGGCATTTGCTCCCCTGGCGTTGCGGGTACCGCTTTGGGTGGAAGATGCCATGGTAGTCTCCAAATCTTATCCCAGCTTTTGGGAGGATCTCAAAACATTGAATTTTTTCCTCCAAAGAGAGGAAGCTTAAAAGCTCCAAAATTGGCACACATTGTGCTGATAAATTGCTGAAGTCGGCCCGGTGAATCAGAAAAAAATTCAAAAAATCTGTCTCGATGGCCACTCTTCTTAATCATTATTCAAATAAACTGTGATTTACTTGACAACCCCTATGTTGGGGTTGTATATTTGCAGCTTTTAAATATTCAACTATGGGAATGAAACTTTCACACTTCAATTTTGAGCTTCCAAAGGAGCTTTTAGCTGAATACCCTTCCGAACAACGGGATGAGGCAAGGCTAATGGTCCTTAATAGGAAAGAGCAAACAATTGAGCACAAGCAATTTAAAGATCTTATCGATTATTTTGAGCCCGAGGATGTAATGGTATTGAACAATACCAAGGTTTTTCCGGCGAGATTGTTTGGAAATAAAGAAAAAACGGGAGCGAGAATTGAGGTTTTCTTGTTGCGGGAATTAAATCCGGAAACCAAGCTTTGGGATGTGCTGGTAGATCCTGCAAGAAAGATCAGGATAGGGAATAAGCTCTATTTTGGTGAAGATGAGAGCCTGGTTGCAGAAGTTATAGATAACACTACTTCAAGGGGGAGGACTCTTCGTTTTCTTTATGACGGATCTTATGAAGATTTTCGTGTGAAATTAAACGAATTAGGAGAGACTCCATTACCCAAATATATTAAAAGAGAGGTGCAACCTGAAGATTCAGAGCGCTACCAGACCATTTATGCCAAAGAAGAGGGAGCTGTTGCCGCGCCAACTGCGGGGCTACACTTTTCAAAGCACCTGTTAAAGCGCCTTGAGATCAAAGGGATCGATTTTGCCGAGGTGACTCTTCATGTTGGACTTGGAACCTTCAGCCCTGTTGAGGTAGAAGACCTTTCTAAGCACAAAATGGATAGCGAAGAGGCTTTTATTGATGCAAAGGCTACGCACATTATCAATAAAGGAAAATTGGAAAATAAAAGAGTATGCGCGGTTGGAACTACCGTGATGCGGGTGCTCGAAAGCGCTGTTTCTTCCGATTTGATGCTGAATGAATTCAGTGGATGGACCAATAAATTCATTTTCCCTCCTTATGATTTCAGTATTGCCAACTGCATGATTACCAACTTCCATACTCCAAAATCCACACTTTTGATGATGGTTTCGGCTTTTGCCGGTCATGACTTCATGAAAAGAGCCTATGAGGAAGCTGTGAAAGAAAAATATAGATTCTATACGTATGGCGACGCCATGTTGATCTTGTAAAAGATCATCTCGTAGACCTAAAACCGCCGTTTTCCAGTTTGGTGAAACCGGTGGTTTTTTTATTCCATAGTTTTAATGGTTTCAGTTATAAATACTTGGCAGGATCTTGGGAAGAAATTCCTGATTTTCTTTATACTTTTGCAGCGTGAAAAATAAGAAGAAAGATATACGTGCACTCACCAAGAAGCAGTTACAGGATTTTTTTGTAGCTGAAGGAGATAAATCCTTCCGCGGCTCTCAGGTTTATGAGTGGCTTTGGAACAAAGGCGCTCACAGCTTTGAGGCAATGACCAATATTTCCAAAGAGACCCGAAAGATGCTGGACGAGAACTTCGTGATCAACCATATTCGCGTAGACCGCATGCAGCGCAGTAGTGACGGGACCATTAAAAATGCTGTAAAACTACACGACGATCTTACGGTAGAATCGGTGCTTATCCCAACTTCCAGTCGTACTACGGCCTGCGTTTCTTCGCAGGTGGGTTGCAGCCTTGACTGCCGTTTTTGTGCTACAGCAAAGCTGAAGCGGATGCGAAACCTGAATCCCGATGAGATTTACGATCAGGTGGTTGCAATCGACAATGAGAGCCGGCTTTATTTTGACCGTCCGTTGTCGAATATCGTCTTCATGGGAATGGGCGAACCTCTTATGAATTACAACAACGTGATGAAGGCGGTAGAGAAGATCACTTCAGAAGAAGGCCTGGGGATGTCGCCAAAGAGGATCACGATTTCAACTTCAGGAGTGCCAAAAATGATTAAAAAACTGGCCGATGATGAAACAAAGATCAAACTGGCAGTTTCGCTGCATTCAGCAATAGACGAAGTAAGATCTACCATTATGCCTTTCAATGAAACCTTTCCTCTTGAAGATCTGCGGGAGGCTCTTGAATACTGGTATTCAAAAACCGGAAGCCGAATCACCTATGAATACATTGTCTGGAAAGGGATCAACGATACCCGAAAGGATGCTGAAGCCCTGGTGAAATTCTGTAAATATGTGCCCTGTAAGGTTAATCTCATTGAATATAACCCAATTGATGACGGGCAATTTCAACAGGCTGCGGCACAGGCCACCGATATGTATCAGCAATTGCTGGAAAGAAATGACATTACCGTGACGGTGAGGCGTTCCCGCGGAAAGGACATTGATGCTGCCTGTGGCCAGCTGGCAAATAAATCAGCGTGATTTAAGAGAGCTGCAAAGAATCTTTATTCCGCATAAATATTTATATTTGCTGCCTTAATGAAGGTAATTTCCCAAATAAAACTCCCGGTTGAAAAGGAAATGGAACTTTTCGAAAAAAAGTTCTTTGAGTCCATGTCTTCACAAGTGGCGCTCCTAAACCGGATCACTCATTATATCGTTAATCGTAAGGGGAAGCAAATGCGCCCTATGTTCGTGTTCCTGGTTGCCAAAATGGTGTCGGAAGGTGGCGTGAACGAACGCACCTATCGCGGTGCTTCGGTCATAGAACTTATTCATACCGCCACCCTGGTACACGACGATGTGGTAGATGATTCCAACAGGCGAAGGGGTTTTTTCAGTATAAATGCTTTATGGAAGAACAAAATTGCCGTCCTGGTGGGAGATTATCTGCTTTCTAAGGGGCTTTTGCTTTCTATCGATAACAATGATTTTGATCTGCTGAAGATCATTTCGGTAGCCGTGAGAGAAATGAGTGAGGGCGAATTACTTCAGATAGAAAAGGCACGAAGGCTTGATATAACCGAGGCGATTTACTACGATATAATTCGACAGAAAACAGCGACTCTTATTGCTGCCTGCTGCAGCCTTGGCGCAGCTTCTGTAAAGCCTGAAAGCAATGACATTGCTAAGATGAGACGTTTTGGAGAGCTTATTGGGATGGCCTTCCAGATCAAAGATGATCTCTTCGACTACGGCGAAGAAAAAATTGGGAAACCTACGGGAATAGATATCAAGGAGCAGAAAATGACGCTGCCATTGATCTATACCCTGAACAAAGCTTCTAAAAAGGACAAAGCCTGGCTGATCAATTCAGTAAAGAATCACAACAAAGACAAAAAGCGCGTCAAGGAAGTGATCGATTTTGTGAAAGAACAAGGCGGCCTGGATTACGCGATTCAGAAAATGGAGGAATTTCAGCGTGAGGCCTTACTAATTCTGAAAGATTATCCTGATTCTACTTATCGTGACTCATTGGAGCTTATGGTAAATTACGTGATCGAGCGTAAAAAGTAATTCTTCTATTCCAGACTTTCTCATACTCTTATTATAACTGCCGGTTTCTCCTGTAAGATTAGGCAAATAAAAAAGCCGCTTTCTGCTGAAAGCGGCTTTGAATGTATCCTGATAACAGGACTACATATTTTCGTCTGTTTCCTGGTCAACTTCGTCAGCTGCATCCTGAACAGCATCTTCAGTTTCCTGAGCTGCTTCTTCAGTACCTTGCTCAACGTCGTTACCAACCTCTTCTACTTTATCCTGGGCTTCTTCTTGATTAGTATCTCTGCATGAGTAGAAAGAAACACTCATCATAGCTACGGCGAATAATAAAAATAATTTTTTCATTGTTGATTAGATTTTAATTAGTTGAAGCAACAAATTTAAACTATTTTTTAATTATTCAATGGGCTTCGGAAAACTTATATAAGCGCATTTTTTCGTGGGCTAACAACTTCATTTTAAGAAATTAAATACTTGTTTTTTAATGTATTATGATTTTTTGTAGGCTGAAGATTTAACTTTCTTTAAGACAAAAGGAGGTTGTTCTTATTAAAATTTCCAGGCTCGGGATTTCAGGGAGCAACTTTTCTCCCCGGGCGTCGCCAATTTAAACCTATCCAAACTCTTTATGTGGGGGGCTTATTGCAGGGGAACAGTAAATCCGGAAGAGCGATAGTTTTTGTAGGACGAAAGCATTGACCTCTTAACGTTCTTTAACATCACGTTAATTTTAACGTCAAAATCTGTTAAAAGCCTTCATATACAGGTGTTTATGGTCTAATTTTTCTTGATGTAGCAGGAGTGATGCTGCTATAAAATGTCTACACAGGTGACAGTTAAAAGAAAACCAAACAAAAATTCGACCGTATGAAAGTAAAACTATTACTCGTCATGTTGATTCTATATAGTAGTATAGGATTAGCGCAAGAGACTAAAACAATTACCGGTACCATAACAGATACGGACAATGTTCCTTTACCAGGTGCCCAGGTAAAAGTGGAGGGGAAAGATATTTATGATGTTACGGATTTCGACGGCAAATTTACTCTGGAAGGAGTGGAGGTCGGCGATGTTTTTCACGTGACCTTTCTTGGATTTACCCCGCAAGATTTGAACGTTACCGAAAGTAACGAATATCCTATAACCCTCCAGACAAGCGAGGCGCAACTGGAACAGGTGGTAGTTGTGGGGTATGGTACTCAGAGAAAACAAGACCTTACCGGATCTATCAGCCGGGTAAGTGCCGAAGAGATCACCAGTCAGCCGGCCGCTACGGCTACTCAATCCATACAGGGTAAAGCTGCCGGGGTACAGATCACTCCTTCGGGAGCACCGGGTTCTTCTCCCGATGTTTTTATCAGGGGACTCGGAACTGCCTTTGGAGGCCAAAATCCGCTGTATGTGGTAGATGGAGTGCTTACCGATAACATCGATAACATCAACCCCAATGATATTACCAATATCGATATCCTGAAGGATGCTTCCTCTCTGGCCATTTATGGGAACAGAGGTGCCAACGGGGTGATCATTGTAACCACAAAAAGTGGGAAAAAAGGTCCGCTAAAGATTAGTATTGATGCCTATTACGGATTGAAGTCAACACTGCAAAAAGTTGATATGGCCGATGCCAGATCTTTCGCTATTTATTCCAATGAGGCACTGGGCGTAACCGACAGATTTTCTACAGATCAGCAATATAATACTAATTGGTATGATGAGATCACGCGCAGTGGTCACGTGAGCAGCACCAATTTGGAACTATCGGCCGGGGGAGAAGATATCCGTACTTATTTTAGTGCCGGGTATTATCAAGAGGGAGGTATCCTTAAAGGAAATGATTTCAACCGCCTGACTCTTCGGAGTAATACGGAATTTGATATCACCGATAATATTACTTTCAGGCAACAAGTGAGCGCAGCGCTTACAGATGAGATTCCGAAGAATTTCGCCGTATTTAACACTGCCTATAAGCAGGCTCCTATTGTACCGGTGAGATATGCCAGCGGCCCTTATGCAGGGGCCTACGGAGTATCAGCTGATGAAGTGGGGTCTTTCAACAATGTGGGGAATCCTGTAAGAGATTTGAATTATGACAATCAGCATGAAAAGAATCTGAAGCTTCAGGGAACCTTTACCATAGAATGGGATATCGCAGACTGGATCAACTTTACTTCGCGCTTTGGGGTAGAGACCAATTACTTCAGGTCCAGGACCTTTGTGAATAACCTTGACCTGTACCTCACAGGAGATCCTACCAGAACTCGTGACATGTATAGTCCTGAAGCTCCTAAAAACACTCTTACCGTAGAAAAAAGGGATCATTACCACTGGGTTCTTGATAATTTCATCACTCTGACTCACAGTTTTAACGATATGCATAACTTCAAACTTACCCTTGGTACTACTGCTGAAGAGCAAAGCGGTGGCTTCCTTAGAGGGGTGCGCCGAAATGTGCCTCTAAACAGTGACTACTGGAGTTTGAACAATGGGGATGCCGACCCAATGGAGGCTTATAACCTTAGAGATAATGTCATAAGATTAAGATCTTATTTCGCAAGGCTTAATTATGATTATGACGGCAGATATCTGCTTACCGGTACCTACAGGAGAGACGGATCCAGCCAATTTCAGAAAGGAAAAAAATACGGTGACTTCTATTCCGTAGGTCTGGGATGGGTTATTACCAAAGAGGCATTTATGCAGGATTCTAATTTGTTCAGCTTTCTCAAATTGAGAGGTAGTTATGGGGAACTTGGGAACCAGAACGTGCCGCTCAATATTCTCACCTTTACCACCGGCCTCAACTATCCTTTTGGACCCAATCAGGACGTGAACGAAGGAGGTACCATAGATCAGCTTATCGACCCTACGCTTAGTTGGGAAACTACCGAGGAATATGACGTAGGTCTGGAATTCGGATTGCTGGACAATAAAATTTCCGGAGAAATTGATTACTACAACAGGTTGAACCGGGATGCTATTCTTCCCGTTGAATTACCCGATGTCTTTGGTTATAGCGGAACTACGCTGACCCCTGCAGGACAGGTGCGAAACACCGGGTGGGAATTCATGCTTAGCTGGGACGACAAGATAGGGGAAGATATCGAATACCATATAGGGGGTAATATCACCTTCAACAGCAACAAACTTGAGAAAGTAAGTAACCCTTTCTTTGCCCAGAATGAGGGAGGAAGTATTGGAAACGGACAGATCACCACGAAAATCGTCGAGGGACAACCTTTGGGTAGCTTCTGGTTATTGAATGTCACCGGGGTTGATGATCAGGGAAACCTGGTATATGAAGACGTAAATGGTGACGGCCAAATAAACAATGCCGATAAGAA
>JBAWAB010000079.1:0-5252 GCA_049589035.1 Salegentibacter sp.
GGTTGCCTTGCAGGCCTTCCGCGAAATAAATAGGAGAAGATCGACGGTAGGCGATAGGATCTTCAGCAGGTTCATTCAGAATATCTGAAGTATAGCCGTGATTGTAATGAGCCCAATCGGTCACCGAGCGCAATGCCGCGCCCGATTTGAAAATTTCCGGTTCAGTAAACATCGCCATAAGCGTCATGAATCCGCCATAGCTTCCGCCGTAGATGCCTACCTTTTTAGGATCAATATCGTAGTTGTCAAGGAGGTATTTTACACCGTCAACCTGGTCGCTGAGGTCTTTTCCGCCCATATGCCTATAGATCGCGGTACGCCAGTCACGGCCGTAGCCAGCACTGCCGCGGTAATCGATATCAATTACAGTATAGCCAAGGTCTGTCAGTAAATTGTTGAACATGTACTCCCTAAAATAATCGGACCACCATTTGTGTACATTCTGAAGATAACCTGCGCCGTGAACAAAGACGATAGCCGCATTGTTTTTGGCAGTTTCATCAGGCGTGTACAGCCGTGCCGGAACCATCGCGCCGTCCCGGGTCTGGAATTTTATGAGTTTCGGATCTTTCCAGTTGTAACTGCTGAAAGCTTCGGACTGCCCGTGCGTTAGCTGTTGAGGTTTTCCGCCGGAACTGTTTTTCTTCAAATAAAGCTCCCACGGCTTGTTGCTGTAGGAATGCCGGATGGCCAGGTATTTTTCATCGGGTGAAAGCGAGACCTGGTTATTTCCTTCCATGTGCGTAAGCTGTTCCATTTTTCCGCCCATCACAGGCATCCTGTAAAAGTGTCTTTCTCCCGGTCCAACTTCCGAAGTGGTCAAATACCAGTATTTCTTATTGTTAGAAAGAAACGGATCAAAAACCTCGAATTTCCCTTCTGTGAGTTGTTTTTTTCTGCCGTTGTCGACGTTCAGCAGGTAAAGATGAGAATAGCCTGTTTCTTCAGACTGGTAGTAAATATGCTGATTGTCGGGAAGCCAACCCAAAGTTTCACTATCGTCAAAAGTATAGCCTATTCCGGGGCCGCCGATCCAGGCTTCGTCCCGCTGCCGTTCCAGAGAATGCAATTCGCCGGTTTGCAGATCGATCTCTGCGATCCATCGGTCTTTATTGTCTTTAGAGCGCAGGTTTACGACTCCTTTTTTTCCGTTTTCTGAAAAATAAACGCTGGAAGGGATCACTTCCCTGGCGGTTTTTTCCCATTCTTTATCGGGATAGTCTTTTACGTAATCGGGAAGATCGGTGATGCCGGGAAGATTGTCTGTATTTACAATAAATACCGTGTCTTTTTCCAGGTTATAAAGGGCTAGTTGAACGTGGGTATTTTCATCTCCCACTTTGCTGCGGCCAGGGATATCAACCGTGTAACCAGATTTATCGACGAAATTGGGGATTTTCGTGCCCTTACTTTTTTCCGTTGCTATTAGCCGAAAAGAAACATATTCCGCATTTGGGGAAATGCGAAGATCGCTCAATTTTTTCCCCTCCATGTAGAAGGTGAATTCCTTCGGATTGACTGCTTCGCGGTATTCCTTGCTGCTTTCCTTTTTTTCTTTCCGCTCGTTCACCACCTGCAGGAGCTTCAAATTTTCCTGTTGAAGGAATTTCGCCTTCGGGGAGAGTTCCTCGTCTTCAGCTTTTTTCCTTCCGTTTTCAATATTGGTGATTTTTTTAATGCTTCCGCTTTTAAGGTCATAGACGAAAGCATTGTTGTTGAACACAAAGCTAATCTTGCTTTCATCCTTCAGAAACTGAGGATTTTCGATCTTTCCGCCAAGGTCCAGCAACTGGTTTTTTTCTTCGGAACGGGAATCGTACAAAACCAGATGTCCTTCCTCGGTAAATACTTTTTTTGTCCGCTTCTCATTATAATTGCCACTTTGCGGAACCAGCTTCTTCTTTTCCTGAGGGCTTACTTCCACGATTTTTCCGGGAGAATGAATATTGATCCTGTACAGGGAATCAGACGGGTCTCCATCGGGATTATAATCGAAGTAAATATTATCGCTTTGCGCCCCCCAGTGTATATTGGAAGGGAAAGTGCCCATCCAGCTGGGATCCTGCATGATCTTTTCTACGGAAAGTTCGCTTTTCTGGGCCCTGGTATTGCAGAAGGTGGCAACGAAAACAAATAAAAGAAGGAGCTTATTTTTCATAGATTCTGAAGTTCTTGTTTTTAGGCAATTTCATACCCCTGGTGATAAATTGTTGGCGGAATTCTTCTGAAGGGCAAGTTAATTAATTTCGGAAAACCCAAAGCAGTTCCATGGGGTCACAATTTTGTGCCTCATCAGAATGGAAAGAATCTGAAGGAATCTCCTTAATTGATGATCCTGTCGAGTTCTTCGTCAGAAACATTCAGCAATCCGGAAGCCGGCAGTCTCATGGTCATAATGCGCCAATGGTCATTTTGGGCAAATATTTCCCTGAAGATAGGCAGTGCCTCTTTAACTCGGCCGTTATTGGCCATGGCTACTGCTTTCCAGTATTTCATTTCGAGATTCCCGGGGAACATCTCGCCCGCAGCGCCGTACTCCTGCATGGCTTTTTCCATGTCGTTGTTTTCTACGGCCAGGTCTCCCTTGTTCATGTGTTCATAGGCCCTTGCAGTCCGCAAAAGCCGGTCCAGCTCTTGTACGGGAGTGTCGCTGTCGTCTACCCGCAGGTCGATCTTTTTATCTTCCCACTCCTTGTCGGTTTTTTCGGGGCCGACCACTATGAGTGCCGCTGACTGTCTTCCGCGGAGATCCCCGCCCGCTTCCTGAGCGGCTTTCAATACTTCCATCACCCTTTCAGCCAAAGGAAGGTCTGAATTATTACGGAAAGCTTCAGCCATGGCAGGGACTACCTTGTCATTCAGCATCATATTGGCCTGTACCGAAAAATTCTCACCGACGATCTGCGCTGCAGATTCCACGCACTTTTCACCGGTGTAGGCGGCGGCATGGCCTTTATCGTCCAGCAGGGCGACCTGCCGGTAGTCACGGCCATCATCTTCACGAATGAGTTCTTCCAGGGCTGCATCGGCAGTTTTTCCCGATTCCATTAGGGCGAGACCCTTGGGTCCAAAAGCGGGATTTACAAAAGATTGTGTTGCGACCACTCCCACGCCCGATTTTCCCCAGGGCACCGAAGTCCCCACAGAAAACCAGTGGCTTTGTACGCCTACAGCCATTTCACCGGTCGCCGGGTCGCGGGCGACGATTGAAAAGGTATGGGCAAAAGCATCGGCATCGATATTGGCGGTTTGAGCAGGCATTTTTCCGAAGCTCAGTGCCAGAAGAAGCACGGGAAGTATAGTTTTTTTCATTTTTAAGGTCTTTAGTTTGACCTAAAGTTAGGCATTTCGGCTAAAAGGAGCAGAGCTACTCCTTCAGCTTTAGCACTTCCAGCAATACAGGGCCTCCTTCAAGAGGGTAACCTTCAACTTTTTTACCCGTAATAGTTACTGTTTCGCCTTCGTAATCCTTAAGGCTGATCTTTTCGCTTTTAAGGGCATACACCTTGTCCTTGCTGTTGATGATGTGAGTTCCGTACTGATAGCTGGTAATTCCGCGGGGCTGAAGTTTGCCGGTAATCTTCATGTTGTCAGAACTTTTGCCGTGATTGCAGGTGGCGGCAAAAAGCAGGAAAACAACTCCGAAAATGATACTGAAAAATTTCATAGATCAGGTATTTTGGCGGCCTTAAGGTAAGAATTTCATTGGTCTGGAAAAATCGAAGTAGGGGTGCAGGGAAGTTTTAGCCACATCCTTGAAATTATTCTGAAAACATTATTATTTTTGTGCCCCGACTTCGGCCTCGTAGTTCAACGGATAGAATAGAAGTTTCCTAAACTTTAGATCCAGGTTCGATTCCTGGCGAGGCTACTGGAAAGGGTATAGCCCAAATCAAAACCTTGTTAATCTATTGATTTTCAAGGTTTTAATTTTTTTTGGTATTATTTGATATCATCTGAAATCAAGCATTTTGTCACGCAGATCGTCAACATTTTGTCAGGAAAATTTCTTACCTTAATTCTGCGAAAAACCACACTATCACTGATTTGACTTTCGTTTTTGTGTAACGCTTAAAAATGTCAAATCATGAGAAATTCGTCAACATTTTCAGTACTATTCTGGATTTATGTTCAAAGAGCTAAGAATGGGGAGGCTCCCGTTTATGCACGCATCACGCTGAACAACAGGAGATTGAACGTTAGTTTGAAGCGTAAAACTGCGGTAGATAGTTGGGACGCTGGAAAACAGAGGAGCCAGGGTGTGGACGCCTTCTCGTTAGAGCTCAATGAGTTCTTAGACCAGGAATACTCTAGGTTTTTCCAATGTTATCAGGAACTCAGATTTGAGGGTAAGGTTCTATCCCTGGAAAATATTAAAAGGAAATATACCGGTCAGGAGAATAAATTGTACTCGCTGGAGGATATTTTTGAGTATCACAATAAGGTATGTTTTTCGAAGCTAAAGCCTAACACCAAAAGACTCTATCACACCAGCCAGAATTATCTAAGGAAATTTGTGAAACAAGAATTCGGGCGGAAAGACTATTATTTACAGGAGTTGGACTATAATTTCATCCTGAAGTTCGAAAATTTCCTTAGATCAATAAAACCCAAACATTACCAGAAGAATTTACAGCACAATGCTGTCATGAAGCATATACAAAGGCTTAAGAAAATGATTTCCCTTGCGTATCGCATGGATTGGATTGAGAGAAACCCTTTTAGAAAGTTTGAGTCGACTCTTGAGCCGCGGGAACGTGAATTTCTTTCGCCGCAGGATCTGAATGCAATTGAGACAGCCGAATTAGAAAGTCAGAGACTTCAGAGAGCGAGGGATCTGTTTGTCTTTAGTTGTTATACCGGGATCAGTTATGGCGACCTGGTATTGTTGAAACCAGAAAACTTAACGGTAGGTATTGACAGGAAGCTATGGATAATTACGAAACGGATGAAAAATGGTAATTCCGTAAAAGTGCCTTTACTGAACAAGGCTGTTGCTATTCTCGAGAATTACAAAGATCACCCTCTTTGTAAAATAAACAATACGCTATTGCCTAAGCTATCAAATCAAAAAGTCAATCACTACTTAAAGGAGATTGCGACCATCTGTGAAATTCAAAAGCATATAACTTTTCATCTGGCGCGGCATACCTTTGCTACGACAGTCGCGCTCTCTAATGGAATGCCTATTGAAACAGTATCTAAAATTTTGGGGCACAAGAAATTGTCCACTACCCAGATATATGCCAAGG
>JBAWAB010000080.1:0-1572 GCA_049589035.1 Salegentibacter sp.
CTGCGCAACAACAACAAAAGAATGCTGAAGGAACTCGGCCCCGATACCGGCTGGGATTCCATCGGCGATTTTAAACAGGCCGAAAATCTTTCTGCCTTCCTTGACGCACTGGACGGGCAGGATAAATTGACCAAAACCATCCTGTATAACCTGAACCCTGCCGACAACGAGATCTTTGCTACGATGATCGGCAACTTCAATGATGGCAGCGTGAAAGGCAAGGTGCAGCTCGGTTCGGGCTGGTGGTTCCTCGATCAGAAAGACGGTATTATCAAACAACTCAATGCCCTTTCCAACATGGGGCTGGTAAGCTGTTTTATCGGGATGCTTACCGATTCTCGCAGCTTTTTGTCCTTTCCGCGGCACGAATACTTCCGAAGAGTGCTTTGCAATCTCTTCGGAACCGAGATGGAAACAGGAGAGCTTCCGAAGGATTATGAACTGGTAGGGCAGACCATTGCCGACATCAGTTATAACAATGCCAAGGAATACTTCGATTTTTAAAGAAACAAGAAACCAATTTATAATAACTAATTAGACATATATGAAAAAAGTAGTGACATTCGGCGAGATCATGCTTCGTTTGGCGCCACCTGAATATCTAAGGTTTTCACAGGCCAACAGTTTTGACGTGGTCTATGGCGGGGGCGAGTCCAACGTTGCGGTTTCCCTGGCCAATTATGGCGTGCCGGTAGATTTTGTGACCCGCTTGCCAAAGAACGACATCGGGGAATGCGCCCTGATGGAAATGCGCAAAAGAAACGTGGGAACCGATAAGATCATCTTTGGCGGCGACCGCCTTGGGATCTACTTCCTCGAAACCGGTGCTGTAAACCGCGGAAGTAAAGTAGTGTATGATCGCGCTCATTCAGCCATTGCCGAGATCGAAAAGGGAATGATCGACTGGAAGGAAGTCTTTGATGGAGCTGAGTGGTTCCACTGGACCGGAATCACCCCGGCTATTTCCCAGGGAGCGGCCGATGTTTGCCTGGAGGCGGTGAAGGCTGCTAAAGAGATGGGACTTACCGTTTCTACCGATTTGAACTACCGCGCGAAATTGTGGAAATATGGCGTAGAGCCGGAAGCCATCATGACCGAACTTACTTCTTACTGCGATATCATCCTCGGAAATGAGGAAGATGCCGAGAAGCACTTCGGAATTAAGCCTGAAGGGCTGGACATTACCACCCAGGGCGAGAATGTAAAGGCTGAAGCCTTCTTGTCGGTTTGTCAACAGATGATGGAAAAATTCCCGAATGCCAAGAAAGTGATCACCACCCTTCGCGGGTCGATTTCAGCATCCCACAATACCTGGGCAGGAGTGCTTTACGACGGCGAGACCATGTTTAAATCTCCGGAATACAATATTACCGATATCGTAGACCGCGTGGGAGGAGGCGATTCTTTCATGGGCGGGTTGATTTACGGACTGCTTCAGTATCCTGAAGATGATCAGAATGCACTGAATTTCGCCGTAGCAGCTTCTGCCTTGAAACACACGATCAAAGGGGACGCCAACCTGGCCACCATTGATGAAGTGAAAAAACTAATGGGCGGCGACGCCTCGGGACG
>JBAWAB010000081.1:0-3151 GCA_049589035.1 Salegentibacter sp.
AAAGATGACGCCGATTCAAAGGAGAAACGTCAGAAATATGTTGAACACATCACCAGAATGCTTCAGTACCTGGGAGATTCTGAAGATGACGCTGCAAAAGCTGCGAAGAACATCCTTGCTTTCGAAACTAAACTTGCCGAGCCAAGGCTTGACAAAGTGGAGCGAAGAGATGCCCGTAAAACCTACAATCCTATGACCGTTGCCGAGCTTCAGAAGAATGTACCGGCTATCGACTGGAAAGAATACTTCAGTGCTATTGGCGCTAAAGACATTGATACGGTTATCGTTTCTCAGCCAAAATACATGAAAGCTCTTCAGAGTGTTCTTAAAGAAAATTCTGTTCAGGACTGGAAAAATTACCTGAGATGGACCGCTTTCAACAGTGCAGCCGGAATGCTTTCAACAGACATCGAAAGAGCAAACTGGGAATTTTACAACAAAACCCTTCAGGGAGCCCAGGAACAACGTCCGCGTAACGAGCGTGCACTGGCTTCAGTAAACAGGAATGTTGGGGAAGCTCTTGGTAAACTTTATGTAGAGAAATACTTCCCTGCTGAAGCCAAGACAAAAGCTCAGGAAATGATCGCCAATATCATCAAAGCTTACCAGCACAGGATCAACGAACTTTCCTGGATGAGCGAGGATACCAAGAAAAAAGCGATCGAAAAGCTTAACAAGATCAATATCAAAGTAGGATATCCCGACGAGTGGAAAGACTACAGCGCTATGGAGATCACCGATGCTTCCAACGGCGGAACTTACTTCCAGAACGTGATGAGCGCTCTTAAATGGAACACCGCAGAAGATATGGACCATCTTGGAAAACCTGTTGATAAAGGAGAATGGTTTATGGCGCCTCAAACGGTGAACGCCTATTACAATCCTAATTACAACGAGATCGTGTTCCCGGCAGCTATCCTTCAGCCACCTTTCTACGATTACAAAGCTGACGCTGCTGTGAATTACGGCGGAATTGGTGCCGTGATCGGTCACGAGATCTCTCACGGATTTGATGACAGCGGTGCCCGTTTTGATGCCGAAGGAAACCTGAACAACTGGTGGACCGACGAAGATCTGGAGCATTTTGAAGAGCTTGGTAACAGCCTTGCTGATCAATACAGTAATATTGAAGTTCTTGACAGCATTTACATCAACGGGAAATTCACCCTTGGCGAGAACATTGGGGATCTTGGAGGTGTAAATGCCGCCTATGATGGTCTTCAAATGCACCTGAAAGAGCACGGAAATCCAGGAAAGATCGACGGCTTTACGCCAGACCAGCGTTTCTTCCTTTCATGGGCAACTGTATGGCGTACTAAAATGCGCGACGAAGCCCTGAAGACCAGGATCAAGACCGATCCTCACTCTCCAGGAATGTACAGAGCTTATGTACCGCTTCAGAATATTGATGCTTTTTACACAGCATTTGATATTGAGCCGGGAGATAAGATGTTTGTTAAACCCGGAGAAAGGGTAAGGATCTGGTAATTTCCAGCTTCAGAAAAAGATTAAAGGCCGCGGAATGCGGCCTTTTTTTTGTTCTACAGGTACAGGAAAGCATCTTCTAAATGCTCCAATCTTGTCCCAGATTTATTCCTGATAATCGCAATAATATCAAAGCGTACTTCCACATCAAGATCATGCTCGTTCACAAAGTAATCTACTGCTTTTAAAAGCTGCTGAATCTGCCGGGCTTTCACGAATTCCTGCGGATCTCCAAAATCGGGAGTACTGCGAGTCTTCACCTCCACCACCACAAGTGTACCATCGGTACGGGCAATGATATCTATCTCGGCTTTCTGATACCGAAAATTCCTGGCGACGATCTCGTAACCTTTCTTTCTGAGGAATTCTACCGCCATCTCTTCTCCTTCGTTCCCCAAGAGGTTATGCTTTGCCATGCCTTGACAATAAGGGTCTAAAATAAGCTATAAAACTGAATATCAGTCAAAAAAGAACGAATATTATCAGCTGCAGCTTGTATTAATTCTGCAGGATCACCGCCTCTACTTTCAACCCCATGGCAGCAATTTCTGCCGGGGAAGCTTCTATAAGGTGATCTCCCATATACTTATTGTCTGCTTCAGTCTCTGAGCCCAGGAAAACCCTGAGTTTGCTGTTTTCCAGCTTCCCCTCGTTCCAAACTACGGCCCCACTATAATCCCAGCCAAACCCGTAAAAAGAAACCGCTTTCCCGTTGAGCATATTCAGCTGATCATAGGAGGTACCCACGCCTATTCCTTCTTTTGATTTCCATCTCCCATTTCCGGCGAAATAGAGATCATGTATTCTCGTGCGCGTTTCATCTTCCCAGGTCACCTGGAGTTCATCGGGCGTTTCGGGATACAGGATCGTAAAAGCCCTTTCCACCGTTCCTTCTTCAAACATGCCCGTATCTTCACGAATATTGGCATCGGGAAAATTCTGCTTCAGTTCTTCGGAAGTAAGCCCGGCAAGATTATCAATCACATACTTGTCTGATGCCACTTTTGAACTTCCGCAGGAAGCCAGAGTAAGGATAAACAAAAGCAAAGGAAATTTTTTCATATCTATCTTTTTCAGAATTTGAAATGCAGCCCGGCTATGACCAAAAGCAGCATAAAAATCTTAATTTTGCAGCTAAAATTAGAAATAGTTGCCGGGGCAGCCCCTGTGTTTTACAAGAATTTAACGCGTATTATTTAACAGTTGCGTACCTTTACGGCTTCCAAAAAGATCAAGCATAAATGAAGAATTCTCCAAAGCGATATACCATTACCGCCGCATTACCTTATACCAATGGACCTATACATATTGGGCATTTGGCTGGAGTGTACATCCCCGCCGATATCTATTCCCGTTTCCTCCGGATGCAGGGAAAAGACGTGGCTTTTGTTTGCGGAAGTGATGAGCATGGGGTACCAATTACCATAAAAGCAAAAAAAGAAGGAGTAAGTCCGCAGGATATTGTAGATAAGTATGACGCGATCATCAAACAATCTTTCAAAGACTTTGGTGTGTCCTTCGACAACTACTCCCGCACCTCTTCTAAGGTGCACCACGATACCGCTTCGGCTTTTTTCCGTAAGATGTATGACGACGGAAAATTTATCGAAGAGACCACGCAGCAACTTTACGACGAGGAAGCCGGACAATTCCTGGCCGATCGTTT
>JBAWAB010000082.1:0-2890 GCA_049589035.1 Salegentibacter sp.
ATAAGCAGGAGGAGGAAGCGCTGAGGTGGTTGAAGGAGCGGGTTTCAATCCTGAAGAGCAATAGCGATGAAATTATAGACTTCAGCAACTGGGATGCAAAATCGGTCTATTTTTATGATGAAGATAAAAATGTGGTAGAATTCATCTCCCGGGGGCATCTCAACAAACCTGAAAGCGCTATTTTTTCAGGAAAAAGTATCGTGGGCATCAGTGAGATTGGAATCCCAACAGAGAATATTCAGGAGAAATTCGATTTTCTGCAGCGAAACTGCAGCCTCGAAATTTTCGACGGGAGCTTCGAAAGATTTTGTGCTATCGGCGACCCGCAGGGGCTGTTCATCACCATCAACAAAAATATGAAAGACTGGTTTCCCACGGGAGACAAGGCTTTTTCTTCCGATTTCGAAATAGAATTCACTCATAAGGAGAAATCCTGCCACCTTCAGTTCCTTAATAATGAGCTGAAAACTGTCTAAAATAATCAACAAATTTACCGGACTACCCAATGGATGCCGAAAAGAAGATAAACGAACTACGCGAAGAATTACATCACCATAATTACCAATATTACGTTCTTGACAAGCCCGAGATCAGCGATTATGATTTTGATATGAAGCTGAAGGAGTTGCAGGAACTGGAGGAAAAACATCCCGAATTTCATGATGAGACTTCTCCCAGCTTGCGGGTAGGGGGCGCCGTGACCAAAAATTTTCAAACGGTGGTGCACGATCACCGGATGTATTCACTGTCGAATTCCTATTCAAAAGAAGAGTTGGAGGATTGGGAAAAGCGCATGGAGAAATTGCTGGGCGGAAAGGTGCAGTTTGTTTGTGAATTAAAATATGACGGTGCCTCGATTAGCCTCACCTATGAAAATGGTTTGCTGAAGCGCGCCGTGACCAGGGGCGATGGTTTCCAGGGAGATGATGTTACCCATAATGTGAAAACCATTCGGTCGGTTCCGCTGAAGTTGCAGGGCGATTTTCCGGAGAAATTCGATATCCGCGGGGAGATTGTGTTGCCGTACGAGGGTTTCGCCAAGATGAATGCCGAAAGAGTGGAAGCCGGGGAAGAACCCTATGCGAATCCGCGGAATACAGCCTCAGGAAGCCTGAAGTTGCAGGACAGTGCCGAGGTGGCAAAGCGTCCGCTGGATTGCCTGTTGTACAGCCTCATCGGAAATGCACTGCCTGTAAAATCACAGCATGAAGGGCTTGAAAAGGCGAGAGAATGGGGTTTCAAAGTTCCGAAGGAAGCCGAGCTCAAGGAAAGCCTGAGCGGCGTGATGGAATACATCAATTACTGGGATAAGAACAGGCACGATCTGCCGTACGAGACCGACGGGGTAGTAGTGAAGGTAAATGATTTTGCACAGCAGGATGAACTTGGGTATACCGCCAAATCGCCGCGCTGGGCCATGGCTTATAAATTTAAAGCCGAGCAGGAAAGCACTAAACTTAAAAAGATTACCTATCAGGTTGGGCGAACCGGAGCCATTACTCCTGTGGCCAATCTCGAGCCTGTACAGCTGGCAGGTACGGTGGTAAAGAGAGCTTCACTGCACAACGCCGATCAAATCGAGAAGCTGGACGTTCGGGAAGGCGATACCGTTTTTGTGGAAAAAGGCGGGGAGATCATTCCGAAGATAGTTGGGGTAGATTTTACCAAACGCGACCCCGAATCAGAGCCTACGAAATATGCTACGAATTGTCCTGAGTGCGGCACCGAACTCGTGCGAAAGGAAGGCGAAGCTCAGCATTACTGCCCAAATTATAATGGCTGTCCGCCGCAGATCATTGGCAGGATCCAACATTTTATTTCCCGAAAAGCCATGGATATTGAAGGGCTTGGCGGGGAAACCGTGACCGCTCTTGTCAATGCCGGGCTCATCGGAAACTATGCCGATCTCTATATGCTGAAGAAGGAAGAGGTGTTGCCATTGGAGCGAATGGCCGAAAAGTCGGCTGATAATCTTATCTCCGGAATCGAAAAATCCAAGGAGATCCCTTTTGAACGGGTCCTGTTTGCGCTTGGGATTCGCTATGTCGGTGAGACTGTGGCTAAAAAACTGGCCAAACATTTCAAAAATATTGAAACTCTGGAAGAAGCTTCAGCCGAAGAACTGATCAATGTGGAAGACATAGGCGAAAGCATCGCCCTGAGTGTCGTTGATTTTTTCGCTTCCGAAGAGAACAGGGAAATTGTCGGGCGCCTGAAGGAATACGGGGTGCAGTTAGCTATTTCCGAAGAAAAACTAGCGAACCAGAGCGACAAATTGCAGGGGCATAGCTTTGTGATCTCGGGAGTTTTCGAAAAGGTCTCCAGGAATGAGCTCAAAAAACTCATCGAAGATAACGGGGGAAAAGTTTCGGGCTCTATTTCTTCCAAAACCGATTACCTGGTGAGAGGCGAAAATATGGGGCCTAGTAAACTGGCCAAAGCTGAAAAACTCGGCACGAAGATGCTTAGTGAAGATGAATTTCTGCAGATGGTAGAGTAGCCTAAACCGCGATCTTCACGCCGTCTGATTCCAGGTTTTCATCGTCGAGGTAAAAATCGATACGGCCAAGGTAAAGTCCGTAGCAGCCCACCTGGTTGATGAGTACTTTTTTTCCTGCTTTGTTGGTTTCAACGGTGGGCTTTTCCAGGAAAGTATGGGTATGCCCGCCAATAATGAGATCGATATTCTCGGTTTTTCGGGCTAATTTAAGATCTGAGACCTTGTCATCCTGATATTCATAGCCGAGGTGGGAAAGACAAATGACGAGGTCGCAATTCTTTTCTTTCTTAAGGAGTCGGGTCATTTCCTGCGCGCTCTCTATAGGATCTAAATATTCGGTTTCCTTATAAAGTTTTTTGGTTACGAGACCTTCCAGTTCAATACCCAGTC
>JBAWAB010000083.1:0-8716 GCA_049589035.1 Salegentibacter sp.
ATCCTGGGCTGGATCCTCTTCACGATTAATATTGTTGAAATAGCACCTTATCTTTAGGAATCCCTCTTCCTGTATTTTTCAGCAAAATAGGCGATGATCAGGAGTTGCATGGAATGATAGAGCATGATAGGCAGGAGTAAAAGCCCTGTGTTTGCTCCGTTTCCGAAGATCACCTTCACCATAACCGAACCGTGAACAAGCGATTTCTTCGTACCGCAGAACTGCGCCGTGATCTTATCTTTAATGTCGAAACCAATCCAGGAACAAAGCAGACCGAGGCCGAAATAGACCGTAAAGAACAGAAGAATGACCAATCCTACCAATTTGAGGAGATCGGGAAGCGCAACGCTACTGAAGATATTGGACGAAAAAGAATGGCTAAAGCTGGAGTAAACAATCAGGATAATGGTGGTTTTGTCGAGCAGGCTCAGTTTTTTGCTGTGTTTCCTGGCCCATTCGCCCAGGAAACGCTGAAGCAACATTCCAATTAGAAGCGGCAGGATAATTTGCAGAAACAGTTTCCAGATCACTTCGCCAAATTGGAAATCTGAAGAACTTTTCAGAAAAAAGCTGAGCCACAGGGGCGTGACAATGATTCCGATTAATCCTGAAAGGCTGGCGTTAAAAATGGCGGTGGGTAAATTTCCCCGGGCCAGGGAAACCATGACGATAGACGAAGAGACGGTTGAGGGCAATGTTCCGAGGAAAAAGAGCGCCAACCAAAGGTTTGAAGAGCTTCCCCCGTCGAAAAGAGGCATACACGCCAGGCCCAACAAAGGAAATAATAAAAAAGTGCTGAGTTGAATAACGATGTGTACCTTGTAATTGAGCAAGCCGGTCTTAAATTCGCCGGGCGACATTTTGAGTCCGTAGAAAAAGAAGATCAGGCCAATGCCAATATCGGTAATTGTTTGGAGGGGTAGCACCTCCGGCCCCTGCGGCAGGAAATAGGCGATGAGGATCGCCGCGAATAAAGCCGCTATAAATTTGTTGAATTTCAAGCCTCGTGCTCGATTTTCACCTTGTGCTCCTCGAGCAGGTGCAGGTATTCTTCCGAAGCAAAATCGGTTTCATGGAATTCTTGCAGGCGTTGCCGCTTCATCCTGTTACGTTTAATGCTTTTCGCAAAACGCCTGATGTCATCACTGCTTTCCAGGATCAAGCCGGGAACCGGAACCGATTTTCCTTTCTTGTCCTTGGCAACCATAGTAAAATAAGAGGAATTGCAGTGTTTACAGTCTCCCGTCTGGATATTTTCAGCCTCTACGCGAATGCCGACTACCATGGAGCTGTTTCCGACGTAATTCACGGAAGCCTTCATGGTCATCAATTCGCCAATCTCGATAGGATTTAGAAAATCAACAGTATCTACGCTCGCGGTTACACAATAGGCACCGGAATGCTTAGATGCGCAGGCAAAAGCGATCTGGTCGAGTAGGGAAAGAATAAAGCCACCATGGATCTTACCGTTGAAATTGGAGTGGGAGGGCAGCATCAATTGTGAGATAGATACCTGTGAATCCTTTACTTTCTTAAATTCTGTCATAAATTATCGGTTTCTGAAATGCGGCGATTCCGCTTCTTTTACGTCGGTTATAAAATATTTAGTGTCTCCCCAGAAGAAAAAGGTGGCGTAGCGCTCCACATAAGTGAGCTTTACGTAATTCCCCTCATTTTCCTGAAGCGCCTTGATCACATCTTTTCGCTTATTCAATACTGAAAACTGGAAAATTTGCGCCCCGCTAATGCCCTGGCTGATTTCTCCTTCCCAGGTCTTGGAAGCCACTCCCTTGCGGCTGAATTTGATGAGTTCGCCGCTCCTGGTCCCTTCGCTGTAAGGCACGTAGTACACAAAGGCAAAATAGGCCAGAAAAAGTAAAAATATTCCTCCGAGGATCAGAAAGAGTGTTTTTTTCATTTCAATTCAGTCTTGAGTTTTCTTGTTCGCCGTTTCCTGCTTCTGCTTTTTTAAGCCATTTTGGCGATAATTGCTGCTTTGGGCTAATGCCGAGTTCTTCCAGCTTGTCAATATCTTTAATGAGGTTCTGCTGTCCGGTTAATTTTTTCATGGCAGAATCATAGGCGGTGGAAGTCGATTTTAGTCGTTTTTCAACCAATTCCAGGTCATCCAGCAGTAGTTTGAACTTGTGGTAAAGGGAAGAAGCGTGATTGGCGATTTCCAGTGCATTTCGCTGCTGTTTTTCGTTGCTCCAGATGGTGTCGATGGTTCTCAAGGTTGAGAGTAAGGTAGTGGGACTCACCAGCAAGATATTTTTCTGAAAGGCCGTATAGAAAAAGGAATTATCAGCATTTTGTGCCAGGTATAATGCGGGCTCCACGGGAATGAACATCAGCACAAAATCGGGAGACTCCATTTTGTAGAGATCCTCGTATTTTTTTGCGCTTAGCTGAAGAATATGATTGTTCAGCGATTTCAGATGCTCCTTTAAATGCTTTTGCTTCACATTCTCATCCTCATCTTCGTTCACGTATTTTTCGTAAGAGACTAGCGAAACCTTAGAATCGATGATCATTCTTTTGTCATTAGGAAGATATAAAACCACATCTGGAATTACTTTATTTCCTTCGCTGTCTTCGTAAGCCTTCTGAATGAAGTATTCCCGGTCTTTCTCCAGACCCGACTTCTGCAGTACGCGCTCCAAAATGAGTTCGCCCCAGTTGCCCTGGGTTTTGTTGTCGCCTTTCAATGCTTTGGTGAGGTTATTGGCTTCTTCGCTAATTTTAAGATTTTGTTCATTGAGTAGCTGAAGTTGTTTTCCCAGCTGCGCATGGCGCTCAATAAAATCGGTATTATTCTTACTCACCTTTTCCTCAAAATTCCTGATCTTCTCCTGAAGCGGATTCAGAATATTCTGAATATTTTCCTTGTTGATATTGGTGAATTTCTCCGATTTCTGGTCGAGGATCTTGTTGGCGAGATTTTCAAAATCCTTCTGAAATTTTTCCTGCAGCTTTTCAACCTCGGCTTTTTGCTCGGCGTTTTTTTGCTGAAGATTATTAAATTCCGAATTTCTTCGGGTGAGTTCATCCCTCAGGAAATCTTTCTCTCTGCGGATCTCCTCCCGCTCATTTTCAAGTTTCTGAAGCTGTTCCTGCATTGAAAGCTTTACTTCAGATATCTCTTTTTTAAAATTTTCTAAATTACTGTCCTTCTGAAGTTTAATATCTTCCACCTGAATTGATAGTTGATTATTTTTTTCTTCAAGGATGCCTGTAGAACTCTTACTTTTTAAACCCGCGATCAGTCTGCCCAGAAAGATCCCGATTCCCAGGGCGATCAGAAAAATGGCAGCAATAAGAAGAGTTTCATTCATTCCAAAAGAGGCTTTTTCCAAAGATAATTATTTGGACGACTTTTGCTGAAGATATATAATCTTTTAATCAGGATTTGATCTTGAAGGAGCCGGTTTCAGGATCAAAATCTATGAGTTCGGTAGGGAAAATAGAGGAAAAGCTTCCTGATTTTATCAGTTCGGCAGGAGAACCCGTTTCTACTTTTCCTTGCTGCATGAGGATGATCTTATCACATAGCTGGAGCGCAAGATTGATCTCATGGGAGGCAAAGACGATGGCCTTGTTGGTTTCCCGGGAAAGGTTTTTCAGAAGCTTCATCACATAGGCTTTGTGGTAAAGGTCGAGATGAGTGGTGGGTTCGTCCAATATTACGAGGGGCGTGTCCTGCGCCAGGGCGCGGGCGATCAGGACCTTCTGCATCTGCCCGTCACTAAGTTCGTAGCACTTTTTCTCCTGAAGTTCTTCAATATTCACCAATTTTAAAGCAGTCAAAATTTGCCGAAGATCGGCTTTGCTTAGCCGGCCTATCCAGTTGGTGTAGGGCTGCCGGCCCAATGCCACCAATTCGAAGACGCTAAGATTGCGGGAGATGGGCTGTTCTGTAAGCACCAGGCTAATGAGGGAGGCCAGCTGCAGGGAATCCATCTGGTGAATTTCCTGATCCTCGAGCAATACTTTTCCTTCGAGAACGGGTTGAATTCCGCTTAATGTGCGGAGCAGCGTTGATTTTCCAACACCGTTAATCCCGATCACCGCCACCAGCTCGCCTCGCTGTATATCAATTTCGATCCCTGAAGCAATCAGGTTTTGCCGATGTTTCTGCTGGTAACCTATGCTCAGGTTATTGGTTTTAAGGATCGTATTTGGGCTTTTTTTCAGCAAGATCAGAACAGGAATTTTTGTTTTCTTACGAGCAGCCAGATTACTACTGGTGCTCCAATCAGCGAAGTTATGGCATTTATGGGTAAGGTGAATTCACTCCCGGGCAATTGTGCGGCAATGTCGCATATAAGCATTAAAGCTGCCCCGCCCAGGATGACGGCGGGCATCAAAATGCTGTGATTATTTACCCTGATGACCTGCCGTATCAGGTGAGGAACAGCGAGCCCCACAAAAGCTATGGGCCCTGCAAAGGCGGTGATACTCCCTGCCAGCAGGCTGGTCGAAATTATGATCATTAGTCGGTTACGATTGATACTTACCCCCAGACTTCGGGCGTATTGCTCGCCCAGCAACAGCGAATTCAGGTTTTTTATACAGAAAATGGCCAGTACGATTCCGAAGAGCCAGAAAAGAGCGAGGACCCATATTTCATTCCATGTGAGGTCACCTAAACTTCCGAACGACCAGAACACGTATTGCTGAAGTTCTGCGGCGGGGCTGAAGTAGGCGAGAATGCTCACCACAGCTGCTGTAAGGCTGGCGAACATGAGCCCTATAATAAGAATGGCCATGGTGTCCCGCAGCCGCATGGAAGCCAGCATGACGGCAAATAGAACTAAAAGGCTTCCGAGGCTCGAAGCGATCACAAGACTCCATTTAGAAAGCAGAATTACAGCAAATGCACCTCCGAAAAGGGAAGCGCCCATCAGGACCACTGCTACACCCAGGCTGGCACCGCTACTTAAACCCAGCACATAAGGCCCGGCAAGAGGATTCCGGAAGAGCGTCTGCATTAATAATCCGCTCACAGCCAGTCCGGAGCCGGTAATAATGGCCGTCATAGCCTTGGGCAAGCGATAATCAATGATGATATACCTCCAGGTTTCCTTTGATACTTCGGAATGGAAAATCGCACCCACAACATCGTTGAAGGGAATACTTACCGATCCCAGGCTGATGTTGATAAAGGTGAGCAGGATCACCGCCAGGAAAAGCATCAGGAGAATGACCGGGTATTTTCTGGATGCCGGCATTATTCCTTAAGAGCTTTAAAGAAGGTTCGCTGGTAGTTCGGCAAGAGTTGCGAATGAAATATGGAGATCAGGTCTCTCAGGACCAGGTCGGGTCGCTGTGGCCCCAGTTCGTAATAAAGTACCCCGCCGGTTTCTCCCTTAGTGAGGCTAACACTGTAAACATTCCGCTCCTGCACCGCTTTGAACTGTGAGTAATGTTCAGATTCATTCAGAAGTTGACCGTAGGAGGTGAACTGCCCCGCACTTATCCAGAAATCGGCATCCTGGGCTTTACTTAACACACTTTCAAAGGAAAGCGCCATGCTGCCGTTGCCTTCAGAATCGGCATAAATATAGGTTCCATTGGCATCTTTGATAAACCGGGCCTGCCAGGAATTGCCATAGGGCAAATACCACTGGTCTTTGTACATCGAGCCGCTCAGCACCTTCGGCGAATCTTCAGCAGTTTTGGCCAATTTCTTTGCCTGGTTATAATCGGTTTCTATATTCCTGAAAATTTCTTTTGCCTGATCCAGTTTTCCGAAGAAAGCACCGAAGAATTTGATCCATTCGGCTTTACCTAAAGGATCCTCTTCGGTCCAGTCGCCATTATAGGCCACCGGAATTCCTGCTTTTTGGATGGTGTTAAAGGTTTTGTTATTCCCGTCAATGGCAAAACCTATCACTACATCGGGCTGCAGATTCAGCAAAACTTCAGTATTGAGATCTTCATTTTTGCCCAATTCCTTTATTTGGCCTTTTTTGATCAGATGTCGGGTTTTTTCAGAAGAAATATAATTCAGTCCCGGGAAACCTACCAGGCGGTTTTCTTCATCTAATGCCTCCAACGCCGGAATGTGAGTGGTAGAAGTGACTACGATTTTCTGCACGGGCACTTCAATTTTTTGATCATATTCCAGGTTTTCAGGGATATGAGCGCCTTTTTCTGTCAGAAGATACCTGAAATTTCTGTCGGCTTTTGGCCACGGACTTTTTACCGTAAGGATTGAAAAATCCTCATATTTTGTAATGCTGAAGCCATTGGCATATTCGACCTCGACTTCTTCGCCTGAAGACAATTTAGCAGCGGCAGAATTTTTCTGCTCATTCCTGCATGCCGTAAGGATCAAAAGAATAATAAGAAATCCGAATCTTTTCAAAAGCCGTGAATTTAGGCTCAAAAGTAAGATTATTTGAAATTTTTTAGATGTAAGTAAGGGAAATGTTTATTTTCGTACTGAATTTTTGGTTCGGCAACGGAAATCATTCCGCGCCGATTAAAAGGGAATCAGGGGAAGTATGAAGGTAGAAGTATATATTTCTAACTCACCTTCCATCGAAGTTCAAAGATTGAGAAATGAAGAATAAGATGATCAATTCTATCTTCTAATTTCGCACTGCTAACTTCGAATAAGCCTGAGCTGTTCCCGCAACTGTAAGCTTAGTTCCGATATCTGTCGGAATGCCTGTTGTGATCACTTCAAATACCACTGTTCCAGTTTGAGGAATGGGAAGGTGCACAACAGGACGCAAGCCAGGAGACCTGCCAGAAGCATTACTAATTAACCCAAAGGACTTTCGGGATAAAGGTCGGAGGAGATGAAAAACAAAGAATTATACATTTTACTTCTGGGCTTGCTTTGTATGCTGCCTGCAAATTCGCAAAACGACTCCATCAACCGATTGGAAGAGGTAAGGCTGAGTGACGTTAAGCTTTTCATGAATTCTGAAGCCCAACAGGTGCTGGTGCTGAAAGATTCCACTTTGAAAGCTAATGACCCGCTGCTTACATCTCTTCTAAAGTTTAATTCGCCCATTTACTTTAAGGAAAATGGCTACGGAATGGTTTCTTCGCCTTCCTTCCGTGGGACTACGGCCTCGCAAACGGCCGTGATCTGGAATGGGATCAACATTAATTCCAGGTTCAATGGCCAAACCGATTTTAATACGATCAACACTTCAGGCTTTGATAATATAGCTATTCGTGCCGGCGGTGGCAGCGTGCTTTACGGCAGTGGCGCCATCGGCGGAAGCATTCATTTGAATAATCGTTTTCAGTTCAATGGTGGTTTTCAAAATACCGTGGGGTTGCAAGCCGGTAGTTTCAATACTTTCAGCGGAAATTATTCCGGCTCTTACTCTGCGGAAAAAACAAGTCTGTATTGGAGTGCCGCAGGGGTGAGCTCCGATAATAATTATAAATATCCGGGAACCAAAAAGCATAATGAAAATGGGGATTTTTCCAATTTTGCCATGGATGCCGGTTTAGCGCATTGGTTGAATAAGAGCAGTGTGCTGAAGTTTTACACCAGTACCTTCAGCGGGCAACGGGCTTTTTCCGGAACCCTCACCGCACCTTCCAACAGCAAATATGAAGACCTGAATAGTCGAAATCTACTGGAATGGAAGAGTTTCTTAAATGATTTCACCTCAAGTCTTAAATTGGCCTATCTCACGGAAAACTTCAGGTATTTCGAGAACAGGAATAACCAGGAGCATTCCTTCGGAAAGGCGCAGGATTTTATTGCCAATTACGACCTGAATTACCGTTTCCATTCAGCAATGAAGCTCGACGCCGTAGTTGATTTTAGAAACACCGACGGTACCGGCAGCAGCATGGGGGAACATTCCAGGCAAACCGGTTCTTTTTCCCTGCTTTTTGATCACGAACTTGGCCGGTTTTTCTATGAAATTTCTGCCCGTCAGGAGATCACCAACAGCTATAATTCACCCTTTTTGTTCTCCCTGGGTGCAAAGTATGCCGTTTCTGAAAATTATTCTTTGAAAGCCAATTTCTCGAGGAACTTCAGAATTCCTACCTACAACGATCTTTTTTGGTACGCCGGAAAAAATATGGACCTGTCACCGGAAACGTCCTGGCAGGGCGAGATAGGCCAGGAGTTGCGGGTAGAGGATCTGAAACTGAGTGCGACAGCTTATTATATCGGGATCAAGGATCTGTTGCGTTGGATCCCTGATTCAGGAGGGGCCTGGCGGCCAGAAAATACTAAGAATGTGCAGAATTTCGGACTTGAGGTACTTCTGTCGTGGAAAAAGAGCTTTGGAGAACACCAATTTCAACTCAATTCCACTTATGCTTTTACCAAAACAGAGAACGAAAACCTGCAAAAGGAACTTATCTATACTCCAAAGCACAAGGCCACCGGATCGCTTGGATATGCTTATGAAGATCTTTCAGTTTTCTGGCAATTTCTGTATACCGGAGCTGTTTTTACTTCTTCAGATAATCAATACAGCCTGCCGGGTTATGCTTTATCAAATTTCGGGGTGAATTATTCCTTCGGAAAAGAAAACCGGCTGAAGCTGGGTGCCGAAATTCGCAATATTTTCGACACTTCATATGAAAGTTTGCCGTCGCGGCCAATGCCGGGGCGTTCCTTGAATACATCACTAACCTTCAACTTCTAATAATGAAAAGAACTCAACATTTTACGATTTTCGCCATTTTAGGCCTGCTATTTTTTACTTCCTGTCAAAAAGAGGAT
>JBAWAB010000084.1:0-19458 GCA_049589035.1 Salegentibacter sp.
CGGCAAAAGGCTTCAATTATCTCGAAAATGGCAGCGGAAAGATGCAGTTGAGCAACAAGAGCCTTATCGTAAGCACCGATCAGCCGAAAGGAAAGATGGTGAAGGTCTTATTTGAGCCACAAACAAAGCTGAATGACTCGCTCACTTACGATATCACTGCCTGGAGTCTTCCGTATGCCTACGGGCTGGAGGCAGTAGCCAGCACGAGCAAGCTTTCCGGAAAACCGGCAGAAGCGCCTAAAAAGATCCCCAATACGGCAAATCCTTCGGGAGCAGGTTATATTGCAAAATGGGACAGCATGCAAGATGCCCGCTTGCTTTCTGATCTTCTGAAAGCAGGGATCAAGGTGAGGTTCAGCGAAGTTCCTTTTCAGAACAACGGTCAGAAATTCAATGCCGGCAGCCTTATCATTACGAAAAGCGACAACCGAAATACCACCGATTTTGACCAGAAGTTGGTAGAGATCGCCAATAAAGATCAGCGAAAATTGCTGGCCACCAACACGAGTTTCGCCCAAAACGGACCCGATTTTGGTTCCGCAGAAATCAAACTGATCAATAAGCAGAACATCGCCGTTCTTAAAGGCGAAGACATTTCTTCCCTGAATTACGGGGAAGTCTGGTACTTTTTCGAGCAGGAACTTCAGTATCCGCTCACCTCTATCAACACCAGTTATTTTGATGAAGTTGACTTGAGCCGTTTCGATGTACTCATCCTTCCGGAAGGAGATTATTCCAGTGTTTTCGGTACTTCTGAAATGAAGAACCTGAAGGAATGGGTTAAAAATGGTGGAAAAGTGATCGCCATTGGCAGTGCGCTAAATACTTTTGCAGGAAAAGATGGATTTGATCTCAAACAAAATCAGCCAGAAAAAGAGAAAGACAGCCTCAAAACGGGGAATCTTGTGCCGTACGATCAGCGGGAGCGCGAAGATCTGAAAGGCATCATCACCGGCAGCATCGTGGAGACCAAAGTAGATGCTTCGCATCCTATGGCTTTCGGCTATGGCGACCAATATTTCAGCCTAAAGCTGAGCAGCGACAGCTACAGCCTTCTCAACGACGGCTATAATGTGGCTTATATTCAGCAGCCGAAAATAGTTTCAGGTTTTGTGGGCAGTGAAGCGATCAAAAATCTGAAGAATTCCATGGTCTTCGGGGAGGAACCTATGGGAGATGGAAGTTTCATTTACCTGGGCGATAATCCGCTGTTCAGGGCTTTCTGGCAAAACGGAAAACTCTTCTTTGTCAACTCGGTTTTCTTCGTCAATAACAATAAAATCAGGATATAAAATACAACATAATGAATCTTCAGAAATACATTTTATTCTTAGCTGTGATCGTCAGTTTTCAACTTAAAGCACAGCAAAAGAGCTCCGATTTTAAAGTCGATTTTGAAACCTTTCAGCTCGAGAACGGGCTGCAGGTGATCCTGCACACCGACCATTCCGATCCAGTCGTGGCCGTCGCCCTCACCGCCCATGTAGGTTCGGCAAGAGAAAAAGAAGGTCGCACCGGTTTTGCCCACCTTTTTGAACATTTGCTCTTTCTGCAATCTGAAAACCTCGGAAAAGGAGGCCTGGACAAAATGAGCGCCCGCGTTGGAGGTTCGGGAGCCAATGGTTCTACCAGCCGAGATCGCACCAATTATTTTCAGACGGTGCCGAAAGACGCCCTGGAAAAAATGATCTGGGCCGAAGCCGACAAACTTGGCTTTTTCATCAATACCGTAACAGAACCTGTTTTGGCTAAAGAAAAGCAGGTAGTAAAAAATGAGAAACGCCAGAGTTACGACAATCAGCCTTACGGCCAGACCATGTACGTGATCGACAAGAATCTTTATCCTGAAGGCCACCCTTATCACTGGGAGGTCATTGGTTCCCTGGAGGATCTTCAAAATGCCACGCTTCAGGATGTAAAGGACTTCTACAACAAATGGTATGTCCCCAATAACGTGATCCTCACTATCGCCGGCGATTTTGATAAGGAGCAGGCCAAAGAATGGGTGCACAAATACTTCGATGAAATTCCTTCCGGAGAAAAGATGACGCGACCCGAAAAGCAGATGGTAGATCTTAAAAACACCAAAAAGTTTTCCTACGAGGATAATTTTGCTCGCCTACCGGAACTCACCCTCGCCTGGCCGAGTGTGTACTCTTACCACGAAGATTACTACGCCCTCTCTGTGCTTGCAAATTACCTGTCGGAAGGTAAAAATGCACCTCTTTACAAAAAGATTGTAGCCGACAAAAAATTGGCTCCCAACGTTGAAATGTATGATTACACTTCTGAACTGGCGGGACAATTAATGCTTCAGATAAGAGCCTATGAAGGCGTAGACCTGGATTCAGTAAAAAATGCCATTGACGAAACTTTTAAAGAATTTGCAAAAAACGGGATCCCCGCAAAAGACCTCAAAAGGATCAAAGCCGGAGAAGAAACTGCCTTTTACAACAGTCTTTCGAGTGTGCTGGGGAAAGGTTTTCAGCTGGCCCAATATCAGATCTTTGCCAACGATCCCGATTACATCAACAAAGAAGTTAACAAGATACTTGCAGTGAGTCGCGAAGATGTGATGCGGGTTTTTAAGAAATATATTCAGAACAAAAATTTCGTTGCGACCAGTTTCGTTCCGAAAGGACAGCCGCAACTTGCCCTTGAAAATTCCAAACAAGCCGAGGTTCCCGAAGAAAAGATCGTGGAAGGTGCCGAAGAAAATTTTAATTTGAGTGGGGAAGCCGATTTTGAAAAAACACCCTCCAGCTTTGACCGCAGCGTAGAACCTGCCTATGGCGCCTCTCCCGAGTTGAAAGTGCCAGAGGTATGGGAAATTCCCATGCCTTCGGGATTGCAGATCTACGGCATTACCAATACCGAAGTTCCTTTGGTCAAGTTCAGCCTGGAGATGAAAGGCGGCCTCATGCTTGAAAATGAAGAAAAAGTAGGAGTGTCTAATCTGCTGGGCAACCTGATGACCAAGGGGACGGCAACCAAAACTCCCCAGGAACTCGAAGAAGCCATAGAACTCTTGGGTGCAGAGATCGATGTAGAGGCGCAGGATGAAAAATTCGTGATAAGCGGAAGCACCCTGGCCAAAAATTTCGGCAGAACCATGGATCTGGTTCAGGAAATTCTTCTGGAGCCGCGATGGGATTCCACACAATTTGAACTTGCCAAACAACAAACTCTCAGCCGCATTCAGCAACAGGAGGCAGATCCCAACAGCATTGCCAGCAACAAATTCAGAAAGCTCATCTACGGAAAGAACAACATTCTTTCCCACAACCAGCTCGGAACAGAGGCTTCAGTAAAGAAAATCAAGCTTCAGGATCTTAAGAATTATTATTCCAATTATCTTTCTCCGCTGTACACTAATTTTTTAGTGGTCGGCGCTGTTGACAAGGAAAAAGTTGCCAAGGCTATCAGAGGCTTATCAGCGAACTGGCCGCCAAAAACGGTGAAGTTCCCGGATCTTCCGGAACCAAAATCACCGGCTACGGCGAAGGTATATTTCTATGATGTACCGGGTGCAAAACAGTCGGTTTTTCGCTTTGGCGCACCAGCATTGGCCGCTACCGATGAAGATTATTATCCAGCTGAAGTGATGAATTACCGCCTTGGAGGCGGCGGATTCGCCTCACAGCTCACTCAGAAGCTGCGGGAAGGAAAAGGTTACACCTACGGCATCCGTTCCCGCTTCGAAGGAAGTAAAACCCCTGGTCCCTTTGTGGTTTCCACAGCGGTACGCAGCAATATCACCTATGATGCTGCGCGGCTTATAAAGGATATCCTGCAAAATTACCCGCAAAGCATAACTCCGCACGATCTCGAAGTGACCCAGAGTTACATGATCAAGAGCAATACCCGAAAATTCGAGACACTGAACTCAAAACTGCAAATGCTTGAGGAGATCAGCGACTATGGAAGAGAGTATGATTTTGTTAAGCAACGGGAAGAAAAGGTGAAAAATCTGTCGGTTTTCGACCTGCAGGCCCTGGCAAGAAAATATATCAATCCGCAAAAGATGTACTATGTGATCGTTGGCGATGCTGAAACCCAACTTCCGAAGTTGAAAGAACTGGATTTTGGAGACCCCGTGCTGCTCAATTCCGAAGAATAGAGAACGGTTACGGTTATGGACAAGTAGCGGGAATTGGGACGCGGATCTGTCGGCTTAAACTTTTGTTTGTTGGTTTTCTAAATTACAATTTTTAGACAAAAACCCGCTATTTGCTATAACCAATGGTGTGCTTTCGTTATTTTTCCTTAATATCTTCTTCTTATTTAGTAGATCCTTCTTTTGGAAGAGTATTTATCCAATCTTCAATTGTTGTTAAATAATCAGGATGCAACTTGGACCAGTAAGGAAAATCACTTTCTCCTATATAATACATGGAATGAGATGCCCCATCTAATAAAACAGCCTTAAAATTGTCATTTCCTGCCTTTATCAGTGCCTCAGAAATGATTTCATAACTATTTGCAGGTATTATTTCATCTTTTGTTCCTTGTAGAATCAGAATCGGTTGCTTTGTCGTTTCAAAGTAAGGTATTGGGCTATATAGAAGTTTTTTATCTATTTGAACTTCATCCAGATTTGGCACCCATATATTGGCAAACCACGATTTAGATTTTTCATTCTTTATCGCCTCTTCTAAATTTGTTCTGGATCGCTCGCCGGCTATAAATTCAAAAACATTTCGTTGAAAATTAGTGGCAGCATCAATTTTATTTCCAATAGCATCTGCGTTTCTATTCCTCCAATAATTCAAGTCGCTATCCAGTAAGGTAACTCCTGGACAACTTACTACAATCCCATATTTCAAATTCTCTAATTCACTTAAAATATAGGGTATTTTTGCAGCTCCTTGACTACTACCTTTTATTCCTATTTTCTTAATTGGAATACCAGTCTTATTGGAGAAATATTTTATAGCTGTGATATCATCTGCTGATAGTTCCTCAATTGTTGCAGTATTCCAATTACCCTCAGAATTTCCAGTGCCTCTTTTATCATAATGAAAAGTAGTAAATCCCATCTGAGCAAATAATATGGCTTCTGCACGTGAAGCACTTCGGTCTGAGTTGCCAGAAGAAGTTACGATTATAATTGCTTTTTCCTTACTGTTTTTAGGATACCAAATAGTTCCATTTAGACTTAATCCATTGGATTCAAAACTAATCTCCTCACTTTTTGGAACATTGCTGTTATCTAAAACTTCTTTTTCTAATTTGTAGAGGCCTGTAATAGTGTCAACAGTAAGTGAGCCGTGAAGTTTACTGTAATTATCAATCCATTTGTTTTTGAATGAGTAATTGTAAAAATCGCTTTGTAACTTAAACTTTATTGAATCTCCATTTACTTCAACATTTTGAAACGGAATTCTATTGGCGTTTTGCTCTAAACTCGTAAAGAAAACATTGAAGCTTGCAGAATCTCGTTCTATTTCGAATAGTATCGGGTCGGAAAAGTTTCCATATTCAAACACTCCGCTAAAACTACCTGTCTTTTTATCTTTTTTAATTTCCGAATTTGGATTACAAGAAGATATTCCAAGTACAATCAATAAAGGAATTATTCTTTTCATATTTTAGGTTTTGTACGCCTATCCCATGGTGTATTGTTTCTCACGTTTATTTTAATAACTTTTTTAATCTAATCAATTTAGACAATAATCCGTGAAAATAATGAAGCACAACACAGAAGACTTTCAGGAAAAGTGGCGTTATCCCCTCACAGGAAGAGGTGCCGTTAAAAGATTTTTCTGACAGTCTTTTTTATGCCTAAAAGTTAAAATTCATATAATCAATGTTGGAAGTTCAGGAGCTTGTTTTAAATTAAAGCAAAGCCTGAACCAATGAAGAATATTTACTTCCTAATTATAATTACTGTATTCACGTCCTGCCTGCATGGCAGTGATGCCGAAAATACCGAGGCACCTATTGATATTGAGGTAAAGCGTACCGGCATGGATTCAGTGAAAAAGGAGAATGATTCATTGAAGGCTGTCCTCAAAAAGATCAGGAGCCGTGCAGGAATGCATTTCCCAAAAGCTTTAGACAGCATGGAAAAACCCGAAGAATACGTACTCGAAAGGATGAATGAGCATCCTGAACTTCTTCCGGAGAAGGGAATCCATGGCGGCACCATGAGATTTGTGGATATTGACCTGCTTAACGACCGCTTCATCTGGGCAGAATTTGAAGACGGACATATTAATGGGGAAGCCCTTTATTCCTATAAATTCACAAAAGAAGGAAAGCCGGAATTCGAATTTTTGATGAAGCTGAAGAAATAACGCTGAGCGACAAGAAAGCTTCACCCGGCAACTGACATTCCCTCCCCGGAAAACTTTTCAGGAATGAAAACCTCTGGTATTTTAGGTTTTTTTTATAATCCTGTTGAAATAATTTCATCGCAAATTATTTAACTTCAGGATATTAATTAAAATTCGATTCCGAATGTATCCTTCCGACGCGACAAAAATAGATCTCTC
This sequence comes from Salegentibacter sp., assembly GCA_049589035.1. Classification (GTDB taxonomy): domain Bacteria; phylum Bacteroidota; class Bacteroidia; order Flavobacteriales; family Flavobacteriaceae; genus Salegentibacter_A. Next base: position 6,498 of record JBAWAB010000084.1, read on the forward strand.
CAAATATTATCATCCGCTGGAAAATTCCAAAGATCTCGATCCGCTGATGGAACGCATCGGAGATTCAAAATACGTGCTGCTGGGAGAAGCAAGCCATGGTACCCATGAATATTACACCTGGCGTGCGCAGCTCTCCAAGAGGCTGATCAGGGAAAAGGGCTTTTCATTTATAGCGGTTGAAGGCGACTGGCCAGACTGTTATAAGATCAACCAGTGGATAAAAGGGCTGTGGAAGAAGGAGTCTTCCATAAAAGAAGTGCTGGAGGAATTCCAACGCTGGCCTACCTGGATGTGGGCAAACTGGGAAATCGCGGCCTTTTCCAGCTGGCTCCGGAGTCATAACGATGAACTGCCGGAGCATGAGAAAATCGGCTTTTACGGTCTTGATGTTTACAGCCTTTGGGAAAGCATGGAGATCATCGTGGAATACCTGGAAAAAGAAGATCCTGAAACGGCCAAACTCGCACGGGAGGCAATGGTATGTTTTGAGCCCTACAAAGCCAGCGATTCCTATGGTTCTGTCTTCGCTTCGGCTAAAAAAGGCTGTAAGGAAGAAGTGATAAAGCTGCTTCGGGAAGTACGGAATAAATCTCATAGCTATGACCGTGAGGCAGAAGCCGATTTAAATGCTGAGATCAATTCGCTTGTGCTGGCTAATGCCGAAAAGTACTACAAGGCAATGTCTGATTTTGGGGACAATTCCTGGAATGTTCGTGACCGGCACATGGTGGAAACCCTGAACACCCTAATGAAATACCACCGCGACGATGCGAAGGTGATCGTATGGGAGCACAACACTCACGTAGGAGACGCCCGCGCTACCGACATGGTCCATAGCGGGCTGATCAATGTGGGGCAACTCGTAAGAGAACAGCATGGACGTGATGAAGTGACACTGGTTGGCTTTGGATCCTATACCGGCTCGGTGATAGCGGGAGATCGCTGGGGCACTCCTATGCGCGAGATGAATGTTCCTGACGCCATTCCTCACAGCTTTGAAGCTCTACTACATGAAGGGGAGCCTGCAAACAAATTGCTGATACTCGATGAAGATCCCGAGCTTACCGATGCCCTCTCGGGTAAAGAAAGCCACCGTGCCATTGGCGTGGTCTATAACCCTGACCGGGAGCGCGGTAATTATGTGCCTTCCCGTATTTCTGATCGATATGACGCTTTCCTTTTTATTGATAAAACTCAGGCCCTCCATCCGCTCAGGCTACATCCGCAGGAAAGACTTACCCCCGAAACCTATCCGTTCGGAATTTGACCGCACGAAACAACTAACCAGGATTAATCAATCAAACCAACCAATATGAAAACAATAGACAAGATCACTGAAAACCTTGGAGAAGATGCTTCCTATCTACTCGATCACGTAAGCAAGAAAATTCCGAAGGAGCGCCTGATGGTGCCCGGTCCCGAAAGTGTTGCCAGTTTCGAAGACAGCGACAGGAATCCGCAGGTGCTGCGGAGCCTTGCCCAGCTTTACAACCACGGCGCGCTTGGCGGTACCGGCTACCTGAACATCCTGCCGGTGGACCAGGGAATAGAACATACCGCCGCTGAATCCTTCTATAAAAATCAGGATTATTTTGATCCTGAAAATATCATCAAACTCGCGATAGAAGCCGAATGTAACGGAGTTGCTTCTACTTTTGGAGTCCTTGCAAGACATGCGAGAAAATATGCCCACAAGCTCCCTTTTATTGTTAAGCTGAACCATAATGAACTTCTCACCTATCCCAATAAGTACGACCAAATATTATTCGGAGATGTGAAGGAAGCCTGGAACCTGGGTGCTGTAGCCGTGGGGGCAACGATCTACTTTGGAAGTGCCGAAAGCAACCGGCAAATCGTGGAGATAGCTGAAGCCTTTGAACAGGCACATGAACTGGGAATGGCTACTATTCTCTGGTGCTACACCCGCAACAACGCCTTCAAAACCGACAAGCAGGACTACCATTCTGCAGCCGATCTCACAGGGCAGGCCAACCATATCGGGGTTACCATCAAGGCCGATGTGATCAAGCAGAAGCTTCCGGAAACCAATTTCGGCTTTAGGGACATCGGCTTCGGAAAATACAGCGACAGCATGTATGAGGCCCTTACTACAGAGCATCCCATTGATCTTTGCCGGCTACAGGTGGCCAACTGTTATATGGGAAAAATAGGACTGATCAATTCGGGAGGCGGTTCAAAAGGAGAATCCGATTATGAGGCGGCCGTAAGAACTGCCGTAATCAATAAACGCGCCGGCGGCTGTGGACTCATTATGGGCCGTAAAGCCTTTCAACGTCCGCTGGAAGATGGTATAAAAATCCTGAAAAGCGTTCAGGAAGTTTATCTCGAACCGAAGATCACCGTAGCCTGACATTGTGTTGGAAAGAAAAATTAATAGAAGCTGTCTCAGAACAAAGAAAGTACGTCTTTCTGAATTTATTTCAGAATCTCAGTCAATACCTGAAACAAGTTCAGGATGATGAAATTCATTCCTGAGTCCTGACTTGTAAAAAGAAAAACCCCTTGCCAAAACAAGGGGTTTTTAGTGCCCAGGGCGGGACTCGAACCCGCACACCCTAATGGACACATGGTCCTGAGCCATGCCTGTCTACCAATTCCAGCACCTGGGCGGTGTACTATACCGATCTTACCTTCAATTCTTTTCTTGCAGGTTTTTCGGATTTCGCGTCCAAAGATACTCCAAAAAGATCAAAATCGGCAGCATCAGTGATTTTTATGTCGTAATATTCGCCGGTCTTGAGGTAGATTGAAGTGGCATCTATTAATACTTCATTGTCAACATCGGGAGAATCAAATTCGGTGCGTCCTACAAAATAATTTCCTTCCTTGCGGTCTATGACGACTTTAAAAGTCTGACCAATCTTTTGCTGATTCAGTTCCCAGGAGATCTGCGACTGAATTTCCATAATTTCGTTAGCCCTTTGCTGCTTTACATCCTGCGGTACATCATCCTCGAGATTATAGGCATGGGTATTTTCTTCATGCGAATAGGTAAAACAGCCCAGACGCTCAAAGCGCATTTCTTTAACCCATTCCTTCAGCTCCTGAAAATGCTCTTCGGTTTCACCGGGATACCCTACGATAAGCGTGGTTCTGATAGCCATTTCAGGTACTGTTCTTCGGAATTCCTTCAGAAGTTTGGTCGTTTTTTCATGGGTGGTACCACGGCGCATTGACTTCAGAAGATCATCTGAAATATGCTGCAGCGGAATATCGAGGTAATTGCAAACCTTGGGCTCGCGTTTCATCACGTCGAGAACATCCATCGGGAAGCCGGTTGGAAAGGCATAGTGCAGCCTGATCCATTCAATACCTTCTACTTTTACAAGATTCTCAAGCAACTCGGCTAAGTTTCTTTTTTTATAGAGATCAAGGCCATAATAGGTCAGATCCTGAGCGATAAGAATAAGTTCCTTTACTCCGTTGGCGGCCAGTTTTTCTGCTTCGGTCACAAGGTCTTCGATAGGAGTAGATTTATGACCGCCACGCATTAACGGAATTGCACAAAATGAGCACGGCCTGTCGCAACCTTCGGCAATCTTGAGATAAGCGTAATTTTGAGGCGTTGTAGTAAGCCGCTCCCCTATCAGTTCATGTTTATAATCAGCTTCCAGGGCTTTCAATAAGCCAGGCAATTCGGTGGTTCCGAAGTATTGATCAACATTGGGAATTTCTTTCTGAAGATCGGGCTTATAGCGTTCACTAAGGCAGCCGGTTACAAAGACCTTGTCGACCTCGCCCTGCTCCTTCTTTTCCACAAATTCAAGGATGGTATTTACCGATTGCTCCTTGGCATTATCAATAAAACCGCAGGTATTGATCACCACGATATTCCCCTGCTGCTCATGCACCACGTCCTTTTTGTTGGCCTTCAACTGGCCCATCAGCACCTCACTGTCATACACGTTCTTGCTGCATCCAAGGGTCACTACATTAATTCTATTCTTCTTTATCGACTTCGTTCTCATCGCCTTAGCTGTTTTGGAGTGCAAAAGTAGTGAAGATGTACGACATAGGCGCACCACTGGCAAAAATTCGGTAAAACAGCGAAACCCGGCAGTGCCGCTTTGAGATATTTGCCATAAATTTGGAGGCATAAATTTCCAAAATATAAAAGTATGTCTCTTAAATCCTCTTCGGAACTCCGGAATTCTGCTAAAACCCTGGGGCTTGTTCTTCTAATCAGCCTGTCTACGGTCGCCTGTAAGGTGAGCCAAAAAACCCCGGAATCTGAAGCCAATATTCCCAAAAAAACCCCGCTTTCTGAACAACTGGTGATGAGCACCCTTTGGTTTCAGAATTCACTGGAAGCCCAACAACTCTACATTCAGTCTTACGAACTGGCCAAAATCAAGATGATGGCCAATGAGATTAAAGAGAAAGGGAAATTACCCAGTGCGGTAGTCCTGGATATTGATGAAACAGTTTTGGATAATAGTGCCTTTGAGGCCCGGCTTGTTCAAAATGAAAAGAATTATACTCCGCAGGGCTGGGCTGCCTGGGTGAATGAAGCCAATGCACCCGCACTTCCCGGCGCCGTAGATTTTATCAATTTTGCACAAAAGAATGATATTGATGTGTTTCTGATCTCCAACCGAAAGGAAGAGCTCTTGTCCCCCACTCTTGCAAACCTTAAAAAAGTAGGTATCAATATTGCAGCAGACCACGTCTTGTTGAAAACCGACACTTCAAATAAGGATGCCCGCAGAGCCAACGTTAAGAGTGCTCACAAGGTGATCTTATACATTGGGGATCAGTTAACCGATTTTGCCAGTATTTATGACAGCCCTCAAGACGTGACCATGCTTCCCGAGACTAAGAAAGACAGTCTGCAGGATCTGCTGAACCAGGAATTCATCCTGCTGCCAAACCCAATGTACGGTACCTTTGAGCAGGCGGTTTATCCTCAATCTCATCTCTCGGATGAAGAAAAGAGCCAGGCAAGAAAAAAAGCCCTTAATACAAAAGGACTTTAAGAGAAAGGTTTTGCAGCTTTATAAATAAGAAAAGCTTCCGGAATACCGGAAGCTTTTCTTATTCATTTGCAGGGAAAGTTATCCCTTAGTTGCCATTTCATCAGCTGCCTCATTCACCTCTTTCAAAAGCTCTTTCACCGCAGCCTGCAGCTGGGTATCTTCTCCATTAAGGAAAGCTTTGTAAGGCAGTGGCACCAGAATATCCGGTTCCAGTTCCATGTTCTCGGTAGGTCGCCCTTCAGCACCAATGGTTGCCACCATTGGAATTCCGAAGACTATGCTGGGATCTATCTGGCGTTCCCACCAAACGGCTGTTCCGGTTCCGGCAACCGGCATACCCACGAGTTTCCCGATATTGTTTTGCTTATAGATATAAGGAAAAATAAAAGCGTCACTGTAATTACCTTCGCTCATGAGAACAATACTTGGTTTGTTCCAGCGGGTCATAGGCTCGCCGCCCTTTACAGTTTCTCCCTGTGGAGCAAATTTCAGGTATTCTTCCCCGCTCAAAAAGGTATTCAGGTCGTCGTGCAGCCATCCACCGCCATTAAAACGGGTGTCCACCACCAGCGCCTTTTTGGTAAGATTTTTTCCGAGGGCATTTTCATAAACATCCCTGAAACTACTGTCGTTCATTCCCTGAATGTGTACATAGCCAAGTTGGCCGTTACTTAGAGAATCTACCTTATGCTCCATGGTATTCACCCAGCGTTTATACATGAGCTTGCTCTCCTCCCCCATTGACACGGGCTTCATGGTTTCCTCAAAGGTGGAATTACCACTTTTTACCGTAAGAAGCACATTTTTATTCTCAAGATTGGTGAGATATTTATTCCAGTTCTCATCTGAAGCAATTTCCTGCCCGTTGATCTTTAGAATAATATCTCCGGCAGCGATCCTGCTTTTGGCCTTGTCTAAGGGGCCGCCTGAAATCACTTCGGTAACTTTAATGCCTGGACCTGCATAATCCTGATCGTAAAGCAATCCGAGGGAAGCACTGTGATCGCCATTCTTGCTATCAGGATAAAAGCGACCTCCGGTGTGGGAGGCGTTCAGCTCGCCCAACATTTCACTCAGCAATTCCTGGAAATCGTAGTTGTTGTTGATATAGGGCAGAAACTTTGCGTATTCATCATGGTACATTTTCCAGTCGATTCCATGAATATCAGGATCATAGAATTTTTTGGTCACCTGGCGCCAGATGTGGTTGAACATATACTGCCTCTCAGCCGCTGCGTCCAAAACCATATCTCCGGAAATCGCAATATTGGTCACATCGCCTTTCTCCGCATCGACCTTCACCAATTTACCATCATTGCTCAGAAAGAGGGTTTTCCCGTCATTACTGATTTCAATTCCGCTTGGAGATCCTCCCAGCTTGGCAAGGATCTTTGTTTCCCTGGTCCTGGGTTCGGTAACCCAAAGATCATATCCTTTTTCGAATTCCGAGAGATAATAGAGTTTACTCGCATCCTCATTCAGCACATAATCGCTGATGCTGGAACTGTTAATTGTAAGCCTTTCCTTGCGATTTTCAAGATCTTCAAAGTTCAGCTTCAGCGGCTCTACCTTCTTTTTGTCCTTGTCGTCGTCCTTTGATTTCTTCTCTTTTTCTTCTTTCTCCTTTTCCTCCTGTTCTTTCTTTTCCTTCTGCTCACGATCATTAAGCAGCTCGAATTCTTCCTTGCTCAATTCGTATTTATCGTAAGCCTCCTGATCAAAGAACACGGCGTAAATATCTTCTTCAGTGCTACCCTGGTTAGCCAGAGACATACGGCCCTCACGACTGCTCTCGTAGGTCATCATCTTGCCGTTCATGGCCCATTTGGCATTGCTCTCACCAAAACCACTGTTGACAGGGTGGAAAATCTCTCCGGAACCGTCAGCACGAACAATAGCCGTGTTATTGTTGAAGAAATATCCTTTCTGATCGTCTACCATCAGCCATCGACTATCAGGGCTCCATTCAAAATCCCAGTCGCCATCGCTGTATGAATAATTACGGCCTTCAGGAAGTACAGTGGTTTTCTTGCCGCTGTCCAGATTGAGCACCTCAAGAATATTACGTTCTTCCACAAAAGCGATTTTCTTTCCGTCGGGAGAATATTTAGGCTGAAATTCTTCAGCTTCGGTAGCGATCACCGGTTTAGTATTCACCACGGTGGAAGCATAGAAATATTCTTCTTCGGGACGAGACAATGTCACCTTATAAACATTCCAGCTGCCGTCTCTTTCCCCTGAAAACAGCAGTGTCTTTCCGTCTTCAGACCAGCTGATCATTCGTTCCTGCTCCGGAGTAGTCGTAATTCGCTTGGTACGTGGATCGTCAACTCCCGTCACGAAAACTTCGCCGCGATTTACAAAAGCGATCTCCTTATCGTTTGGACTTACAGCAAATTCGGTTACTGTATTAATGTCCATATTCTCCAAGGGCTCAAATCCGGAATCATCCATCACCTGTATATCGAGCTTCCTTGGCTCTCCTTCACCCGTGAGGGTATAGATATCGCCTTTCCAGGTAAAAGCGAGTTTATTATCGTCGGAAATGCTCAGGTGACGCACAGGAAAATCCTTGAATTTCGTCAGTTGTTTTTCGCTCTTTCCGGCCAGCGACATCTTGTAAAGGTTTTGAGTGCTGTCTTTTTCATTCAGATAATAAACTGAAGAAGCATCGCTATTGAAAACCGGCTCACGATTCTCTCCTTTAAATTTAGTGAGCTGATCGTAGGAATTATTGGCTACGTCATACAACCAGATATCTCTTGTGATAGCCGAAGTATGATGTTTTCTCCACGGATCTTCATATCCCTTGCGATCCTGAAATACGATCTTGGTACCATCGTTGTTGTAGGTAGCGTCTTCGGCTCCGGCTGCTGTTACCAAAAGCGGCCGGCCTCCCTCTACGGGAATGGTGTACAAATTCTGAAAATAGCGTGGGCCGGGAAAACGCACACTTTTCGCAGGCGCATTACGGCCGCTTCCGAAGAGCACCTTATCGTCATTAACCGTAAAGTCATAGGGATAGTCATCGGCGCTGTAGTAAGTCAGTCTTTTTGGCGCTCCCCCTTTAGCAGGCATCGTGTAAACGTCGAAGTTTCCATAGCGGTCGCTGGCAAAGGCGAGGGTTTTGCCATCATGACTCCATACCGGCCGCATATCGTAGGCGTCGCCGGTGGTAATAGCCGTAGCCGTACCACCTTCACTGCTCACGCGGTACAGGTTCCCCATATACCCAAAAACAATCGTCTTGCCGTCTGGTGAGATACTCGGGTAACGCAGCCACCTGGCATTTTCCTGAGCGAACAATGATCCCGTAAACAGGCAGACCATTATTGCCACAATAATTTTTTTCATGTAGTAAGTGTGATTTTAATTGAAGTAGAATCGAATTATGCCAGCTAAGATAAAAAACCGCCTTCATTATTCCTATTGGGCAGGTAAATTAGGTGAAATGAAGCAATCGACTAACTTTTAGAGCTAATTTGGATAGAAATCTCCCTTTTTTAGCCAAAATATTGATGAAGTGCGAGCATCCAATCCTTTTCAAAATAACGTACAACGGTGATCACGAGGATGCCTGCAACAACATAAAGCCAATAGAATTTCCCCGATTTCAACATATAGCCGCCTACGGCTGCAAACACCAGATACGGAAGGGTGAGGATTAGATTTGGAATAATCCAGGCGCCCTGAAGCATTGCCAGGAGCTTCATCACTACATAAAATATGCTGTAAAAAAAGATAATCTTGGAGATTAGGACGAGGCTTTTGTTAGGCATATTACTCACTATAATTTTTTGGCGGCTCCCTGCGATGTGTCAGTTTTTCGAAAACATAGGCCCACTGCAGCAGCTCTTTCTCTCCAAAGGGCGAAGTAAAGAAAGTAAGTCCTTCGGGAGAATTATTTTCGCCATAACCCATAGGAACCGTGATGCCCGGGTATTGTGCTACTGCGGCATAACCGGCATGATAGTTATTGATGGAGATAATTCCGTCTAAATTATATTTCTTCATCGGAACATCAAAAAACCTCTTCCCATTCCTCTTCAGGGTATCTTTTATAGCAGCGAATTCTTCGGTGCTCGCAGTATCCTGAACAATTCCTTCAAACAAAGACTGGCCGTAGGGAGCACGGGCGGTAGTGTCTTCATAATTAAAGAGCAGCACATCCCTGACGGAATTATAACCAGGGACACCCCCATATTTTCCAAAGTAAGCCGGCAGGTCTTTCTTCATGTCCAGATTCAGCAATCTCACAAAATTCGGAAGGTCGATTTCCTCAGCTTCAAATTCGACGATTTCGGCTCCGGCTTTTTTCAAATCACTAATAGCTCTCACATACAGGGAGTCCTCCATCAGAGCTTTGAGAGCGCCGAAGCGTTTTCCTTTTAAAGAAGAGGATTTCAGGTCTTTGTAGTAGTTTGTCGATATCTGCGGAACGTTCTTCGAGGCTTCATCTTCGGGATCTTTCCCTGCCATTGCCGAGAGAAGAATGGCATTGTCCACTACCGATCTGGTAATAGGTCCGGGAGTATCAAGCGTGCTGGAGATAGGAATAATTCCGCCGCGGCTTAATAGTCCGACAGTCGGTTTTAATCCCACCACCGAATTCTGGCTGGAAGGTGACAAGATAGAACCCGAAGTTTCTGAACCCACTGCTACGGGAGCGAGATTCGCTGCTACAGCCACTGCACTGCCCGAACTGGAACCTCCGGTATCTAAAACTTTTCTTCCGTAGGGATTCAAAGTTTGTCCGCCCACGGCTGAATAGCCGCTTGGGCATTCGCCGCAAAAGAAGTACGCCCATTCGCTCAAATTCGCTTTTCCTAAAATAAGAGCTCCGTTTTCCTTCAGCCGCTTCACAATAAAGGCATCATCGGTTTGATTGTTCATCAGCGCCACTGCTCCCGCGGTGGTCATCATGGCTTTGGTATCGATATTATCTTTCAGCAGGACCGGAATTCCAAAAACAGGATGCTGATTTTGGCCATTCTTGAGCTCCTTATCTTTTTGCCTCGCTTCCGTAAGCAGATCTGGATTTAGAGAGATCACAGAATTCAGTGAATATTGGTTCTCCCTGTCGAATTTACGAATGCGATAAAGATAAAAAAGCGCCAGTTCCTCGTAGGTAAGTTTCCCGGCCTTAATTTCAGTCTGCAGCTCAGGAATATTACTCTCCAGGATCAGTGGTTTCAGTTTTTCATACCTCTCGGCCGAAAACTGCTTGAGCTCCTTACTGAAGGGTTTCCAAAGACTATCATTTTCGATGAATTTCGAATCCAGAACCTTGTATTTTCTCTCTGCTTTTACAGAAATAGAATCTGTATTCTCTTCTGAATTCGACTGCTCCTTTTCTTGTGCGAATGAAAAACAGAAGGCAAAAAGAAACAGAAGGCTAAGAACTTTCTTCATCTTTGATTCTATAGATTATTTGAAAAAGCTGTCTACAAATTCATATTTATTGAATACCTGCAGATCTTCAACTCCTTCTCCCACACCAATATACTTCACAGGCACCTGAAATTGGTCACTGATGCCTATCACTACACCTCCTTTGGCCGTTCCGTCGAGTTTGGTCACCGCAAGGGAAGTTACTTCGGTAGCAGCGGTAAACTGTTTGGCCTGTTCAAAGGCATTTTGCCCGGTAGAACCGTCCAAAACCAGCAGAACTTCATGCGGCGCATCGGGTACCACTTTTTGCATCACCCGTTTCACTTTAGAAAGCTCGTTCATGAGGTTTACTTTGTTATGCAATCTTCCGGCAGTATCGATAAGCACCACATCTACATCCTGCTTAACCGCGCTCTGTATGGTGTCATAGGCTACGGAAGCGGGATCGCTGCCCATTTTCTGCTTAATAATAGGAACATCGGTACGCTCGGCCCAGATCTGTAATTGATCGATGGCGGCAGCACGAAAGGTATCGGCTGCACCCAGCATTACTTTCTTTCCGGCTTTTTTGAACTGATAGGCCAGTTTTCCGATCGTGGTGGTCTTTCCCACACCGTTCACGCCCACAACCATGATCACATAAGGCTTCTTATCGGGAATCTGAAGTTCTGCCGCTTCGCCGCTTTCAGTTTCAGAAAGCAGGCCGGCGATCTCTTCTCTAAGGATCTGGTTCAGTTCGTCGGTGCCCAGGTATTTATCGCGGGCCACGCGTTCTTCAATGCGGTTAATGATCTTAATGGTGGTGGCAACACCCACGTCGCTGCTCACCAGCACATCTTCCAGGTCGTCTAAAACTTCCTCATCAACTTTCGTCTTTCCGGCAACGGCCTTGCTCATTTTGGAGAAGAAATTCGACTGCGACTTCTCCAGTCCCTTGTCCAGGGTTTCTTTTTTCTCTTTGGAAAAAATCTTCTTAAATAAACTCATTTTTGGCAGGTTTATAGTCTGTAAGTTCCGGCAGGTTCGGCCGGAATAGAAAGGTAAATATACACAAAAAGCAAAAGCCGTCCAGAGCATATCCGGACGGCTTTAATATCGTATTCCTTTTCGGATTTTAACCGATTACTTTTTCTTCAAAAAGTCGTTTACATCTTCCGGAGCCATGATTCCTTCAACAAAAGTATAGGCACCAGATTTTTCAGATTTAACCATTTTGATCGCTTTGGTCAATCTCTTTGATCCTGTTTGTATAGATGCTACTGATTTCTTTGCCATGACTCAATTATTTTATTTCTTTATGAACCGTCATTTTCTTAAGGACCGGGTTGAATTTCTTCAACTCCAGTCTATCCGGTGTATTCTTTTTGTTCTTAGTAGTAATATATCTTGAGGTACCCGGTTTTCCGGTGGCTTTATGCTCTGTACACTCTAAGATCACCTGTACCCTGTTGCCTTTCTTTGCCATAGTGTTTTGTTTTTATGCGTAGGACTATTTTTTCAAAAATCCCTTCTCCCTTGCTTCTTTGATTACAGCAGAGATGCCTTTTTTATTAATATCTTTAAGTGCAGAGGTAGAAACTTTCAAAGTAACCCATCTGTCTTCTTCAGGAATAAAAAAACGTTTCTTAACTAAATTGGCGTTAAATTTACGCTTAGTTTTGTTCATCGCGTGAGAAACATTGTTCCCAACCATCGCTTTTTTCCCCGTAAGTTCACAAACTCTTGACATTGCTCTATTCTTTATCTCGTTATTTCAAAACAGGCTGCAAATTAACGATTTTTTTACCTAATCTCCAACAGCAGACTAAAAAATATTTTCGGGCTCAGAATTTTTTCTTCTTCTGGCTTCTGAAAGCTGCCAAAGCCCTGTTTTTCTCCTTCTTCGGAAATTCCTCCAGAATAATTTCTCCGGAAATCGCCTTCAGAAGCAGAAAAAAGTTTCAATACTCTCAAAGTCAGAAAATAAAAGCGGCTGCTTCTAAAGTTTTTAGTTATGAAAATGCTGAAATTGGGCAAAATATCACCGCCCATTAAAAAGCCTGCCTTCCTGCGCTCTCCAAAATTTCCTTATAAACCAGCTCCATAGCTTTATTCACCGTTTTGCCGATCACTTTTTCCCGATGATCGCCGAACACGAATTTTCTGGTGAAAGTATTCTGCGGAGTGGCAACACCTATAAAAACCGTACCGATCTCGGCCTCACTATCTCCCTTGGAAGGGCCAGCATTTCCGGTTGTCGAAATTGCATAATCGGTGTCGAAAAGCTCGCGGACATTATTGGCCATAGCCTCAGCCACTTCAGCGCTCACTACACTGTGTTTCTCAATCAGGGATTTCGGGATCTTCAGAATATCTTCTTTAGAAGAAGTGGCGTAGCTCACCACGCTGCCTTTAAAATAAACAGAGGCTCCTGCAGGAGTAGATAGCAAGTTCGCAATCCTTCCGCCAGTACAACTTTCGGCCGTAGCAATTGTTTTATTCTCTTCAGCAAGCACACGGCCAATCTGTATCTCGATAGGATTTTCATCTTCATAACCCACAATCACATCACCAATTATGGAATGTAGATCGGT
>JBAWAB010000085.1:0-21008 GCA_049589035.1 Salegentibacter sp.
GTGCTGAGGATCAGATCTGTAACAAAAGTTACTGCTCAAAGTGAATAGAAATGGTACTTTTGTATTCCAAAATTCAGAAGCGCTTGGAGAAGTATTTTAAGATCATAGCAGATTCCTTTACCGGGTATTTTCAATACCTGGTGTCGGAGATCATGCATCCGGGCTGGAACAATTATTTCTACTGGTTGCTGGTTTTATCGCTGCTGGTTTGGAGCCTTGAGCTCCTGATGCCCTGGCGTAAAGATCAGAAGATCTTCCGGAAGGGATTCTGGCTGGATACTTTTTATATTTTCTTCAATTTTTTTCTGTTCTCGCTGATAGGCTATAACGCTCTTTCGAATGTGGGAGTGGAATTATTCAACGATTTTCTGGGCCTCTTTGGCGTAGAAAATATCGTAGCTTTCAGGGTGCAGAGTTTCCCTGCGTGGGCGCAGCTGCTCATTATGTTTGTGGTAGCCGATTTCATTCAGTGGAATGTACACCGGCAACTGCACCGGCGGCCGTGGCTTTGGGAATTTCACAAGGTGCATCACAGCGTGAAGGAGATGGGCTATGCAGCACAGTTCCGGTTTCACTTTATGGAAACCATTATTTACAAAAGCCTGCAATACATTCCGCTGGCTATGATTGGCTTCGGAATTCAGGAATTCATCGTGGTGCATATGTTCGCACTTTTGATCGGCCATCTTAACCATGCGAACCTGGGCTGGAATTACGGGATTTTTGGTTATATTTTCAATAACCCGAAGATGCACATCTGGCACCATTCCAAAGAGCTTCCGCAGAAGCATCCTAACGGAATGAATTTTGGCCTTAGCCTGAGCCTTTGGGATTATATCTTCGGAACGGCCTATATTCCGAAGAATGGAAAAAATATAGAATTAGGCTTTGAGGGAGATGAAGATTTTCCTCAGGAATTCGGGAAGCAGTTGGTGTTTCCTTTCCGCAGCGCGGAAAAAAAAGAACAAACAGAAATTTTAAAAACAAAACATCAAAAAAATGACTATAAAGCAATTTAAAGACGATCCATTAGCACATTTTTCATATGCTATTGTAAGTGAGGGGAAAATGGCGTTAGTAGATCCGGCCCGTAACCCGATGCAGTACTACAAGTACGCAGAAGAACAGGACGCGAAGATCGTGGCGGTTTTTGAAACACATCCGCATGCCGATTTTGTGAGTAGCCATATGCAGATTAACGAGCAGGCGGGGGCAACCCTCTATGTGAGCAAACTTGTGGGGGCCGAATATCCTCACCAGTCTTTTGACGATGGAGATTCCTTCAAAATGGGCGCGGTAACTTTTAGAGCCATCAATACCCCGGGGCACTCTCCCGATAGCATCACGATCGTTGCTGAAGAAGGTGACGAAACTGCTCTTTTTACGGGAGATACTTTGTTCATCGGGAACGTGGGACGACCCGATTTACGTGAAAAAGCGGGGAATATGAAGGCAAAACGTGTGGAGCTCGCTAAAGAGATGTACCATACCATCAGAGACAAATACACCGGTTTGCCAGACAATGCGTTGGTATATCCTGCTCATGGCGCGGGTTCTCTCTGCGGAAAGAATATGAGCGACGCCTCTTCCAGTACGCTGGGCAATGAACGCCAGGGAAACTGGGCGTTTAAGGACCAAACTGAAGACGAATTTGTCGAAGAGATACTGAAGGATCAGCCGTTTATTCCGTCTTATTTTGGTTTTAATGTGGACATTAACAAAGACGGCGCCGATAATGTTCAGAAGTGCAAGTATGATGTTGATCTGAAGTTGCTAGTGAGTGAAGTTGAAGACAACGTAACTGTGGTTGATACCCGCGACGGAAGATTCTACCGTCACGGCCACCTGCCAAACAGCATCAATATCATGGCTCGCAATTCAGAAGACAAATTCGAAACCTGGCTGGGGGCTATCGTTGAACCCAAAGAGCCATTTTACCTTGTAGTTTCCAGCGTTTTTGACGTAGATGATATCCTGGAAAGAACGGCCAAGATTGGTTATGAAAAGCAGCTGAAGGGAGTGATAACTCTGGCTGATGAGGTTTCAATGACTTCAGATGAACTGGATTTGGGCGATTTCAAAGAGAAAAAAGAAAATTATACCATTGTGGATATCAGGAATAACAGCGAACTCGCCGAAGGGAAAATCTTTGACAGCGCGATCGCAATTCCGCTCAACGAACTGCGAGACAGAGCAGGCGAGATTCCTTCAGATAAGCCTATTGTGGTGCATTGTGCAGGAGGTTACCGTTCTTCAGCCGGAATGAGCATTCTTGAAAACAATTATGCGAACACGAAGGTGTACGATCTTAGCGAAGATATTAAGGAATTCAGCTAAAGATCATAAAAACAGCGAATTAAAACCTCGGTAGTCAATTTGACTGCCGGGGTTTTTTATTTTCTGAAATCCCGAAACGGGCCCTAGTGACTAAGATTTCCCTACTTGATCTTCAATAAAAGCCTCAAATATTTTTCTATATTTACGAAATACGCTCACAAAGCTTGCATTAAATAAGGAATATGGAAAAAAAATATAAGGTGAAGGTTAATGATGCCTTTGAGTATGAATTCACCCGGGAACAGATCACTTCTTTAGATGCCCAGCCTCTTCAAGGCCAAGCCTGGCATGTTCTGCAGGATAATCATTCCTTTCGTGCCGAAATCATTAATTCGAACTTCCTCAGGAAGAACTACCGTGTAAAGATAAATTCCAATACCTACCAGGTTGACATTTCAGATGAGCTGGATTTGCTTATTGATGAAATGGGCCTCGGTCTTGGCTCTTCCCAGCTTATCAATGACATCAAGGCGCCCATGCCCGGCATGATCCTCGAGGTGAATGTAAGCGAAGGAGACGAAGTAAAGGAAGGCGATTATCTACTGGTACTGGAAGCCATGAAGATGGAAAATACCCTGGCCGCTCCCCGGGATGGAAAGATCAAATCTATTTCGGTCGAAAAAGGGGAAACCGTAGATAAGAATCAGTTACTTATCGAGATGGAGTAGAGAGCAATGAAGCGGTTTATGGCTTCCGGAAAGATGAACGAATTATATGATGCCTAGAAATAAAAAACAATGAAAAAGATATTAGTTGCCAATCGCGGGGAAATCGCGTTGCGGGTGATGCGAACGGCCCGTAAAATGGGAATAAAAACCGTGGCGATTTTCTCTAAAGCCGACAGGAATGCGCCGCACGTGAAATTTGCCGATGAAGCGGTTTGTGTAGGTGAAGCTGCCTCCAGCGAATCTTACCTGAATGGCGATAAGATCATTAAAGTCGCGAAAGAATTGAATGCTGACGGGATCCATCCCGGCTATGGCTTTCTTAGTGAAAATGCCGGTTTTGCCGAAAAGGTTGAGAAGAACGGAATTACCTGGATCGGCCCCCGCTCCAAAGCCATTCGCATTATGGGTAGCAAGCTGGCTGCCAAAGATGCGGTCAAAAAATACGATATACCCATGGTCCCCGGGATTGATGAAGCTATTACCGACCCTGAAAAAGCGAAAAAGATTGCCAGGGATATCGGTTTTCCTATTCTTATCAAGGCTTCGGCAGGAGGTGGTGGAAAAGGGATGAGAATCGTTGAAAAGGAGGAGGACCTGGAAGATCAGATGAACCGCGCCATCAGCGAGGCAGAATCTGCTTTTGGAGATGGCTCTGTTTTTATCGAGAAATACGTTAGTTCGCCGCGCCACATCGAGATCCAGGTGCTGGCCGATACGCACGGTCATGTGCTCCATCTTTTTGAAAGGGAGTGCAGCATTCAGCGGCGTCACCAGAAGGTGGTGGAAGAAGCGCCTTCGGTAGTCCTGGATGAAGCTCTGCGGAAGAAAATGGGGGAAGCTGCCGTGAAAGTGGCAAAAGCCTGCGACTATGTAGGCGCGGGAACTGTCGAATTCCTTTTTGATGAAAACCGCAATTTCTATTTTCTCGAAATGAATACAAGGCTGCAGGTTGAGCATCCGGTAACCGAATTCGTGACCGGTATCGATCTGGTGGAGCAGCAAATAAAAGTGGCCCGGGGCGAAGAACTTGAATTTACTCAAAATGACCTTCAGCTTCACGGTCACGCCCTGGAGTTGCGGGTGTATGCTGAAGATCCGCTGGACGATTTCATGCCAAGCGTAGGAAAACTGGAGAAGTACAGAACTCCTTCAGGCGAAGGAATACGCCTGGATAATGGCTTTGAAGAAGGGATGGATGTGCCTATCTATTACGATCCTATGCTGGCAAAGCTCATCACCTACGGAAAAACCCGCGAAGAGGCACTGGAGCTAATGCTGAAGGCCATCAATGATTACGAGGTGGAAGGCGTTATGACCACTTTGCCGTTTGGAAAATTCGTCTTTGAACACGAAGCTTTCCGAAGCGGGAATTTTGACACGCATTTCGTCAAGAAATATTATTCTGCAAAGAAACTGGAGTCGGAGATCGAAGAGGAAGCCAAAATGGCTGCAGTTATTGCCCTTAAGCAGTACCTCAAGGATCAGAAGCAGTTGAGACTGCCCCTTACCTAAGGATGAATTCCGAAATTAGAAGAAGTACGACATGAAAAATAAAATATGAGCCACAATATTGAGAAGCTAAACGAAAAGATCAAACAAGCCCACCTGGGTGGCGGCGAGAAACGTATAGCAAAACAACACGAGAAGCGAAAACTTACGGCCCGTGAGCGGGTGGAGTATCTGCTGGACGAAGGATCTTTTGAGGAGATCGGGATCCTGGTCACTCACCGTACCACCGATTTCGGCATGGATAAACAGAAATACTACGGCGACGGGGTGGTTACCGGTTATGGAACCATCAACGGCCGCCTGGTTTATCTATTTGCGCAGGATTTTACCGTCTTTGGCGGGGCTTTATCTGAAACCCATGCCGAAAAGATCTGCAAGGTGATGGATCTTGCGGTTAAAGTGGGTGCACCCATCATAGGACTAAATGATTCCGGGGGAGCCCGTATCCAGGAGGGAGTGAAATCGCTTGGCGGCTACGCCGATATTTTTCACCGGAACGTGAAAGCTTCGGGCGTAGTACCCCAAATTTCAGCAATTATGGGACCTTGTGCGGGCGGCGCCGTTTATTCACCTGCCATGACCGATTTCACGCTGATGGTTCAAGACACGAGCTATATGTTCGTGACCGGCCCCAATGTGGTGAAAACGGTGACCAATGAAGAAGTGACTGCCGAAGAATTGGGGGGCGCAAGCACCCATTCCACCAAATCGGGCGTAACGCACATTACGGCTGTGAACGATATAGAATGCCTCGAGAACATCAAGCAATTGATGAGTTATATTCCGCAGAGCAACAAGCAGCTGCCGGAGAAACTGCCATACGAGATCAAAGATGAGATGCGGGAATCGCTGGAGGAGATCGTGCCCGACAGTGCCAACAAGCCTTATGACATGCATAAGGTGATCAAGGGAATTATCGATGAAGATTCTTTCTTTGAGATCCATAAGAATTACGCCGAGAACATTATTGTGGGCTTTGCCCGTCTCGGCGGAAGAAGTATCGGGATCGTCGCAAACCAACCTATGAGCCTGGCCGGCGTCCTTGATGTAAGTTCTTCAAAAAAAGCCGCGCGTTTTACCAGGTTCTGCGACTGTTTCAACATTCCGCTGCTCGTGCTGGTAGATGTACCGGGATTTCTACCTGGCACCGACCAGGAATGGAACGGGATCATTCTGCACGGCGCCAAACTCTTGTACGCCTTAAGCGAAGCTACGGTTCCAAAGGTAACGGTGATCACGCGGAAAGCCTACGGCGGAGCTTATGATGTAATGAATTCGAAACACATTGGTGCCGATCTTAACTTCGCATGGCCCACGGCCGAGATTGCGGTAATGGGAGCGAAAGGTGCTTCGGAAATCATCTTCAGAAAAGAGATCAGTAAGGCCAAGAATCCGGAGGAGAAATTGGCGGAAAAAGAAGCTGAATATGCTGAAAAATTTGCCAATCCTTTTGAAGCCGCACAACGCGGATTTATAGATGAAGTGATTATGCCTAAGGATACCCGAAGAAAACTGCTGAAAGGCTTCAGTATGCTGGAGCATAAAAAAGTGCTGCGTCCGGAAAGGAAGCATGGCAATATTCCGTTGTAGCTGAATCATTCCCGAAATCGGGAATTTTGGCAAAGCTTTAAAATCATTTCAAACAGCCGGTCTTATCTTTATTTCAGGACCGGCTTTTTTTATTTCTGCCGGTCAAGATTATAATTATGAGAAAATTCAACAAGATCGTCTGTGTAGACAATACGAAACTGAAAGATTGGGCACTGGAGGAGCTGCAGCACTACAGCGAACAGGAAATTTCCTGTTATGGCGACACGCCCGATTCTAAGGAAGAAATCCTTCAACGAATAGGAGAAGCTGAAGCTGTTCTCGTCTCCTGGCGCACGCAAATAGGAGAGGAGGTCATCAAAAATTGCCCAAACCTGAAATATATCGGCATGGCCTGCAGCCTTTACGACGATGATTCTGCCAACGTGGCAGTGAAGTTTGCACGGGAAAAGGATATCACAGTCACTGGAATCAGAGATTATGGTGATCCTGGAGTTGTGGATTTCATCGTTTCGGAATTGGTGCGTTTACTTCACGGCTTTGGAAACCAGCAATGGAAAGAGGAACCAGTGGAGCTAAGTGGCCGTAAAGTTGGGATCATTGGGCTTGGAACGACGGGGCAGTTACTGGCAAAAGCTTTGCTGGCTCTTGATGTCCAGGTTTTTTACTTCAGCCGCAGCAGGAAAAAGGAATGGGAAAAGAAAGGAGTGGAGTATCTTTCGCTAGCGCAATTACTTGAAAATACAGAGATCATCAGCATCCATCTTCCGAAGAATACAAAATTGATGAAGGAAGAAGAATTTCAGCATTTTGGAAATGGCAAGGTTCTCGTCAATACTTCTTTGGGTTTGCCTTTTCAACAGGAGGCTTTTTCAGATTGGATAAAAGATCTGTCTAATTTCGCTATTTTTGATGCTGACGGCAAAAAAGAGCTTGCTGGCGGACGCGAAGGACTCGAAAACATTATAACTTCAGAAAAAAGCGCCGGCTGGTCGGCCGAAACTCAACAACGACTTTCCGAAAAAGTTCTTGAAAACCTCAAGAATTTCCTGATGTAGTAATCGATAAAGCCTATTTCTCAGGTAGGTTAATTATGTTTAAGTTTGCCGTTTCTATTTCGGCCGGTGATGCCGGATAAAAAACGACAATATGGATTGGATTCTTGAACCCTGGCCTTGGTACGTTTCAGGGCCTCTGATTGCTTTAATAATGTTTTTGCTGATCTTCATCGGCAAGCGTTTTGGGATGTCATCTAACCTCGCCACCATCTGTACCATGTGTGGCGCCGACCAGAGCGCCAGCTATTTCGACTTCAACTGGAAAGAACATTCCTGGAATCTGCTCGTGGTTTTAGGTGCCATCATTGGAGGGTTTATTGCCGCACACTGGCTAAGCAATGATGTGGCGGTGAATATCAATCCAGTGACTATCGGGCACCTTCAGGAGCTGGGCTTTCAAAGTGCCGGCAAGGAATATTTACCTCAAATGCTTTTTGGAACGGGAGCTTTCACAGATCTTAAATCACTTGTCATCTTGCTCGTGGGTGGAATCCTTATCGGCTTTGGTGCGCGTTATGCCGGCGGATGTACTTCGGGACACGCCATTTCGGGTCTTAGCGATTTGCAGTTGCCTTCTCTTATTGCCGTTATCGGTTTTTTTGCCGGCGGCCTGTTTATGATCTATGTTTTGTTTCCCCTAATTTTTTAAGAAATGAGAAGACTCGCATATTTACTTATCGGAATCTTTTTCGGGATCGTGATGTTTAAATCGGAAGCGGCTTCGTGGTTCCGCATTTATGAAATGTTCCGCTTTGAAAGTTTCCACATGTACGGGATCATCGGTTCGGCGCTGGTGCTCGGAATGATTGGCGTTCAGCTCATCAAGAAAAAGAAGCTGGAGACCTTCAGCGGAGATCCTATTTATTTTATTCCGAAGGAAAGGAGCTTTAAACGCTATATGTTCGGCGGAATCATTTTCGGGCTTGGCTGGGCATTGGCCGGTGCCTGTCCGGGGCCAATCTTCACCCTGATCGGTGCAGGATATTTGCCGATTTTAGTTGTTTTTGCCGGGGCTTTGCTGGGTACCTTTCTCTACGGAATTTTAAAGGAAAAACTTCCGCATTAATAATTAAAATTGGGTATTTTCCGAAGTTATTCTTCCGGCCTGGAAAGATAGAAATACGGCAGCGAAATATGATATTTCACAACTAGCAACCTGATGCCGATAACCGTAAGCGAAGTAACCAGATAAATAACATCTTTGTTCATCCCCAGATGGTAGAGAATTACAAAAGCCAAAGCGCCAACGATGCAGGCGGTGGCATAGATCTCCTTGCGGAAGATCACCGGGATCTCGTTACATAAAATATCCCGAATCACCCCTCCAAAAGTACCGGTCATGGTCCCAAGAGCTATCACGATGATAGGATCGAGCTCATTCCTGATGCCTATCTCTACTCCCGTAATGGTGAAAATCCCAAGGCCGATGGTATCGAACAGGAAAAGCGATTTCTTGAGATAATCGATCTTATTTCTGAAGATGATCGCTAAAATGGTCACGACCCCAATGAGATAGACATACACCGGGTTTTGCATCCAGGTGACCGGTGTGGATCCAATGAGCGTGTCCCTCAGGGTTCCGCCTCCAATGGCAGTGACAAAGGCGATGATAAAAACGCCGAAAAGGTCCAGCTTTCTTTCCATCGCCGCCAGGGCACCTGAAATAGCAAAGGCAATGGTCCCCATGATGTCGAGAATATTGAACAGCGTAAGCTCCATAGGGCAAAGGTATATTTTTACTTCAGATAATTCAGAAGATGACAGAAATTCCGATTTTTAGGCACGGCAGGAATATTGCAGTATTATGAACAAATAGTAAATCTCAATAAGATTTCCTGTATCTTTTTGAGGAAAGTTCCTACTTTTACAAGTAAAATTAAATTAGCGATATGAGCGATAAAGTTGAAAGAATAAAATGCCTGATCATTGGTTCAGGCCCAGCGGGTTATACCGCAGCGATCTACGCCGCGCGCGCCGATATGCATCCTGTAATGTACACCGGCCTGGAGCCCGGCGGGCAGCTCACCACTACTACCGAAGTTGATAATTTTCCGGGTTATCCCGAGGGCGTTGACGGGCCTCAAATGATGATAGATCTTCAAAAACAGGCGGAACGTTTTGGAACGCAGGTTAGAATGGGGATGGTGACCGAAGTAGAATTTAGTGAGGAAGAGGGAGGCATTCATAAGGCTTGTATCGATAACTCTGATTGGGTTGAAGCCGAGACCGTGATCATTTCTACGGGGGCAACAGCCAGATATCTTGGCCTGCCAAGCGAGCAAAGACTAAGAGGTGGCGGAGTTTCAGCCTGTGCGGTTTGCGACGGTTTTTTCTATAAAGGACAGGATGTGGCGATCGTTGGAGGCGGAGATACTGCAGCTGAAGAGGCTACTTACCTGGCCAATATCTGTACTAAAGTTACGATGCTGGTAAGACGGGATGAAATGAGGGCTTCCAAAGCCATGCAACACCGCGTCATGAATACTAAAAATATAGATCTGCGCTATAATACCGAAGTTGATGAGGTAATTGGAGAGCAGGTGGTTGAAGGTCTGCGAATGGTCAACAACAAAACCGGTGAAAAAGAAGAGATCAACATCACAGGGCTTTTCATCGCTATTGGCCATAAGCCGAATACCGACATTTTCAAAGGAGTTCTGGATATGGACGGAACCGGATATCTTATCACTAAAGGCAAGAGTACCAAAACAAACATGCCGGGAGTTTTTGCTTCAGGAGATGTTCAGGATAAGGAATATCGCCAGGCTGTGACTGCAGCGGGTACAGGCTGTATGGCCGCTCTTGATGCTGAACGTTACCTGGCCCAGTTTGAAGGTCAGGAGGTAGAAAAAAAGGCAACTACTGCCTAAATTTTTCTAAGAAAGAATAGAAAAAGGCCCAATTTTGGGCCTTTTTTGTGCTTCTTCATGTGGAAGTTTTACAGCTCTTTTTTGGCAATTACGGCTTCATTGGTAAGTTCCTGCAGTTCTATTTTGGGCGTATTGTAGATCTCTGTTTTGCTGCGGCCATGCGCTTTTAATTGCAGGTTTTCGCTTACGTTTATTTTATTATCAGAATGGCCTTCTGCTAAGACCACCGCAGTTTTGGAAGTTAATTCTTCGCCATCAAATTTACTGTCGTGATCGGCTCTTAGCTGAAATTGTTCGGTTTCACCTTCTATTCTGGCAGAAGCTTTTTCATAAATATCGACCTTGAAATTCGGCGAATTTACTGAGGCTTTAATGTCGCTGTTCTGGTTGAGTTGAAAGTAGGCTTCTTTTGACGTGAGCTTCAGTTCGATCTTCGATTTGTCGCCATTCACCAGATTAAAGGTGTCGGCGCTAATGGTCAGTTCAGCCCTGGAATCGCCATTGGTGATGAGCTTAAATTCCGGAGTATATAATTCGCCCTGGTTTTGTAGCCTCGCCTTATCTGATAGAACGGCTTTCACAATATTTTCCGGAAATTCCACAGTGACCTTTTGCCTTTTGCTACGGCTGATCTCCTTCAGCGGTTTTATTACAAGAGTTCCGTCAATCACTTCGGTACTTATGATCTCAAGCAGGTTATCATCGGCTTCTATTTCGACCCGGGCCATGCCGCTGTTCTTTATCACTACCTCCAAATCGCCTCTCACATCGAGCGCATTAAATTCGGAAAGATCTCTTTCTTCCTTAATGACATTTCGGCTGCCTTTAATCTTATCCTGTGCCTGAGCTGTAATGGCAAAAAAGCTGAAGAGCAGGAGGGAAAGTGAAATTTTGTTTATCATAAGATTGGTTATTTTAAACAAAGATACAGAAAAGCCTCCGGAAAGGAGGCTTTTGTTCTTTAGCAGTGGAAAGTTTCGGTGTCTGTGTTTGTTTTTTCCATTTTAACCGAAGTTTCCTGGTGGTCGGGGGGTGCTGGTTTCTGCTCTTCCCCGGGTTGCCCAAAAATAGCGGACAAAAGGAGAGCAATCAAAGTATTGATCAGCGTGCTCATGATTTTCCATTTATTTTTATTTCTCCTTTTACTTCCTGACCGTCAACTTTTTTTCCGTTGAATTTTACACCTTCTCTATTGATTTTAATATTGACCTCGGCGCTGTCTGTCTTAAAGCTGGTATCGAAATCATCATCAGAATCCCATTCGTCTTTTTCTTCTTCGGAAGGACATTCGGGACAGATAGTTCCGTCCTCGATCACTTTAAGGAATTTTTCTTCCTGTCCGTTCTTCAGAATATCTCCTTCAAAACCAGAATTCCGGTGGAAGGAATAGGTGTTATCGTCGGCAAACAAGGTAGTTCCTTCCGGCAGGTAAAGTGTAACCTTCACTTCCTGGTCGCGGTATTTGTAAAGCGTAGGCGAAGTGAAATAACCATCGAGTAGAAGCTTGTTTCCAGAGAAAGAAGTCTTATAACTTATATTTCCGGCCCTCTGCCTGGCATCCTTATAGTCGCTGCCTTCAGCGGTTTTGGAAATCTCCAGTCTACCCACCGAATCTCTGGTAGATTTCACCACCAACTGAATATCGCTTCCGTAGAGAATTTTATTATCGGCTTCATCGTATTTTATTTTGAAGTCTCCGCTTCTGTAAACACTGCTGGAATACTGCGGATTATTTCTCATCGCCAGGTACAGCGTGTCATTGGGCGCTACCGGAATAGTTTCGGTCATCACCACCTCGCCGTCGAAGGCGCGGTTAGTAGCCTGTTGTACACCTACAATAATAAGCCCGATCACCGAAAGCAACCACAGTCCCAGTAAGACCATTTTGGCTGTAGTTCCTATCGATTTCAGCTTCTGTACCAAGATTTTTAGCCCGAGTATAAAGAGGAAAAAGAACGGAATTCCTACAGCAAAGAAGGTGAGGAGCGAAATGATCCAGAGCGGTGCGCCACTGTTGGCCATTTCTATATAGTCACTCCAGGGCGCTTCGATAATGCCGAAGGTTCCTACTGAAAATAAGCCAATGAACAGGGCGATCAAAACAGAGCCTGCGACCAGCAGAAGAAGTACACCCACGAATTTCACCACCAGGTTGATGAGAAACCGGAGAACATCGCCAAGAGCGGTTGCTGCCGAGCCTGCACCGGCCTTTGCGCGGGTGCCGTATTTTTCGTAGTCAACATCCTTTACCTTTCCGGCAACATTGTCAAAACCCTCGCGGATCTTCCTTTCAATATTGCTGATGGTCACCTCCTCGCCGCGCATGGCGAGCTTATCGGCTGTGGTTTTAGCTTCTGGAACAAAGATCCAGAGAGCAATATAGATAAGGATAAAGGCTCCGCTGGAACCAATGGTTAAAAGGACCCAGATAAGTCTTATCCAGATAGCTTCGATTCCCAGGTAGTGACCAAGACCGGAAGAAACACCTCCAATATAGGAATGCTCGGTGTCCCTGAAAAGCTGTTTGCCCACTCTTTTGGTTTCGGCGCTATAAGTTGGTTCATCTTCGAAAATCTCTTCGTCTACCATATAATCTTCAGGTTGCCCCATGATAGCGATCACTTCTTCAACTTCTTTGATACTGATTACCTGGCGGTCATCTTTTCTTTTCTCATTGAACAATTCAGCAATACGTGCTTCAATATCCTGGATAATCTCATCACGACCTTGAGTATCGGTGAAAGAGCGTTTTATCGCATCCAGATAATGTTGCAATTTGGCGTATGCATCTTCATCAATATGAAAGAAAATGCCTGCAAGGTTTATATTAACTGTCTTATTCATGATTTTTCTTTTTTTGAGTGGTTACAATGGTTACGGCGGTCTGCAATTCCTCCCAGGTATTGGTGAGCTCCTTTAGAAACAGCTTCCCGGTTTCGGTGAGGCCGTAGTATTTACGCGGTGGCCCGCTGCTTGATTCTTCCCATCGGTATGAAAGGAGACCCGCGTTTTTAAGCCGGGTAAGCAGGGGGTAAATCGTACCCTCTACTACCAGTAGTTTGGCATCTTTTAAAGTATCCAGAATCTCTGCAACATAGGCGTCTTCATCTTTGAGGACGGAAAGAATGCAGTATTCCAATACCCCCTTGCGCATTTGTGCTTTGGTATTTTCAATCTTCATAGCCTTTGGTTTTGAGTGTTGTTAAACTGTTCATTTTCTGATTGATTTGATTGATGAATCTCCGGGTTAGCCGGACTGATGAAATTGATGGTTAGCGGGTACTTATATAATTTTCCTTCGCTGGCCTTAAGGCTGGCGCTAATAACCCCGAATATCTGCAGAATGCAAAGCCCCAGGCACAAAACGCCAAAGCTTCCTATAAGGACAAAGAATGGAATTGCCTGCGGAAAATCGCTGGAATTAATATGATTAGAAGAGAAGATAAAAGGCTCTTCCATGCCGAGATGAGCTCCCATAAAGATGACTCCTGCAATGCCAAGGCAAATGAGCAGGATCATATACAGGAAAAGGCTTATTTGAAAGTTCAGGGCATTTCTGCCATGAGCATCAACAAAGGGATCTTCCCTCTTTACCAGCCACAGGATGAGGGGAAAGATGAAATTTCCCATGGGAAAAAAGAATTCTGAAAACACCGAAAGATGGATCAGTGTAGCCAGATTTTTATTGTGATGTGAAACTTGTGAGTCCATTACCTATTATTTGCTTATACAAATATATATATAAAAGAAGGTATTGTGCAAAACATAGTACTAAAATTTAACAATTTATTATGAAATTGCTTTCCGGACTATTTTACCTAAATTGGATACTTTTAAGCCAAACAAGAGACTATGACAACATTCAACCCTGGAAAACTGAATTCATACTTAATGTTAAACCTGCCCAGTGCCTGGCTTTGTGGCGTAAGGGTGAAAGAAATAGATGAGGAATCCTGTACGGTAGAAGTCAAGCATTCCTGGATCAATAAGAATCCCTTTAATTCGCTCTATTTTGCAGTGCAGGCTATGGCAGCAGAGCTCAGTACCGGCGCGCTGGTGATGCAGGGCGTTCAGAATACGCCCCGTAAGATCTCCATGCTGGTGGCCAGCAATAAATCTACTTTTCTTAAAAAGGCAACCGGAAAGATCAAATTCACCTGTTATGGAGGGCATCTGGTGCCGGGAATGATCGATAAAGCCATTGAAACAGGGGAGGGACAAACGTTCTGGATGAAATCTACCGCAATGAACGAGACAGGAGAGCAGGTTGCCGTATTTGAATTTGAATGGACCATTAAAGTTAAGAACGAGATCGCCCTGGACACCATGGTATGATCTGCTGAAAAAGGAACAATATCAAAAGTAAGTGGCCAGGAGCCGTAAATATTTAAATTATCAGCTATGAATGCACATGAAATAGATTATCAGATATTTGGCGAAGAAATGCAATATGTTGAGCTGGAGCTTGATCCACGGGAGGCGGTAATCGCCGAAGCCGGAAACTTTATGATGATGGACAATGGCATTGGCATGGATACCATCTTTGGCGATGGCTCCAAAGAGAATGAGGGCTTCCTTGGCAAAGTTCTGGGCGCAGGAAAACGTCTGCTTACCGGGGAAAGCCTCTTTATGACCATTTTTTCGAATGAAGGGCAGGGGAAGAAAAAGATCAGTTTTGCATCACCTTATCCGGGAAAGATCATTCCAATAGACCTCACCCGTTTCAACGGAAAGTTCATTTGCCAAAAGGATGCTTTTCTCTGTGCGGCAAAAGGAGTAGGCATCGGGATAGAGTTCAGCAGGAAACTGGGACGTGGTTTTTTTGGAGGTGAGGGTTTCATCATGCAGAAGATTGAAGGTGACGGAATGGCCTTTGTGCATGCCGGCGGAACCATGGCCCGGAAAGAACTGGCCCCGGGCGAAAAACTGAAGATCGATACCGGCTGTATCATCGGTTTTACACAAGACATCCAGTATGATATCGAGTTTATTGGCGGCATTAAAAATACCATCTTCGGCGGTGAAGGTTTATTCTTCGCCAGTCTAACGGGGCCGGGCATAGTCTATGTACAATCGTTGCCTTTTAGCCGACTCGCAAGCAGGGTTTGGCAGGCTGCACCGAGAGGTGGTGGAAAAGACAAAGGAGAAGGCAGCGTGCTGGGCGGACTGGGCGATGTGCTAAGAGGAGATAACAACTTCTAAGGAAAAAATTGCAGCTTTTTCTTCATCTCTTCTTCTTTTTTCACTATATTTATAGAGTTAAAAAAGCAATGCTTATAAGAACATCTCTACGCTTTTGATTAACCTAACCAGTAAATAAGTATCAAATTATGGCGCGAGCAATGTTTGAATACACCAAAACCATACTCGATAAAGTAAGTTTTGATGTAGTCTTGTTCTGCAAGGAAGTGAAGAAAGCACTTCAGCGTTTGCTACCTCACGAAATTGAGGAACTCAAGCTCTGGATAATAGCACTTACGCGGCAGAACCCGGAACTCAATCAATGTTTAATTTACTTAAATCCTTAAATAAGCGGCCCTTGAAAAAGGGCCGTTTTTAATTTAGTGCTGTAGCTCCTGCTTTTTATTCAAAGGGCTAATGATCTTCACGTTCTGAAAAGCGATGGCTCCTTTTACAACACCGGCAATGGTGCTGCGCAACGCCTCAATGATCTGCATTTTCAATTCGCTTCGGTTGTAGATTAGGCTCACTTCTCTGGCAGGAACCGGATCGCTGAACATGCGCAGGTTCTGTTTTTCAGAATCCTTTAAATCCAGCGTGTGCAGGTAGGGAAGCAGGGTCATACCCAAACCTTCATTTGATAATTTTATGAGGGTTTCAAAGCTTCCGCTTTCCAGCTGAAAATGGTCGTCGTTATATTCCTTCGAGGCTTTACATAAATTTATGATCCCGTCTTTAAAACAGTGGCCGTCTTCCAGGAGAAGAATATCATCAATATCCAGGTCGCTCACTTCCAGTTTTTTCTTTTCCCTTAACCGATGGGAAGGCGGAATATAACCCACAAAAGGTTCGTAGTAAAGCACATTTTCCCTGATCCCTTCCAGTTCCAACGGCGTGGCAGCAATAGCCGCATCCAAATGTCCTTCTTTCAACCTTTCAATGATGGCCTCGGTGGTGAGCTCTTCTATCTTCAGCTTCACCTTCGGATATTTTTTGATAAAATTACTGATGAACATCGGCAGCAAGGTTGGCATCACGGTGGGAATTACCCCAAGGCGGAAAACGCCACCAATGTACCCTTTTTGCTGGTCAACAATATCCTGAATGCGGTCACTCTCATTCACAATATTCCTTGCCTGCTGAACGATTTTTTTTCCGGTTTCGGTTAATTGTATAGGTTTTTTGCTGCGATCAAAGATCTGTACATCAAGTTCTTCTTCCAGCTTCTGAATTTGCATGCTTAAAGTAGGCTGGGTCACAAAGACCTTTTGGGCGGCCTTTGTGAAATTCTTATGCTCTGCCACGGCAAGAACATAATTCAATTGGGTGATCGTCATAAACTCCTGTATTTTGGTACATCACAAATGTATTGGTTTTTTCTATTATTATTTAGTTTTTTCTTGCATTTGCCTATATAAAAAACGCCGCAGAGTCTGCAGCGTTTTTCTTCGGAAGAACTGAAAGATCAGAAGCGGATCTCTATTGCTTTTTCACCTCCGTCATAGCTGAATTTTGCCTCTTCCCATTGCGGAGGTCCATAAGCATAAGGATTGTTGGAGAGTCCGTAATTTTCTGCCGGCATTCCGCTTTCATCAAAATCAATATGGTCATTATCGTTCTTGTCGTGGAAGCAGATAATGGCATAAGTACCGGGAGGAATGCTGTCAAAAGTTACGCTGGCTTGCCCATTTTCGATCTTACCAATGCGGCCATAGGGTGGCTTAGCCTTCATAAAGGTGTCGCTGGTGTAGAGGCCAACCATAACTTTTCCTTCGTTGCTTTGAACATTCTCTACGTTTACTGAAATGCTTCCGGCAGAGTTTTCCTGGCCCATGGCGAGCGTACTCATAAAAATGGCGAATAATACGGCTAGTGTTTTCATAATCTGAATTTTTTGATGGTTCAACGAGTCAAATATAGGAGCAGGAAACAGAGTCTTAAAAGAAAATGAGCTGAAGCGTCGATTTTAAGGACTGAACCGTAAGCCTTTGTAGGTGGGGAAGATCAAATGAGCCCACGGGCTTTGATCTCGAGGTATTTATTAATGGTGTTGACGCTGAGATCTTCCGGTTTGGTGAGCAGGGCCTGAATTCCGTGTTTCTGAAGTTCTTTTGCCATCAGTTCCTTCTCATATGCAAACTGCTCGGCTACCGTTTGATGGGCACTCTGCCTTACAGATTCGGGGCGGGTTTTAACTAGTTTCTCGAGTTCGGTATTTTCAAAAAAGATCACGACCAGCACATGCTTTTTGGCGATGGCCTTAAGATAAGGCAGTTGCCTTTGCAAGGCAGAAATATGTTCAAAATTGGTGTAGAGCAGAAGAAGGCTTCTGTGGCTGAGATCTTTTTTTATATGCGCGTAGAGCTGTCCGAAATCGGAATCAAGGAAGCGGGTGTCGATATTGTACAGATTTTCCAGGATTCGGTTAAGCTGCACAAGCCTGGAGCTCGCTTTTAGCAGGAATTCTATCTTACTGGAAAAAGTCAGCAGACCTGCCTTGTCTTTCTTCTTCAGGGCCACGTTCGAAAAGGCCAGCGCGCTGTTGATCGAATAATCAAGAAGGCTCAATCCCTTAAAAGGCATTTTCATAACGCGGCCCGTATCTATAACCGAATAAACCGGCTGGGCGCGCTCATCCTGGTACTGGTTCACCATCAGCTCGGCATGCTTGGCGGTCGCTTTCCAGTTGATGGTCCTCACATCATCTCCAGGGACGTATTCCTTGATCTGTTCAAATTCCATTGTATGCCCAATGCGGCGGATCCTTTTTAATCCGCTTTGCGAGATGCGTTTATCAATGGCCAGAAAATCGAGTTTTTTCATCTGTATGAAAGAGGGGTAAACCTTGACCATTTGTTCGCTGTTAAAGACGCTCCTCTTTCTTGCCAGACCAATGAAACTCGAGGTGTAAATATTGAGTTTTCCGAACGTATATTCACCGCGGCTCACTGGCCTTACCAGATATGTGAATTGAAAGGATTCCTTACGCGGAAGGTCGAATTTCCGAGAAAAATCCCTCTTCTGAAACTGTACCGGCAGCTCGTCAATCACCTCGCATTTTAGGGTGATATTGGATTGATTCTGAACTAAAACTTCTACGGCGTTCTCGTCAGAATTCGAGAATTTCTCCGGAAGTTTCCTTTCCGCTTTTACTGAAGTATTTCCGAAGAGCACCACTATATCTGCCAGGAAAATGATCAAAAACAGAAGACTCAGAATCCAGGCCAGCGGGTACAGAATTTCAAACCAGTACGAGAACAGGAAAATAAGGGCGATTCCGTAGACAGCCATAAAGAAATGGCTGCTCAGGTACAGAGATTTGAAAAATCTGATCATTTATCGGGGAATTTCAACAGACTGGCTGATCATTTCTATGACGTTACGCGTGGTCATGCCTTCCATTTCCCGGTCGGGAGACAGGATAATTCGGTGTCCCAGTACAGGATTCAATGATTTTTTAATGTCTTCAGGAATTACAAAATCACGACCGTTTATGGCTGCAAAGGCCTTGGCCGAATTCATAATGGCAATGGAGGCCCGCGGCGAAGCGCCAAGGTAAAGATGTGGGTGACTGCGGGTTTTAGTGACCAGCTGGGCGATATAATTAAGCAGTTTCTCTTCAATAAGTATTTCCTGCACCTGTTTCTGCAGCTCCTTTAGCTTTTCAGGAGTCAACACAGCCTCAATGTCGGTTTCCGGCAGCACACCTTTGCGCTCGTGATGGGTTTGGAGGATTCTCACCTCTTCTTCCAGGTTTGGATAATCTACCTCTATCTTGAAAAGAAAGCGGTCAAGCTGCGCTTCCGGCAGGGCATAGGTACCTTCCTGATCGATCGGATTTTGGGTAGCGAGCACCATAAAGGGTTCTTCCATCTGGTGCATTTTCCCATCTATAGTCACCTGGCGTTCCTCCATCACTTCAAAAAGGGCCGCCTGGGTCTTGGCGGGGGAGCGGTTGATCTCATCAATGAGAATGATATTGGAGAAAATTGGACCCGCTTTAAATTCAAATTCCGAAGTTTTAGAATTGAGGATTGAGGTTCCCAGCACATCACTAGGCATCAGGTCTGGCGTAAACTGGATGCGGCTAAAGCCGGTTTTTAATCCTTTGGCGAAGAGTTTAGCGGTGAGGGTTTTTGCAATTCCGGGTACGCCTTCTATCAGCACATGCCCATTGGAAAGCAGCCCTACGATGAGCAATTCCACAAAATTCTCCTGGCCTATAATGACGCGGGAGAGCTGAGACTTCAGCTTTTCTACAGAAGTCTGCAATTCTTCCAGGGGAATACGACTGTTAAAATTCAATTCTTGCTTAGACTGTATCTCTTCATTTTCCATTCTTGGTGGTTTTGTAAGTGTTGATGGCCTCACATAGGGCCTGAAATTCCTTTTGTGAAATGTTCTTTTGCTCCTGCAGTTCCTGAAACCTGCTAAAGAGCGCTTCGGTATCGGGAAGGCTGTTTCCGCTTCTCGAAGCCAGATCCCGGTAAAATTCGTTGTCGATATTTTCGGTTGAAATGCGGTATTTCATTCTCACATATTCTAAAAATAGAGCAATTTTCTTTAAAGCAAGTTCTTTATAGCGGTTTTGTTCCAGGTAAAGATCGGCGATACTTTGGGCATAGTCATAGCTCTGATTGCGCAGCGGTTTCACCACCGGGATTGGTCTTTGCCGGCGTTTGCCTTCAAAAATAATGAACAGCAGACTTCCGAAGATCACAAAATAATAGGCCCATTTCAGGGCTCTGTTCTTGAGAAAAATATACAGCGGGGAAGTGTAGAAAGATTTTCCGGCTTTGTAATAATTATCCCAATAGACCTTTCCGTCTTTATTGATATAAGCCAGAGCTTTCTCTGCATAGCGGTAATTTTCATTGGTGAGCAGAAAATAATTGCCAAAGGCTTGCGGCGTGATATGCAGGATGATCTCGCCCTCTCCAAATTTCATTTTGATAAAATTCACTTTCTCCTTTTTTTTCGGATCAAAGCTCACGCTACCCAAAACTTCGGTGTTTGCCGTATCTATCTTGCTGAAGTAGGCTGCTTCAAAATCATTTTTAAAGGCAAAAGCAGAATCAGACTTCAGTTTTGGATTCACGAAATTGAGATGGGGGATGGACTGCAAATCGCTTCCCGGAACATAGGTCTTCCTTTCCAGATGCAGGGTGTCCAGTAAATTGGAACTGATCACCTGAGCACTCAGAAAGAGGTCATTTCCGCGGCCCACCCAGTCCAGGAGATCGTTCAGTTCGTCATCGTCAAAATAAATATTTTGGTTCAGGAAAAAGTAGGTGCCTTTCTCGTGCTCTTTCAGGAGGAACTCGTAAGGTGGAAGATTTACCTCCTGTATGTCTGCCTGATCATTATCTTTCCAGCTATGGAAGAAAACATAGCTCCCCAGCGGAATCTTGTCCACGGGCATGTAGCTGGGAGTCCAGTTCACCGGTTCAGGCTCGGTGGCCTCAAGATAGGTGAGCAGGGCAACCAGGAGCAGGAAAACTGCAAATGTTATTTTGAAGGTCTTACTCATGTGCTGCGTGGTTTAAAATAGCATCCATTTCAGCAAAACCCTTTTCGGCCAGCTTGTAATCTCCTTCAGAAACCTTGAAATCACCGTACCAGATAAAGTCGTAGAGCCTTGTCACCTTCAGAAATTTTCCACGAACATTTTCCGCGCTGATTTCTGCAGCATAGTCTTCATTGGTCTTTTGATACTGATATGAAATGAAATTCAACTGGTCGAGCTGCTGAAGGTTCTGCAGGTAATGATAACGCACTGCCAGTCGAAATTGGCCATTTTTCACGGCTTCCTCAATGAGCTTCTGTATCTCCCGGGA
>JBAWAB010000086.1:0-5166 GCA_049589035.1 Salegentibacter sp.
ATTATGCCATTGAGATCTTCCATGAAGCCATAAAGAATGGTAGCTATACTTCTTTCCTTAGCAAGGATACTTCCCTGCCAATGATGTTTATGGATGATGCGATCAAGGCTACTGTTGATATTATGGAAGCCAAACCTGAGAATATCCAAGTGCGATCCTCATATAACCTTGCGGCAATGAGTTTTACACCTGTAATGCTGGCGGAAGAGATTAAAAAGCATATTCCTGATTTCAGGATAGCATATGAACCCGATTTTCGTCAAAAGATCGCCGATTCCTGGCCATCGAGCATCGATGATTCCAGCGCGAGAGAAGATTGGGGGTGGAAGCACAATGTCGATATTGCAAAACTTACTACCGAAATGTTGGAGGGCATAAAAGAACAGCTTCACAAGGAAGCTTAAGATTGGAGCATAAAAAAGCCGCTTTTTTTAAAGCGGCTTTTTTGAAGCTTGAAAAATAGAAATTATATTATTCTATAACGCGCACATTGCTTGCGTTTACTCCTTTTCTTCCTTCTACTTCAACGTACTCAACTTTGTCACCTTCGCTGATAGTTTCGCCATCAAGACCGGTAACGTGTACGAAGATGTCTCTTCCTGTTTCGTCGTTGGTGATGAATCCATAACCTTTGGATTCGTTGAAAAATTTAACTGTACCTTCCATTGTAAAAAAATAAATAATTAATAAAGTACAAACTTAGTACAATATTATTAACGGAGGTATAATTATTTGGAAATTATTTTGAAAGATTTGCAATAGCCCGTCATCAGTCAATTCCGCGGTCCTGCATCTTTTTTAAATTCTCCTCAGAGAGAGTATA
Source organism: Salegentibacter sp. (assembly GCA_049589035.1). GTDB lineage: Bacteria > Bacteroidota > Bacteroidia > Flavobacteriales > Flavobacteriaceae > Salegentibacter_A. The sequence goes on from JBAWAB010000086.1 coordinate 824, forward strand.
ATCCTGCAATCTTTTGCCTTTCCATCTCACATAGAGGAAGATAGGCATAAGGATAAAAGCACTGGTAAGGACAGCAATTCCAATAATGCGGTCGCCCAGCAGCACCTCGTCGGTACCTCTAAAATAGAAGCCGACACCTATCGCAATGAGGATAGCAATACCCAGTATTTTCATTACCGTATTCATTGGCTAAACAGTCACTTCGATCAATTTTTGGCGATAGGCGGTAAGGAGTTTTGACTTCGAAATAAAGCCGATATACTTTTCATCCTGTACAACCGGCAGGTTCCAGGCATCGCTTTCCTGGAACTTTTTCATGATGTCATCGATGGAATCCTTATCCAGATCTATCATTTCTGGTGCCCGCTGCATGATATCGCTTACCTTCACTTCATCATAAATCTTCTGATCAAACATGATAGGGCGCAGGTCGTCCAGCAGGATAATACCCCTGAATTTACTGTTTTTATCAATAACGGGAAAGATATTTCGGGATGATTTTATCACTCCCTGGTGGATCACATCGCCCAGGTTCATCCCCACCTGTATTGGAATAAAATTCTTTTCTATCAGTTGTTGAATATTAAGCATCGTAAGCACCGTCCTGTCTTTGTTGTGCGTACGAAGTTCCCCGCGCTGTGCAAGTTCCATGGTGTATACGGAATGCGGCTGAAACCAGTTGGTGATCATATAGGAAACCGAAGCAGTAATCATAAGCGGAACGAAAAGCTGATACCCACCGGTGAGTTCAGCGATAAGGAAGATCGCCGTTAGAGGCGCGTGCAGCACGCCAGCCATTAAGCCGGCCATTCCAACCATAGTAAAACTGCTAACCGAAATAGGTCGGTGAAAGCCAAGTTGGTTCACAATAAGGGCGAAAACATGCCCTAAAGCGCTCCCCATGAAAAGTACGGGAGCAAAAATACCTCCAATTCCACCAGCACCAAAGGTGAGCGAGGTGGCAACGATCTTGAACAGGATGAGCCCTACCAGCAGCGCGATTACCATCCAGATATTATCGATGAAGGCATTGAAAAAGTTGGTGCCAAGTGCATTCATATAGTTTTCGGCCAGAAGGTTGTTGATCATGTTGTAACCTTCACCGTAGAGCGGCGGAATGAAATATATGAGGATGCCCAGGCCAAGGCCTCCGAGTAGCAGTCGGTGCCATGGTGACTTCAGCTTTTCAAAAAAATGGTGGATCTTGAAATAAACGCTTGTAAAATACATAGAGCAAAAAGCCGTAAGTACACCCAGAATAAGGTAAAAAGGTACTTCAGAAATGTGGAATTCATCCTTCAGCGTAAAAGGAATGAGCGTAGCCGGACCAAAAAAGAAATAGGAGGTAAGAATAGCTGAAACCGATGCCAGTAGCAAAGGTACCATCGACCCTAATGTGAGGTCGAGACTAAACACTTCAATTGCGAAAATGATAGCGGCTATCGGCGCCTTAAAGATAGAAGACATGGCTCCCGCAGCGGCACAACCCAAAAGCAGCGTTCGTGAAGTCTGGTTCATCTTGAAAAGACGGGATATATTCGAACCCAGGGAAGCACCGGTGGCCACGGTTGGCCCCTCCAGCCCTACAGATCCTCCAAAACCTACCGTTAAAGGAGCGGTAATGATCGAGGCATACATCTGGTGTGACTTCATGATTCCTTTCCTTTTTGAAATCGCATAAAGGGTAGAAGGTATACCGTGGCCAATATCCTTTTTGATCACGTACTTTACGATCACAAGACTTATGGCAAGGCCAATAAGCGGAAAAATAAAGTATAAGGCATCATGGTAGTTTACAATAAGCTTACCCTCCAGCAGGTGCTGGATAAGGTGGGTAATGTTTTTGATCACTACGGCACCAAGACCGGCTGCAAAGCCCATAATAGAGGCAAGCAGCATGATAAACTGTTGATGGGTAAGGTGCTTCGATTTCCATTTTGAAAACCGGTTCAATACGCGCATGGTTGTCATTCGTCCCACTCTAACAATGATTTTGAGGTATAAAAAAACCCTGCTCGGGAGCAGGATTATTTGTTGTTATAAATTAAGTTGTAAATGTAGTTCTTTTAGTTGGTCATCATCGAGTTTTGCAGGGGCATCTATCATTACGTCCCGGCCTGCATTGTTCTTTGGGAAGGCGATGAAGTCGCGGATAGTTTCCTGTCCGCCGAGAATAGCTACCAATCTGTCGAACCCAAAAGCGAGTCCCCCGTGAGGAGGTGCTCCATATTGGAAGGCATTCATCAAAAAGCCGAATTGCTCCAGGGCTTCTTCTTCAGTAAAACCGAGGTAGTCGAACATTTTGGATTGAGTTGGTTTATCATGAATCCTGATAGAACCACCTCCAATTTCGTTTCCGTTCAATACAAGGTCATAGGCATTGGCACGAACCTCTCCCGGGTTAGTTTCCAGAAGCGGAATATCTTCCGTTTTAGGTGAAGTAAAAGGGTGGTGCATCGCGTGATAACGGCCTGTTTCCTCATCCCATTCCAGCAGTGGAAAATCAATGACCCAAAGAGGGGCAAATTCATCAGATTTCCGAAGGCCGAGTTCGTTGGCCAGGTGCATTCTCAGGGCGCTAAGCTGCGTCCTGGTTTTCGTGGTCTCTCCGGCCATAACCAGTATAAGGTCTCCCGCTTTGGCATTGGTCACTTCGGCCCATACTTTCAGATCTTCTTCGGAAAAGAATTTGTCTACAGAAGATTTAAAGCTGCCATCTTCATTGCATTTCACCCAAATGAGTCCGTTGGCGCCAATCTGAGGTCGCTTCACCCATTCAATGAGCTTATCGATCTCCTTACGTGTAAAGCCTGCCGCGTCTGGCACAGCAATTCCCACTACCAATTCCTGCTCATCGAATACTTTGAAGCCTTTATTTTTGGCAACCTCATTCAATTCACCGAATTCCATTCCGAAGCGAATATCGGGTTTGTCATTTCCATACTTCCGCATGGCTTCCGCATAGGTCATACGTGGAAATTCCCCAATTTCGACTCCATTGATCTCCTTCAGCAGGTGACGGGTAAGACCTTCAAAGGTATTCAGAATATCTTCCTGGTCTACAAAGGCCATTTCGCAGTCGATCTGGGTAAATTCTGGCTGACGATCTGCACGCAGATCTTCGTCGCGGAAGCACTTCACGATCTGGAAGTATTTGTCCATACCACCAACCATGAGCAGCTGCTTAAAAGTTTGAGGAGATTGTGGCAGAGCGTAGAACTGCCCTTCATTCATCCTGCTGGGCACCACGAAATCGCGGGCTCCTTCGGGAGTAGATTTAATAAGGTAAGGTGTTTCCACTTCAATAAAATCCTGGGCAGAAAGGTAATTTCGAACTTCCATCCCCACCTTGTGGCGAAACATCAGTTTATTCTTCACCGGATTACGGCGAATATCAAGATAGCGGTACTTCATACGAAGGTCTTCGCCGCCATCGGTGTCTTCTTCAATAGTAAAAGGAGGAGTAAGCGAAGTATTGAGGATAGTAAGTTCTGAAACCAGCAACTCAATATCGCCGGTGGCCATATTGGGGTTTTTCGACTCTCGTTCTATCACCTCACCTTTGACCTGTATCACGAATTCCCGGCCAATTTTTTCAGCCCGCTCCATGAGTTCATGACTGGAACGTTCTTCGTCAAAAATGAGCTGAGTAATACCATAGCGGTCGCGCAGGTCAAGCCAGATCATAAAACCTTTATTTCTAATCTTCTGAACCCAGCCTGAAAGTTTTACTTCCTGACCTATATGTGCGGCATTTAGTTCACCACAGTTATGACTTCTGTACATAGTTCTCCTAAAAATTTTGGTGGGGCAAAAGTAATAAGTAATAGTGGTTTCTTTAAAGAATCTTGCTTAAAAAAACGAAATCGTTTTTCCCTTTTTTGGACTTTTTGAACGATGCAAGAGGCTGAAAACCAAAATTAAAGACTTTCAATGTTAATTTAATGTTATGTGATTATTGCGTGAATGTAAATTTTACCCTATATTTGTAAGGTAAACATTAAAGATTGCGAGATGAAGACGATAAAGACATTATTTCTAATTGCTGCTCTGATTTTCAGTGGCGCAATGATGGCCCAGGAAAACGAGCATCAGCCTGTTTTTGAGAAGCAGGGTAATTTAATTAAAGCAACGTTTTATTATGAAGATGGAAGTATTAGGCAAGAAGGAACGTATAAGGACGGTAAACTCCATGGGGAATGGATTTCTTACGACCAGGAAGGTAACAAGAACGCAATCGCAGAATATACCAATGGTGAAAAAACTGGTAAATGGTTTTTTTGGTCTGGAGAAAAGTTAAGTGAAGTTAACTATGAAAACAGCAGGATCGTTTCAGTGAACAC
>JBAWAB010000087.1:0-1954 GCA_049589035.1 Salegentibacter sp.
GTTCAGACCTGTGAATGATCCTGAATTTGGTTATCAGAATGATCAAATCAAAAATGCCATGCGGGCGGCTTCAACTTACCGCGTGGGAGGCGAGTACCGCTTTGGTGCGGTAAGCGTTCGCGGTGGATACCGCTTTGAAGAAAGCCCTTTTGAAAATACTACTACTATTGGAGATCTTACAGGATACTCTGCCGGCCTGGGTTACAATTTTGGCGCACTTAAGCTTGATGTCGCGTATACCAATGCCCAGTATGATGAGAACAGAGCCCTCTATCAGGTTGGTTTGACCGATACCGCTAATATGAACAGGGAACTCTCCAGCGTGGTTGTCTCCCTAAGCTTCGGACTATAATATAAACAGAAAGATCTTTAGTTGAAGAAGGCTGTCTGAAAAGTCTATAAAACGTCATCCTGAATTTATTTCAGGATCTTAACTAATTGAAAATCAAATTTGATTAGAAGCTGAAACAAGCCTGCCTATCGTCAGGCAGGTTCAGCTTGACGAAAAAGGAACCTTTTAGACAGCCTCCTTTTTTTATCTCTTCAGGCTGAAATTTGCCTTAAACACCTTGAAATCTCCGGTCTTGAGATCCTCATACTCCAGCTGAAACCAGTAATCATCTGCAGGCATATCCATCTGATTAAAGGTACCGTCCCAGCCATTTCCGCGGGGCGCCAGTTGCTTCAGCAATTTCCCGTAGCGATCAAAAATAAAGAGCTTCCTAACCCGGATGTATTCATTATCTGAGATCATCCAGAAATCATTATAACCATCATCATTCGGCGTAAAGAATTGAGGATATCCCAGTAAGAGGAATTCTTCAGAAGTGGCGATTCCACAGCCATTGATTTCACGCGCCGATACCGTATGTGTTCCAGGCGCCACCTCTGCGAAATTCCCGTCATCCTGCCACCTTCCTCCATCAAGACGATATTGAAAAACCGCGTTCTCTTCTCCGGTAGCATTAGCCGTCACAGTGTATGCTTCGGAAAAATTACCTCCACTGAATTCCACCTGCACTTCATTGGGAGCTGAGAACATCTGAATTTCCGTGGAAAACGTTGAGACACAACCGGATTCCACATCAGTGATCTGAAGCGTATAATTCTTTTCCTGGGGCACATCGGCTATTGTGAGTACGGGGTTTGAAGAAATAACACCGCCCCCGGCAGACCATTCATATTCGTAGGAATTTCCATAGTCTTCTCCAAGATTCACCTCCTGTTGAAGGCTTCCGTCTTCATTCAAACACAGCACGGTTATTGCTGAAAGCGGATCATCAGGAAAATCTACCAACTCGAGTTTCAGCTTTACTGCTTCCGAAGTGCAACCGCTTTCTTTCCCAACTACCTTCGCATAGACGGTCTCGCTTTTAGAAACAGAATAAGCTGAAGGTTCCTGAATAGGTGAAGAGCTATCGACGTCATCCTGAGATTCGTAATATTGTACGACATATTCTTCGCGCTGACTATTACCATTGCTGATCTCCAAATCCTTTTGGGTAAGATCGACTGCCCCGGCTTCATCAGGACAAATCAACAGCTTTTTAGGTTTTTTCGCGACCGGCACATCATAAAAATAGACATTTACATCATCCTCTGCGGTACTTTCACTAAACTCATCGGCCACCTCGATTCTATAATTACCAGGTTTTGTAACTGTCAGGGTTGGGCCGGTTTCCTCAGGAAGGAGGTCGTAATTTCCCGTATTTTCGTTATAGACATACCAGTGATAGGTTGCGGCCCCTTCAGTAGTTCCATCGAGGACAACCTTCCCCGCCCCACATACCACCCTGTCCTCGCCCAGTGCACTTTCAAGGATAGTACAGTCGGTAGACCCGGCACCCGACTGATTCACATTGGTTTGTTGCAAACTTATAAACCCACGCTTTTCCTCGAAATTCGTAATGAGCACCACGTACACCTGCCCCGCAACTGCATTTGGAATGTCCAT
>JBAWAB010000088.1:0-6743 GCA_049589035.1 Salegentibacter sp.
CGAATTTGATGATTTTTATAGCCATCTTCAGGAAGGAATTTTTTCAGAGAAACTTCAGCTTGCATACAAGCACCTGACCGGGGAGTACAATACGGCTTCGGGTTACGCCATTTGGCTGGCTTGTGAACTTTTCCGCAGAAATGAAATTCCGGAGATATTAAGGCAAAACGATAAGCCAAGCGGGGAAATCAGAAATATCCTGCTGTATAATCAGTACCGCGGAAGAAACCACAGCCTTATTCTTTTAAGTCACCCGTGAACAGGCACAGCCTAAATATGGTCAGTTTTTCACTGCTCCTGCTGGGCGTGATGCTCATGATCCTGAAGATTCTGCCTGTTTGGTTTTTTTTCCTCCTTTTGCTGGTTTACCTGCTTTTTTTGCTAATTGTTTCCACGAATATCCGCTTTAATTTTTTTGTCAAAGCCTACAACAGCAATCCAAAGGTATCTGGCAAAAAAGTAGCTATAACCTTTGACGATGGGCCGTCAGAAAATACTTTGAAGATCCTTGACCTGCTCGAACAATACGATGTAAAGTGTGGTTTTTTTTGTATTGGAAAGGAAGTAGAGCAGAGGCCGCAGATTTTCCGCGAGATCATCAGGAGAGGGCATATGGTAGGAAATCACACCTTTTCACATACACGGAAAATGGGATTTCTAAGCAGCAGCAAGATCCTGGATGAAATAATACGCTGTGATGAAATTGTAGAAAAAACAGCGGGTTTAAAGATGAAACTGTTTAGACCGCCCTTCGGAATTATCAATCCCAAGACACAGAAGGCCCTGCAGCAGAGCAAGCATAAGGTGATTGGCTGGAATGTAAGGTCTTATGATGCCATTGTAAATTCCCCCGATCTTGTGCTGAAGCGGATCACCAGAAAAATAAAGCCGGGCGATGTGATCTTGCTTCACGATAATAATCCGCAAAGCCTGGAGATATTGGAACAATTGTTGATATTTTTGCAGACGAACCATTACAAGGCCGTTAGGCCCGATAACTTATTTGGAATAGATGCGTATTCTTAAGATTCTGATATTTTTTATCTCTCTGACTGCCTTTGGGCAGGAGACCCAACTTAGCAAAGCCGAAGTCGAAGTTTTTCAGAAAGAAATGGCCCACCAGGCAGAAACTTTGCAGACCCTCATGGCCGATTTTGTACAGTCCAAGCACATGCAAATGATGGACGAGGCGGCCGAGAGCAAGGGGAAAGTCTATTTTAGATCCCCCAATATATTGAAGTGGGTATACTACAATCCCTACAATTACCAGATCCTGTTCAAAGACCATCACCTTTTTATCAATGATGAAGGCCACAAGAGCGTTACCGATACTAATGCCAATAAACTCTTCGCTAAACTCGTAAATCTGATCTCGGGAAGCGTTAACGGGAAATTACTTGAAGATTGCGACAATTTTGAGATCTCCTATTATCGCCTGAATGGCGCCGTCATGGCGAGAATGGTGCCTAAAGATGAGAATATCGCCCAGATGTTTGATGAGATCGTCCTGATCTTCAATGGGGAAAACCTTGTTAAGATCGTCAAGCTGAAAGAGGAATCCGGAGATTTCACAAGGATAGAATTCAGCAACATAAGGGTTAACCAGGAGATAGCGCCACAGGTATTCGAAAAGTAATTCAATTCGCGGTCCCTTTCAATAATTCTGAACTTCATCATGTATTCCCGAAATTCTGTCTATTTTAGTGGATGCACTAATAAAGGAACAGATGCTTTTAGAAGATTTTTATAGCGTAGTCAATTCTTCAGCCGTCGATGGGCATTATCAAACCTCTCTTAGGATTAATAAGGAGCATGAGATCTTTCGGGGGCATTTTCCACAGCGCCCGGTCACTCCCGGCGTAATTCTCATGCAGCTTTTTAAAGAGGAAGCCGAAAGGCAAACGGGGCATAAGCTTCAGCTACAAAAGGGGAATAACGTGAAGTTCATGGCCGTTGTAGATCCCAACAAAGATTCGAGCCTACTCCTGGAGTCGGAAATCACCAAAGATAATTCCGTAGTAAAACTTAAAGGAATAGCTAAAAGTAATGAATCTATTGTGTTAAAAATCAACGCGATATACGCCGTAAGGGAGTAGGTGTAAAAAGTGGGTTTAGGTTTTCTATGGCGTTGTGTTATTAAATGATATTTTTGCATCAAAGCGAACCAAATTGAGCGATTCACCTATATATCAATCCCGATTCGACAGCCTGAAATGCTGTATTTTAATTCCTACCTATAACAACGAAGGGACCCTGGCCAGTGTGCTGCAAGATCTTTTGCTCTACACAAAGAATCTGGTGGTGGTGAATGATGGCTCGACCGATGGAACCAGGGAAATTCTTAAAGAATTTCAACAGCTGAACATTCATCACTTTCCTGAAAATCGAGGAAAAGGGGAGGCCTTAAAAACAGGTTTCAGGCTTGCTGAAGATCTTGGTTATGAATACGCCATCACCATAGATTCTGACGGGCAACATTACCCGGATGATCTTGATGTTTTTCTGACCAATCTTGAGATGAAAAGAGCGGAAGATCCCGAGCTGCTGCTGGTAGGCGACCGCAACATGGGGCAGGACGGAATTCCCGGCAAAAGCAGCACGGGAAACAAATTTTCCAATTTCTGGTATCTGGTAGTGACCGGCACTCAGCTTCACGATACGCAAAGCGGCTACCGGCTTTATCCGTTAAAGGTGGTCAATTCCATAAAATATTATACCAGCAAATTTGAGTTTGAGATCGAGGTGATCGTAAAAGCGGCGTGGCGCAAGGTAGAAGTGAAAAATATTCCTATTAAGGTTTTGTATGAGCAGGAAAACCGGGTTACACATTTTCGGCCATTCTGGGACATTACAAGAATCGTCATTCTCTATATGTGGTTCGTGCTGGTAAGCTTCTTTTATATACATCCGCGGAACAAGTACCAGGATTTTAAGCAGAAAGGCTTCAGGAAATTCTGGAAAGAAGATATCCTGAAGAGCCAGGAGCCACCACAGAAAAAAGCGGCGGCGATTGCTTTAGGGGTGTTCGTGGGAATTTCTCCCTTTTGGGGGCTTCATACTTTGCTTGTTTTTGTCCTGGCGGCTGCCTTCAGGCTTAACAAGGTGATTGCCTTCCTGTTTTCGAATATAAGTATCCCGCCGGTTATTCCCGTGATCATTTACGCCAGTTACCAGATGGGTTCGGTGCTTTCGGGGAAAGGATTTGACTGGGGATTAAAGCTTCAGGAGTTCAATTCGGCTTCCGATGTCTTCACCGGCCTTTGGCAATATATCCTGGGTAGTCTCGCTCTTGGAGGAATTGTGGCATTATGTATTTGGATTGTGTTTTATTTCTTATTTTCGGTTTCTAACCAAAAGCAGGTTATAAAACCCTAGATGTACAGGATCTTCTTCAACATTTATTTATTCTTTCAGCGTCGAAAAGCAGCGGGTTTTTTCCTGTTGATCCTTTTTTGTGCCTTCGTGGGATTTTTCGCTTCCCGAATTCAGCTGGAGGAAGATATCACCAGGCTTATCCCTGCAGGGGAGGATAAGGATATGCTGAAAAAGGTGCTGGATCAGACTGAGTTTTCAGACAAGATCATCGTTAGTATTTCCACCACTTCCGGCAAGGCTAAACCCATCGAGCTTACCAGGTATGCCGATCGGTTTCTGGATTCTCTCCATGCTAAGGTGCCGGAATATATTGATGGTGTGCAGGGTAAAATTGCCGATGAAGGCATCATGGAAGTCTATGATTTTGTGTACAGTCATCTTCCTATTTTTCTCAATGCTGAAGATTATAAACAAATCTCTGGCCGCATTCAGAAAGACAGTGTAGATTTCTGGCTTCGGGAGGATTATAAAAACCTGATGGCGCCCACTGGTTTTGTTACCAAGAACTTCATTTTTAAAGATCCGCTTGCACTTACTACTTTAGGCTTGGAAAAGCTTCGGGAATTACGTGTCGGTCAAAATTTCGAGCTGTACAATAATTACATTGTTACCAAAGACCACAAGCATCTGCTACTGTTTATAGATCCCGTATTACCTTCTTCAGAAACCAACAGGAATGAAGATTTTGTGAATAAACTGAGAGAGATCCAAAATTCACTGAATGCCTCCTACGAGCACGTTGAGGGAGATTTCTTTGGAGGTGTTTTGTATTCTTTGGCCAACGCACAGCGCATTAAGAAAGATATTCATGTTACCATGAGTATTGCCGTGGTTGTCCTGCTAATCCTGTTGATCTTCTTTTACCGGCGCATGTATGTGCCCCTCATTCTGTTTATTCCGAGTATCATTGGAGGGGTGACGGCCATTGCTTTTTTGTATTTTCTGGAGGGAACGATCTCTGCAATTTCCATAGGAATTGGCGCTATTTTGCTCGGCATTAGTCTGGACTACGCCCTTCATGTGCTCACTCATTACCGAAATAACAAAGATGTGGAGCAGCTTTATAAAGAAGTGACCCAGCCAGTGCTTATGAGTAGTTTTACGACGGCAACGGCTTTTCTTTGCCTGTTATTTCTGAACAGCGAAGCGCTGAATGACCTCGGTATATTTGCAGCCATAAGCGTGGTGGTGGCTTCCATTTTCGCCCTCATCCTGGTGCCCTTGCTGTATAAGGTTCCGGCAGAGGAAAAGGCGGAAAGAACAACTTTCCTGGATAAGATCGCGGCTATAGAATTCCATAAAAAGAAGCCTCTTCTCGTAGGGGTGATATTGTTGTTTATCCTGGGACTCTTCTTTTTTACCCATGTAAAATTCAATAAAGATATTTCACAGCTCAATTATCAGCCGGAAAAAGTGAAACTGGCGGAGCAAAAGATCCAGGAATTGGCCGGAAAAGAAGGCAAAGCTCTTTACCTGGTGGCCTATGGCGATAATATGGACCAGGCCTTGTTGAATAACAATAAACTCTACACTCGTTTAAGTGAACTGAAAAAGGAAGGTAAGCTAGAAAGCTTCAGCAGTATTGGAGGGGTAGTACTTTCCACCGATACTCAGCTGGAAAGGATTGGGAACTGGAAGGATTTCTGGACCGCAGAAAAGAAAGAACGGTTGCAGCAGAATCTCATAGAAGAATCGGCTAACTTCGGCTTCAGGCCAAAGGGATTCAATCGCTTTTACGATTTGCTGAATAAGGATTTCAACGCTATTCTGCTTAAAGATTACCGGAATACGACCAATCTTTACCTGGATGATTTCATTTCTTCCAGCCCCGATTTTGCTACGGTGACCACCACGGTTAAACTTCGGGAGGACCAGGTGGAAGATTTCATACAGCGCTTCAGGAATTATGAAGGAGTGGTAGCTATAGACCGGGAACAGATCAATGAAAGTTTCCTCGGAAATCTTAAAGAGAATTTCAACAAGCTCATCTTGTATTCTATTATTGCGGTTTTTCTGATCTTACTGTTTTTTTATCAGAATCTGGAGATCAGCATCCTCACCATTCTGCCAATCGGAATCACCTGGGTGATCGCTTTGGGCATCATGGCACTTTTTAAAATAGAATTCAATATTCTGAATATTATCATATCCACTTTCGTCTTCGGATTAGGCCTGGATTATAGCATTTTTATTACCAATGCTTCCCTGAAGGAATATGAAAAAGGCAGAAGTTTTCTCCAAACTTATCAAACCTCTATTCTATTATCGGTGATTACCACCTTGCTTGGAATTGGCGCCCTGGTTTTCGCGCAGCATCCGGCCCTGCGGTCGGTTTCAGCGGTATCGGTGATAGGTGTGCTTTCAGCTCTATTGGTTGCTTTTGTGCTTCAGCGGGAATTGTTTGACCGGTTGTTTTCCCGTCGTTCCGAAGAAGGTCTGCCGCCATTCCGCTTCAAAAAAACAGGGAAATTCATTCGCCGAAAATCTTCTTTCCGAAGAGATAAACTGTACTACAGAGATGCGGTGCTTGAGAATTACCGATACAAAACGGTTTACAATGAGGTGAGGAAAAATTTTTCTGAAGAGAAAGAACGATTTGTGCGAATTTCGAGTTTTATTGAGGAGCATGATAAGGTGGTGCACCTTGGTTGTGGGTATGGGGATCTGACTATTTTTCTGAGCTATAAGAATCAAGCTGCCCGTTTTACAGGTTTCGAGAATGATCCTGAAAAACTGGAGATTGCAGCCCATTGTTTCCGCAGCCATGATAATAACCTGGACTTTACGAATGATCTTGAACGTATTCCTGCAGATGCTGATGTCTTTCTGATCTCGGGTTCTACTCCTGTAGAATTAGAAAGCCAAATCAGGCAGTTGGTAAGCCGGAAAGCCAAAAAAGTGATTCTTTTAGATCCTGATTATCCTTACCGTTGGATCCTGGACCTCAATTTTGAGATCAGTTACCGCCAGAACCGAATGCTGGTTTTCAACAAAACCTATTAAGATGAATTTGCGCTTTTTTCGCCTCATATTTTTCGCTTTTTTGCTGCTGTTATTAAATTCCTGTGGCGTGAGGAAATCTTTGCAGGACCGGCCAGATCTTAGTGGAATAGAAAATATAGATACGGCGCGCATCAAAATAGGCGAAGATCATTACGTATTGGGCAAAAACAGCCTGTTTAAGAACAAATATGGTATTTGGGAACTATACATAGAAGGTGATCCGCTGGAGAGGGGACTGGCTGCAGGAAGTCTCACGCGAGATTTGATCCATAAGCAGGAGGATGCCTTTATGGGGAAAATCGGGGAATTGGTACCGTCAAAAAACTATCGCCATTTTCTGCAAAAAATGATCTACTGGTTTAATC
>JBAWAB010000089.1:0-14779 GCA_049589035.1 Salegentibacter sp.
AGATTGCGGTTTGGATCCAGCTCTTTGATCGCTTCATCCAGTTTGTCGATCTTGGAACTCAGTTCACTCTGTTGCTCACTCAATTCGGCTTTTTTGCTCCGTATCTCGCTGAGGTTTCCTTCATCAATCACATCTTCAACCGATTTTTCCTTGTTTCCGCAGGAAATAAGGAGAAACGAAAAGATCATAAAAACGGCTATTCTTTTCATAGGAATTTTTTTGGATGCGTAGTTATTGTTCATTGCTGTATTTTGTAGTGTCTAAAAGATTTTCGAGCTTCACTTTTGTGGTGATCACCTGCAGCATAGACTGCAGTAGATCTTGTTGAGCGGTGTAAAGCTGACGCTGAGCCTGGCTTAGATCAAAACTGCTGGCAATACCTTCAAAGAATTTGATCTGATTCTTATTTTCGATGCGCTCTGCCAGCTTAAGGTTTTTCTTTTGGGTCTGGTAATTTTCCAGGCTGTACTCATATTCGGTTTTTGCGGAATTGATCTGCTGTTTCACCGAATTTTTAGTTTGTTCAAGATCAACCATTGCCTGGTCGTACTTCAGTTTTCGCTGCTGCGTCTGTGCACTTCGCATGCCGCTGCTAAAAACGGGAATGTGAAGGCTCACCCCTAAAATCGATTGCTTATAGTAATCCTGGTCACTGTTAAGAAAGGTGAATTTATCGCTGTAGCCATTAAAGCCATAATTCACAAAACCGGTAATGCTGGGAAGTGCTTTGGCTTTTTGTAGCCTGAGCTGAATTTGAGCCGATTCTGCCGTGTTTTTAGCGATGCGGTAATCGATATTTTCTTCAACCGGGATAGTCTTCTTCAACAAAGCCAGGTCGAAATATTGCATGGCCAGTTCATCAAGATCGTCGGTAAGCTCTACTGCGGCTTCAACCGGAAGTCCCAGGGTCATATTCAGCATTCCATAGGCAATCTTCCGCATATTTTTGCTGCGGGAGAGATTGTTCTTCAGGTTGAGCAGGGTGATTTGAAGTTGCTCCACGTCTTCCTGTTCAGCCATTCCGTTTTGATAAATGGTGTTGGTCTCGTCGTAGTTCTTCTGAACAGTTTTGACATTCTTCTGAAGAATGTTGACGCTCTCTTCAGCCAAAAGCACATTTCCGTAAGCATTGATAATGGCCTTTTTTACTTCAAGATCGGTTTTTGTCTTTGCATTTTTGGAGATCTGAAGCAATGTCTTTGCCGACTGCACTCCAACTATATAAGAACCATCGAAAATAAGCTGATTCCAGGTGCCGGTAGCATTTACATTCTGCTTCGTTCCAAAGGTCACCGGAACAAAGGTGCCGGGTTCTCCTCCGGTAATTTCGGCCGGGATCAGCGTTACGGGTTGCCTGAGGAAATCCTGGTAATCGACGGAAGCGCTTAGCTGCGGAAGTCCCTGGGCTATGATCTCCCATTTCTGCTTCAGTGCGATCTCAATATCCTTCTGCGCATTCACCGAAGAATAATTGTGCTCGAGCCCATAACGCAGAGCTTCTTCAAGTGAAAAACGATAGGTATCTCCGGCTGGCTTTTCCTGTGCCCACGTAAGGGCAGGGAAAAACAGGAGTATGCAAAAACAACTAATCTTGGTCAATATTCTCATGATCTTTTAATAGCTCTTCTAAAGTTTGTAATCCTTTTGGGGTGCAGATGGCATACAGGTGATATTTCATGAAGTACTCCATGAGTTTGGCCGAGCTATACTCTTCGGGTGGGAAAAGTTCCGGGTCTTTAATTCCCAGGATTCCCACATAATGAATACGGCTCAAAAAGGAGATCGGGATATTGCCGCGATAATGGCCTGTAGTGATCCCTCTCTCGAGATTTTCTATCACGCAGCGCTGCACCAGGTCAAATTTCTTGGCCTTGAGGTTGTTGAAGGTCTTCGGGTAATATTTCTCCAGTTGGTACAGTGGCGAAGTTTCCTCGTTCTTCAGGTGAAGCATCGCAAAGCGTTTGATCTCGTAATTCTCGTGGATCGGGTTCATTTTTTTTTCCTGGATCTCTCTTATTCCTTTACTTATTACATCAAAAAGATCCATGGTAGAGGCTTCTACCAGTTTTGTCTTAGTGTCGTAGTGGTTGTAAATGGTCTTTTTTGAAATGCCCATTTTAGCAGCAATATCATCCATGGTGACACTTTTGAAACCGAAGCTCAGAAACATGTCTGTGGCGGTTGTCAATATTTCCTCTCTCACTCTTGCTAATTTTTGCGCAAAAGTACTGTGCGGAAACGGAAAATACAATAAAAGTTTCCGTAGTTTTTGCTTTATTTAACAGCTGTTGGAGTTCCCGCAATAAATCCATTTATGGTATTTTAGCACAAAATTTTAATGCCATGCTATCCATTCCTCAATACAGGGAAGTTTTTTCAGAATATTTAGAGTCCAGTGTAAAGGTTAAACAGCCGGAGAATTTGTATGAACCTATGAAGTACATCCTGGATCTCGGGGGAAAAAGGCTAAGGCCTGTGCTGGTATTGATGGCTGCCGAAATCTTTGATGCTGGCCACGAGGAAGCTCTTGACGCCGCCCTCGCTATCGAGATCTTTCATAATTTTTCCCTTGTTCACGACGATATTATGGACGATGCTCCGCTACGGCGGGGAAGAGAAACTGTACATGAACGTTGGGATCTGAATACCGGCATTCTTTCTGGCGATGCCATGCTTATAATGGCATATCAGCTTTTTGAGAAGTATGAAGGCGAGACTTTTCGGGAGCTGGCAAAGCTTTTCTCAAAAACCGCAATGCAGGTATGTGAAGGGCAGCAATACGATATGGATTTTGAAACCCGCGAAGATGTGACGATCGAGGATTACCTCAAAATGATCGAATATAAGACGGCGGTTCTTGTGGGTGCCTCTTTGAAGATGGGTGCTATCGTAGCCGGGGCCGAAAAGAGTAACAGGGATGCGATCTATGAATTCGGGCGTTTGCTGGGAATTGCCTTTCAGTTGCAGGATGATTACCTCGATGCCTTTGGAAATCCTGAGACCTTCGGGAAACAATCGGGTGGTGATATTATTGAAAATAAGAAGACCTTTCTATATCTAAAATCCCTCGAGACTTCCGACCGAAGCGAGGCACAGCAACTGGAACATCTTTATTCCATAAATCCCGCTGAAAATTCTGAAAAGATCGAGGCTGTGAAATCCCTCTTCGTGAGCAGCGGAGCAGCGGAGCTCACCCGTGGCGAGATTGAGAAATTTACCCGGCAGGCTTTCCAGGTGCTGGAGGACATTGGTATTTCCGAAGAAAAAAAGCAGTTGTTAAGAAATTTTGGAGAAAGCCTCATGGAAAGGCAGGTGTAAGTTTCTTTTTCTTTCCTTCAGGAAAAGTCTTTCCCGGTTGCTGTGCAGGCAACTTACCTAAACCTCATTTCTTTGTGAATTCTGTATTAAAACCAGCTTTTACGAGGTAATTCTTTCCTTTTAGTATGTTAAAATACTTATAATGCATAAGATAAATATATCGAATGCGGGGAGCTGTTTTTTTCAAAAAGTGTATTTTTGCTGTGTTTTATATTTTAAAGAAACATTAGTTTCAACTTATGGATAGATTTTCATTTCTAAATGCCGCTCATACCGCATATTTCGCAGACCTATATGACCAATACTTACAATTCCCTGATAGTGTAGAGCCCAGTTGGAGGGCTTTTTTTCAAGGTTTTGATTTTGGAATGCAGCAAAACGGAGTGTCGGATGAAGTGCTGGAGCAAGCTCCAGCCGAATTTGAAGAAGGAAAAGTTCCCGAGCATGTAATAAAGGAATTTCAGGTAATACGGTTGATTGATGGTTATAGAAAAAGAGGCCATTTATTTACTAAGACTAATCCTGTAAGAGCCCGGAGAAAATATAGTCCGACGCTGGATATTCGCAATTTCGGCCTGTCGCAAAGCGACCTGCAAACCACCTTCAATGCCGGGGAGATCCTTGGGATCGGGCCCAGCAGCCTTCAAAGAATTATAGAGCACCTCGAGAATGTGTATTGCGATTCTATCGGGGCCGAATATATGTTCATCAGAAAACCGGAAGAGGTAGAGTGGATACAGAACAAACTTAGTATCAACGAGAACCACCCCGATTTTGATGTGGAGCGGAAGAAGCAAATTCTGAAAAAGCTCAACGAGGCGGTTTCTTTTGAGAATTTCCTGCATACAAAATACGTAGGTCAGAAGAGGTTTTCACTCGAAGGAGGAGAGAGTCTTATTCCGGCCCTGGACGCTTTGATCGAAAAAGCGGCCGAGGTGGGGGTCAAAGATTTCGTGATGGGAATGGCTCACCGGGGACGACTCAATACACTTACTAATATCTTCGGAAAAAGTGCCAAGGATATTTTTAGTGAATTCGACGGAAAAGATTACGAGCAGGACATCTTCGACGGGGATGTGAAATATCACCTCGGCTGGACTTCCTGTAGAACCACCGACAACGGTAACGAGATCAATATAAATATTGCTCCGAATCCTTCGCACCTAGAGACAGTAGGCTCGGTAGTTGAAGGAATCACCCGCGCCAAACAAGATCGTCGTTACGAAGGTGACAATTCTAAAGTGCTGCCTATTTTGGTGCATGGCGATGCCGCCATTGCCGGGCAGGGAGTGGTTTATGAAGTAGTCCAGATGGCACAGCTCGACGGTTACAAAACCGGCGGGACCATACATATAGTGGTAAATAACCAGATTGGCTTTACCACCAACTACCTGGACGGCCGTTCTTCCACCTATTGTACTGATGTTGCGAAGGTGACCCTTTCACCGGTACTCCACGTAAATGCCGATGATGCCGAGGCCGTCGTGCATTCTATACTTTTTGCTTTCGAGTTCCGTATGAAGTTCAAAAGGGACGTTTTTATTGATCTTTTAGGATACAGAAAGTATGGCCATAATGAAGGGGATGAGCCCCGATTTACACAACCGAAGCTTTACAAGGCGATTGCCAAACATAAAAATACCCGCGAGCTGTATGCTGAAAAGCTAAAGAACGAAGGAATCATCGATGATGAATATCTTAAGAAGCTTGAAGAAGAATACAAAGCGAAGCTGGAAGAGAATTTTGAGGATTCTAGAAAGGAAAGTACTACCCGAATCACACCTTTTATGGAGGATGAATGGGGTGGCTTCGAGAATGTCCTCGAAGACCGGATGATGGAGAACATCGATACTACCTATGACCTTGAAAAGCTTGATGAGGTGGCGAAAGCTATTTCTACACTTCCGGAAGAAAAGAAATTTATGCGCAAGATCAATAAGATCATTGACCTGCGCCATAAGATGTATTTCGAGACCGATAAACTTGACTGGTCTATGGCTGAACACTTGGCCTATGGTTCTTTACTTACCGAAGGTTATAACGTCAGGATAAGTGGTCAGGATAGTGAGCGGGGAACTTTTTCACATCGCCATGCCGTACTCAAGGTAGAGGATAGTGAAGAAGAGATCATCTTGCACAATAATATTAAAGGAAGAGAAGGCGACTTCTTTATTTATAATTCGCCGCTTTCGGAATATGGCGTTCTTGGTTTTGACTATGGTTACGCCATGGCCAGTCCAAAAACACTCACGATTTGGGAAGCTCAGTTCGGAGATTTTGTGAACGGTGCCCAGATCATGATAGATCAGTATATTTCGGCTGCAGAAGACAAGTGGAAACTTCAGAACGGATTGGTGATGTTCCTGCCTCACGGTTATGAAGGGCAGGGAGCCGAGCACTCTTCAGGGAGAATGGAAAGGTTCCTTCAGCTTTGCGCGAAAGATAATATGTATGTGGCAGACATTAGTACTCCTGCTAACATGTTCCACCTGCTAAGGAGGCAAATGAAAGCCGGCTTCAGAAAACCTCTTATTGTCTTTACCCCAAAGAGTCTGCTTCGTCATCCGAAGGTGATCTCTACGAAAGAGGAATTTGCGAGCGGCAGTTTTCAGATGTTGATCGACGAAGGTAATGCCGATCCTGAAAAAGTAAAAAGCCTGGTGTTCTGTACAGGGAAGTTCTACTACGATCTGCTTGCTGAAAAAGAAGAGCAGGGTCGTGACGATGTTGCCCTGGTGAGAATTGAACAGCTCTTCCCGCTGCCTGTTTCCAGGATGAAGGAAACCATGAAAAAGTATAAAAATGCCGATGATGTGGTGTGGGCACAGGAAGAACCCCGCAATATGGGGGCTTATGGGCACTTGTTGCTGCATTTTGATGAGGCGAGAAACTTCAGGGTATGCAGCAGGAAATTCTACGGCTCACCCGCTGCAGGAAGTGCAGCACGATTCAAAAAACGCCATCAGAGAGTCATAGAAAGTGTTTTTGACACTTCAGCAACAGAAAATAATTAATCATAAATCAGAATAAGAATTCTGCACTTGCAGAACTTTAATAATAAAAAGAAAGATCATGGCCTTAGAAATGAAAGTTCCTTCTCCGGGGGAATCCATCACCGAAGTCGAAATAGCCCAATGGCTGGTTGAAGACGGCGATTACGTAGAAAAAGATCAGGCGATTGCCGAAATTGATAGCGATAAAGCGACCCTTGAACTGCCTGCTGAAGCCAGCGGAGTCATTACGCTGAAAGCGGAAGAAGGAGATGCGGTGGCCGTAGGCGAAGTGGTTTGCCTGATTGATACAGATGCTTCAAAGCCCGATGGAGATGATTCCGGGGATAAAGCCAAGGAAGAAAAGAAAGAGGAGAAAAAAGAAGAGGACAAAGCTGAGCCAAAGACTCAGGAGCCGTCTAAACCCTCTACTCCTTCACAAAAACAAGATAGCTATGCTGCCGGGAGCCCTTCTCCTGCGGCCAAGAAGATCCTCGATGAGAAAGGGATCGAAGCTAAATCGGTTAGCGGCACGGGCAAAGACGGAAGGATCACCAAAGAAGATGCCGTGGAGGCAAAAGCTTCTATGGGAAGTCCAGGTAAAGGCCGAAGAGGCGAAAGTCGTAAAAAGATGTCTATGCTTCGCCGTAAGGTGGCGCAAAGGCTGGTAGGCGCTAAGAATGAAACTGCGATGTTGACCACTTTCAACGAGGTTGATATGTCGCCGATCTTTGCGCTTCGTAAAAAATATAAGGAGGAATTCAAGGAGAAACACGGTGTTGGGCTTGGCTTCATGTCCTTCTTCACCCTTGCGGTAGTGCGGGCACTCGATCTTTATCCCGATGTAAACTCGATGATCGATGGTGATTACCAGGTGCAGCACGATTACAAAGATATCAGTATCGCCGTATCAGGTCCGAAGGGATTGATGGTGCCGGTGATTCGAAATGCCGAAAATCTTAGTTTTCGCGGAGTAGAGGAAGATGTGAAACGACTGGCTCTTCGTGCCCGTGACGGAAAAATCACGGTAGATGAAATGACCGGCGGTACTTTCACTATCACCAATGGAGGAGTTTTTGGGTCTATGCTTTCTACTCCTATTATTAATCCACCTCAAAGCGGGATCCTGGGGATGCACAATATCGTGGAGCGTCCTGTTGCTATAGACGGGCACGTGGAAATTCGCCCTATCATGTATGTAGCGCTGTCTTATGATCACAGGATCGTTGACGGAAAAGAATCGGTAGGATTCCTTGTGGCTGTGAAAGAAGCATTGGAAAATCCTGAAGAACTATTGATGGATAGCGATGTGAAGAGAGCTCTGGAATTATAGAATTCCGGTTTTACTATAAAAGAGAAAGGCAGCAAAATTTGCTGCCTTTTCTTTTCAATAAAACGCCAAAAATTAAAACAAAACTAATGTCAAAAGGTTCAAAAATAGAACTCCCACAACTGAAATGGCCAGAATAAAATAGAGCAATTGAGAGAGCTGTTTATTTTTGACAAACATGAAACTAACATTAACAGTCCCAAATATAGATGCTAATCTTCTTCCGGAGTAGGGGAAATTTCCCCTATTTAAGATAAAGTGCCTTGTTTTTGTAGTCAATCACTGCTTTTCCTTTTTTCAATATATCGGCACCAATAATGCCGTGGACTTTTTCGGCTTCATGGTTGGTAAGAGCTTCATTTACGTGTCGCAGGTCGAAAAGCACCAGGTCTACCTTTTTCTTTTTCCAGCCTTTGATCTCGATCCTGTTCTTTTGGGCGATCTGTGTTAGCATATTGGTAGCTCCGGCTCCGGCGGCCTTTACATCGCTGTCTTCGGGCAGTAATTCGAAGTGTTCAATAGATTCTAGTCCCACGCAGGTGCTGGAGGCGCCGGTATCAAGAATAAAATTGCCTTCAATATTATTGATTTTCGCCACCACTTCCAGGTGATTGGTTTTGGTATATTTCAGGTTGATCTTATGGTAACCTTTTTCTTTTAGCAATTTCTTTAAAGACGACATTCTTTCTTTTTTCACAAAGATAGGTCTTCAAAATAAATTAATTTTGCGATTATGATTTTAACAGATACCCATATACATTTATATAGCGAAGATTTTAATGAAGACCGGGAAAAGGTTATTTCCGAAGCTATGACCAAAGGAGTCAAACGCTTCTTTCTTCCTGCGATCGACTCGACTTATGTCAATTCCATGTATGAACTGAAGGAGAAATATCCTGAAAATGTTTTTCTTATGGCCGGACTTCATCCTACGCATGTCAAAGAGAATTTTGAAGAAGAGCTTTCCTTTGTTGAGGAACAGCTTCGGGAGAGAAACTTCTTTGCGATTGGAGAGATAGGAATTGACCTGTATTGGGATAAAACTACGCTTGAAGTTCAGCAGAAAGCATTCCGTCGTCAGATAAGATTGGCCAAAAAACACAGGCTTCCTATTGTCATTCATTGCCGTGAGGCCTTCGAAGAGGTCTTCGAAGTCCTGGAATCGGAAAAAGGAGATGATCTTTTTGGGATCTTTCATTGCTTTACCGGCAACCTGGAACAGGCAAAAAAAGCACTTTCATACAATATGAAACTGGGAATTGGTGGGGTGGTGACCTTTAAGAACGGAAAAATTGATAAATTTATCAGTGAAATTCCTTTGGAAGAGATCGTCTTGGAGACCGATGCGCCCTACCTGGCACCGACTCCTTTCCGCGGAAAGCGAAATGATCCGGAATATTTATTGAAGGTGGCCGAAAAGATTGCTAAACTTTATGAAATACCTCTTGAAAAGGTGGCAGAAGTGACTACTGCGACCTCCAAAGATATATTTGGGATTTAAAAGGAATTAGTATTAATTTTTGTTCTTTTGCTTAGATAACTATAGAAATAAGTGCAGAATTTTGACGAAATAAGATTTTATGAGGATTCTGAGGTTCCGGAAGGCCTGCGGCAATATGTAAAACATCCCATGGTCAAGGCCTTGCTCCATTTTACATTTCCCGATAAGAGTTTCCGGGAGATCGAAGAGGTGTTAATGTCATGCCAGTCAATCCGTGATTTTCAAACCAAGGTCATCGCCCATTCTGTGGCCCGTGTGCTCGAAAGGAGTAGCGAAGGCCTTAGTTATGATGGCTTTGATCGGCTTAAAAAGGAGGAATCCTACTTCTTTATTTCCAATCACCGCGACATTATTCTTGATACTTCGCTGTTGAATTACACGCTCATTGATCATGACATGGTAATGACTGCTTCGGCAATCGGCGATAATCTAGTGCAAAAACCTTTCCTGATGGCCTTGTCACGGCTCAACCGGAATTTTCTTGTAAAGCGTGGAATCGGACCACGGGAAATGCTGAAAAGTTCTCAGGTCTTATCGCAGTATATTAGAAAATTGCTGCTGGAGGATAAGCGTTCGGTGTGGATGGCCCAGCGCGAAGGCAGAACCAAAGATGGCAGCGATCATACGCAGCAGGGAGTTCTGAAGATGCTGGCGATGGCCAAAGGCGACTTAAGCCTTGCCGAATATTTTGCGAAATTAAAGATTGTGCCTGTCGCTATTTCCTATGAATTTGACCCAACCGATGTGCTGAAGATGCCCGAAATTCTGGCAAAACGTATGCAGGAGAAGTACGTCAAATCAGCCAATGAGGATTTTAATTCTATCATGAAAGGCGCGATGGGAAACAAAGGCAGGATACACATTAGTGCGGGCGAAATTCTCACTGCGGAAGACTTCGCCGATATTGAAGCTTCAGAAACTTCGGTGAATGAACAACTGAAGGCTGTTGCGGCAAAAATTGATCGCGTGATCTATGAAAACTACATGTTGTGGCCGGCAAATTACATCGCGCATGATCTGCTTTATAATACCGAGGAACATTCAGAACATTATACGGCTAAGGAGAAAAGGCAATTTGAGCGAAGGCTAAGCCGCAGGATCGATGTGAAGAATGCTCTGGAGCTTAATAGTTATCTTCTCATGTATGCGAATCCTGTGATCAACAAAGAGGCTTTGTATGAAGAAAAGGGCTAAGATTCTTCTCATATATACCGGGGGAACCATCGGTATGATCAAAGATTACGAGACCGGAGCACTTAAAGCATTTAATTTTGACGAATTGCTTCAGAATATTCCTGAATTGAAGATTCTTGAACATGAAATCGATACCCTTAGTTTTGAAGAGCCCATAGATTCATCCAATATGAATCCGCAGTGCTGGATTCAGATAGCAGAAACCATCGATACCCGTTATCACGATTACGATGGGTTTGTGGTTTTGCATGGCAGCGATACCATGTCCTATACCGCTTCAGCGCTTAGCTTTATGTTTGAGAATTTGAGCAAACCCATCATCTTTACCGGTTCGCAACTACCGATAGGGGATCTACGAACCGATGCTAAGGAAAACCTAATTACAAGTATACAAATAGCCGGACTTCAGAAGAACGGGAAGCCGGTAATTACCGAAGTGGGACTTTATTTTGAATATAAACTTTACCGTGCCAATCGCTCAACAAAGATTAATGCCGAGCATTTTCAGGCATTTGCCTCTATGAATCATGCTCCTCTGGCCGAATCGGGGGTGTATCTTTCAGTGAATTATCCGGCGCTTTGGAAGCCTAACAGAAGACAAAAGACGAAGCTGCATACCGGCTTCGACGACCGCATCCTTATCCTGAAAATGTTTCCAGGGATCAATGAGCGGACGGTGAGCCATATTCTTTCTCAGGAGGATCTGAAAGGCGTGGTGCTGGAGACATATGGTAGTGGAAATGCGCCAACCGACAGCTGGTTCGTCGATCTTCTGAAGGAAAAGATTGAAGCGGGCCTAAGGGTGGTGAATGTTACCCAGTGTATAGGTGGTAGTGTGGTAATGGGCCAATATGAGACAAGTGTGCGGTTGAAAGCGATAGGAGTAGTGTCTGGAAAGGACATTACTACGGAAGCTGCTATTGCTAAATTGATGTATTTGTTAGGGAAAGATTTATCTCCAAAAGTTTTTAAGACTATCTTTGAAACCTCCCTTAGAGGTGAAATGTCATAAAATTAACGCCAGAGGCTTGACGGAATATATTTTTTTTTGTTATTTGCCGCACCGTTAAGAAAACAATAAATTAGAGAGGTGGCCGAGTGGTCGAAGGCGCACGCCTGGAAAGTGTGTATACGCCAAAAGCGTATCGAGGGTTCGAATCCCTTCCTCTCTGCAATTTTTAATGTATTTTAACTAAAGAATTATTTTTATATCTTTAACCCTTTAACTAATTAATTAAGACAAACAGTAATGAAAAGATTATTTTCTATTTTGGTAATCGCCGCGATTATGGTGCTTGGAGCCGTAAATCTTAATGCGGCCAACAGTGTGAATACATTGCCGGGTACAGTTGCTACCTTTGTTCAACAAAACGAGGATGCGGCTGCGGCTGACGCCACAGATGCGGATCAATCAGTTGGTTTTCACCAAGAGCTTAAAAGGCGTTTCATAGAAGGTGGTGCCGGTTTCATGGGGATCGTTCTTTTGTGTTTAATTCTTGGTTTGGCTATCGCCATTGAGAGAATTATCTTTTTAAACCTTTCTACTACCAACACCAAGAAACTTGCTCAAAACGTAGAAGACGCGCTTAACAGCGGTGGTGTTGAGGCTGCAAAAGAAGTTTGTAGAAATACAAAAGGACCTGTTGCTTCTATCTATTATCAAGGTCTTGACCGTGCAGACGAAGGTATCGAAGCTGCTGAAAAAGCGGTTGTGGCTTACGGTGGTGTTCAAATGGGACAACTGGAGAAAAACGTATCATGGGTATCTTTATTTATCGCTCTTGCTCCTATGCTTGGGTTCATGGGTACAGTAATTGGTATGATCCAGGCCTTTGACCGTATTGAGGCTGCAGGTGATATGCAACCATCTTTGGTAGCAGGAGGTATTAAAGTTGCCCTTCTTACCACAGTATTTGGTTTGATTGTTGCAATTATCCTTCAGATATTCTACAACTACATTATCGCTAAGATCGATAGTATCGTGAATGATATGGAAGATGCTTCTATCATTTTGATCGATATGCTTGTAGACTACAAAAACAAAAAAAGAATCTAAGACCTTACTAAATTATGACCTTTCATAAAATTTTAAAATATCTGGCACTTGTTATAGGCGTAATAGGTCTTATCCTCCTGGGAAGGATCATCTATGCCGGAGACGATGCCATTGAAGCCTCAGGCGACTTACAGGCAAGTATGCTCGATCCTATGATGTGGCTCGCATATATTGTGCTTGCTGTAGTGATTGTAATGGTAGCTATTTTTGTTATCAGAGGGCTATTCCACGGACATATTAAAAATACGCTTATATCAATCGGAGCTTTTGGACTTATAGTGCTTGTAGCTTATTTGGTGACTGACGGTACGCGTGTTGAATTAAAAGACGGTGGTTTTTTGTCTGCCAGTGGTGATCACTGGGTCGGTGCAGGATTGGTGACCTTTTACATCCTTGCAGCATTTGCTGTGTTAGCGATGGTATTCTCTGGAGTTAAAAAATTAACTAAATAATTATGGCTAGAAGATCAGCACCAGAAGTTAATGCCGGCTCTATGGCTGATATTGCCTTTTTGCTTTTGATCTTTTTCTTGGTTACAACAACCATCGAAACGGACAAAGGGATTAGTAGGAAACTACCCCCATGGCAACCTGAAGAGCAAGATCCGCCGGTAATTAAAGAACGTAACATCTTCCAGGTACTTGTGAATAGTAACAACGATTTGCTTGTTGAAGATGAGGAGATGAAGATTGGAGACCTACGGGAAGCAGCGGTCGAATTCCTTGATAATGGAGGTGGAACCGGAGATGAAGCCTGTAGTTTTTGCCAGGGTGCAAAGGATCCTAACTCTTCTGTGAACCCACAAAAAGCTATTATCTCTCTGGTGAATAACCGGGGAACCGAGTACGGTACTTATATTGCAGTGCAAAACGAATTAGTGGCCGCTTATAACGAGCTAAGGGATCGCGAAGCACAGCGTTTATACGGTACCAGTTTCACAAAGATGGAGAAGGCTTATAATGATCCTAATTACAACGGTAATAAGGAGAATTTGAAAGAGAAGATTGAGAAGATCAAGGATATGATCCCTCAAAAGCTATCTGAAGCGGAACCAAAAGGCTAATAGCTTTTAATAACAAAATTAATATTTACCTCTTATGGCTAAATTCACGAAGAAAAAATCTGGCGATTTACCTGCGATTAGTACGGCTTCGTTACCCGATATTGTGTTTATGCTTCTGTTCTTCTTTATGGTTGCAACAGTAATGCGTCAAAACACGTTGATGGTACAAAACCGTCTGCCAAAGGCGAATCAGGTGGAGAAACTTGATAAAAAAGACCTGGTAATGTATATCTATGCAGGAAAACCAAGTCAGCGTTATCAGGCGAAATACGGTAAAGAAGCAAGGATTCAGTTGAACGATAAATTCGCGAGCGTTTCTGAAGTTCAGCCTTTTATCTATAGTGAAAGAGAATCAAAAAGGGAAGAATTGGTTCCTTATCTTACCACTGCTTTGAAAGTAGACAAAGAGACCAACATGGGTCTTGTTTCTGACATCAAGCAGGAGTTGAGGAAAGCCGAGGCTCTTAAGATCAACTACACTACTCTTACCGGAGACGCTAAAGAAAATATGTAATATATTTTCCGATTATAGTATTGAATTAAACATCCCGTTCTGATTAAAGGACGGGATGTTTTTTTATATTTAGTACCCGTTGAAATTCCTCTTGAAAACATGAAATATAGGTCGCTTTTGATCCTTTTGGTTTTGTTCTCTTTTTCCAACCTGTTTTCGCAGGTGGAAGAAGAGGGGAGGCTAAATTCGGTTCCAGATACCATTCCCAGTGTCATTGACAGCCTTTACCGGGAAGATCAGTTTTATGTGGGCTTCAGCTTTAATCTGCTTACCAATAAGCCTTCTGTGGTGTCCCAATCGGGATTTTCCGGAGGGCTTCATCTTGGGGTGATCAGGGATTTTCCATTGAATAAACAGAGGAATATCGCTATTGGTGCAGGAGTGGGATGGTCTATAAATTCCTATGGCCAAAATCTTTTCATTGGGGAAGATACGCAGGGGGGAAGCATTTTCAGAAGTCTTAAGGGTGTCGACTATAATAGTAACCGCTTTACAACGCAGCTCGTTGAAGTTCCTCTCCAATTTCGCTGGCGTACGTCCTCTCCGCTTACCTACAAGTTCTGGCGGGTTTATACGGGCCTACGGCTGGGTTATATCTACTACTTCAGGTCCCATTTTTACCAAACCGGTAACCGCGTTGTTCAAACCAAGGTACCGGAGCTCGATCGTTTCAGGCTTGGCACCACCTTTACTTTTGGGTATAATACTTTTAATTTTCAGTTTTATTACAGTCTGAATCCCTTATTCAGCAGCGGAAAAGTAGAAGGGGAAGACGTTGGCCTTTCAGCTTTAAAGATCGGCCTGATGTTCTAT
>JBAWAB010000090.1:0-2547 GCA_049589035.1 Salegentibacter sp.
GGAGATGGAAGTCAAATCTTTCAAGACAATGCGGGTGCTGCGTTCAGATCACTTTCCTATCAAAGCAAGCCTTAAATTATAAGTTGAAGTCGGGTTTATGCTCTTCGAGATATTGAAGCGCTCCCGGTCCCTGGTTGAAAAGAAGGTCCAGAATACTAAGATCGGGTATGAAACCATGCTTCGGCTCAAACACCTGGTGATAGCGCTCATTTTCAAGATGAAGTCCGCTTTTGGCGTTTATTAAGGGCCGTAGATCTTTTACATTTTGCGGGTGAAGAATATATTCTGAAGTTTTTTCAAATTCAAGATCCAGCTGAAGAGCATCGGTCGCGAATTCCATACAGGCATAATTGAAATCCAGAAGAAATTTATATTCCTGGTGGTACAGGGGAGAGATCTCATCTTCATAGAATTCAAAAAAAGGAGAAGTTTGATAAGAAGCCTTTAGTGCCCGCCAGTGCTGTTGTTGCCAATCGAATTCATTTTCTATTTGTACTTCTTTGTATTTCTGATGCCCCGAGCCTTGTATACCTAAAGCAGATTTGTGCTTTATGGGAACATTCAGAAGCAGCTTCCCGTTGGAATCGTAAATATACATACGGTTCCTGTAAGTCTGCTTTTGGTAATTGTCTTCGTTCTCAAAAACCAGCTCTTCCGCCTGCGCTATAGCCACGTACTGTGAAATTGCACCAAAATAAGCCGGGTGCATAAGAATCTTTTCCATAGAGAAATTTTTAAGACAGCCTCTTTCTTTTAAAGTTTAGCTTTCTTCCCGGCGTTTTTTGAAGTATTGCCAGGCAATTATAATCACCAACAGGATCAGAAAGTAGGGGAGAAAGGAAATTGGAGTTCCTTCGCCCTGTACCGTTGTGAACATGCGATTCCACCGGATCTTATCAAAGCCGCTGGCATTCTGGTCCAGGCTAAGCCAGATGAAAACAGGTTTTCCTACAATATGATTTTCAGGGACATATCCCCAATAACGGCTATCCTCACTGTTATTGCGGTTATCTCCCATCATCCAGTAATAATTCTGTTTGAAAGTGTAGGAATCTGCTGGCTGACCGTTGAGCAGCACCTGAGTACCGTTAAGGCTTAGCTTATTATCAATTCCCATTTCAAAACCTTCATACACCTCGATGATCCTTTTGTAATAGGGTACCGACTCTGGCGTAAGTTTTACGGTTGCTCCTTTCTTCGGAATATAAACCGGCCCGAAAGAATCATTGGTCCAGGCATGTTTCCCGTTGTTGGGGAAAAGCGCGGAACTACTCGTTTTGGAGGAATCTACATATCTTTCTATCGAGGCGACATTTGGGTGATTCCGGAACTTTTGGTAGTTCTCTTCGCTCAGTGCCCTGATAAAGAAAACATCGTTTTCCGGATTATAGGAAAATCCATCAGTAATATCATAACGCTCATAAAGATACCGCGGATTAAAGCCTTCGCCTTTGGTCTTACCAATATAGGAATACTGTACCTTGGCCCTGCCCGGTAATTTCAGCTGCTGCCCGTTTACAAATACTCTACCGTCTTTTACCTGGAGGGAATCGCCGGGAATCCCCACGCATCTCTTGACGTAATTGGACTTTTTATCGATGGGTTTTGTAAAATGTTTTCCAGAGCGGTCAAAGAATTGCTTCACCGTATCTACCGGCCAGTTAAAAACCACAATGTCGTTGCGTTCTACGTCTTCAAAGCCGGGCAAACGCATGTATGGGATCTGAGGTTTGTTCAGATAAGATTTAATACCTAAAAATGGAATAGTATCATGCACCATGGGGAAAGCCACAGCAGTTTCAGGAACACGCGCTCCATAGTGGAACTTGCTCACAAAAAGATAATCACCAACCAGTAAGGTTTTCTCCAGGGAAGAGGTAGGGATCGTAAATGGCTGCATGAAATAGGTATGCACAATGGTGGCTGCAATCACCGCAAAGAGGATAGAGCTTATCCATTCTCCGGCTGCCGTACGAGGTTTCAGGTCGCGGTCTTCAATGTATTTTACATCTGTCGCGTAATTGATATAATAAATATAGAATCCCAGCGTAAGCACCACGAGCCAGGTATCGGCAGTTGAATGACGACCAAAACTTCTGATCGTTTCTACCCAAACTACGGGGAAAATAATGAGATTCACTATAGGAATGAACATTAGAAGAACCCACCACCATGGGCGGTTGATAATTCGCATCAGGACTACGGCATTATAAACCGGTACCGCGGCTTCCCATGCTTTTCTTCCTGCTTTCTGGTAGAGTTTCCAGGTTCCAATAAAGTGTATTACCTGAACCAGTAAGAAAAACAGAAACCATTGTGTGAATGTCATAATTAAAATGTTTGCTGTTGAGTTAGTGTGTGTTTATGCTGATTTGTTACTGAAAATTATTCGAAAAGGCTTGAAAGCACATCCCTCATGGAGAAAACCCCTTGTTTGTCCTGTAGCCATTCTGCCGCTATCACCGCGCCTTTTGCAAAGCCCTGGCGGGAGTGTGCCGTATGCATGATCTCAATAGAATCTATAGGCGAACGGTAAGCCACGGTATG
>JBAWAB010000091.1:0-19638 GCA_049589035.1 Salegentibacter sp.
CGCCCCCGGTCCAATCTGCATTAAAGGCCGACTGGTTGAAAAGCAGGGAAATATTGCCTTCTTTGGTCCAGCCTTGTTTCTGTTCTTCCTTTTCTTCTTTCTTTTCCTGGGCTGTCATTGCTGAAAAACAACTAACGAGGGCCAGGGTGAGTAATACTTTCTTCATAAGCTATCTTTAAAAATTAACGGCCGTAAAAACGGCCGGTATTCAAAAGGATGAAATTGGCCTTTTGGAGACCTCTTTCAAATATATCTAATTTTTTGGTTTCTTGTACAGCGGAACTGAAGAACAGGCTTCGCCATACATCAGGCTTTTTACCACGGGTTGGAGCTTTTCTATCAGCAGCAAATAGGCATTCCGCGGAACGGGCTTACGGGAACAGCCTTTTATGATTACCGGCTTGTCTTCAAATGCGCCCACATCAAGACCTGAAATTATTTCCGCATAAATGACCGTTTCCAGTATTTCCAGGTCGCCCGTGACTACTTTTTTTGCATAAGGCTGAAGATAGGTAGCCAAAAGCATGTAAGCCCAGGCCGGGATAACAGCGTCGGAAGAGCAATGCAAAGCCACGAATTTGCCCTGATAGGTACTCCAGTCGTGCTGCTTCGCTTCTTCGCGGAAACTGCTTTCGCGCAGCACAAAACCTTCGAGCAGCCATTCTTTGATATCAAAAAGCACCCTCTCTCCGGCAGGATAATAATCCTCCAGGTCAAAGGTGACAAGCTTACTATCTGCTACTCTGTTGATGATTTCTTCTGCCATAACCGCTTCAGCTTCTATAAAAGTCCCAATTCGAGCTTGGCTTCTTCGCTCATTAAATCCTGGCTCCATGGTGGATCGAAAGTGATTTCCACTTCAGCATCCTTCACCATATCCAGCGATTTCACCTTTTCTTCCACTTCCTGCGGAAGGCTTTCGGCTACGGGGCAATTAGGTGTGGTAAGCGTCATTAGGATCTTTACTTCGCTGTCGGTACTCACCATCACGTCATAAATAAGCCCTAGTTCGTATATGTCAACAGGAATTTCAGGATCGTAAACCGTCTTGAGGACTTTCACGATCTTTTCTCCCAATTCCTGGGTGTCTATTGTTTGTTCCATCTTAGTTGAGTTGTGTCTGGTATGCCACAGCATACATTTTTATTTGTTTGATCATGCTCACCAAACCGTTGGCGCGGGTAGGGGAAAGATGTTCTTTAAGCCCGATTTCATCTATGAATTTAGTATCGGCTTCGATGATCTCAGACGGGTGCTGACCGGAGTATACCCTTATCAGGATCGCAACGATCCCTTTGGTGATAATGGCATCACTATCGGCAGTGAATACCAGTTTATCGCCCTCAAGTTCAGCATGCACCCATACCTTACTTTGACAACCTTTGATGAGATTCTCATCAATTTTGTACTTATCGTCAATAAGAGGAAGCGATTTTCCAAGTTCTATCATGTACTCGTAACGCTGCATCCAGTCGTCAAACATGGAAAACTCTTCAACGATCTCCTCTTGCTTTTCCTTTATATTGCTCACTTTAATCGTTTTTTTGGAGGCTTAACAACACCTCATTATCATCAGATAAAAACTTCAATTCTCCATCTTTCAGCTCCGCTTTAGTTACCTTCGGAAGGATCTCCTGCAAGGTCTCTTCATTTTCCATCTTACCATCGCAAATCATCTTGGTCACCACAGGAGGATCGAATTTCACACGGTCTTTATCAAGTTTAAAGGCTGCCATAAATTCGTTGCAGCCTGTAGTACCCGACATTTTCTGGTTTGCCCCGTCGAATTCCAGCAGCATCTGATCGGCACTAACATCTTTTCCGGCCAGTTCGATGATCTTGTAATTCCCCGATTCCGATTTCAGTTCAGCAGGAGTCGTGCTTATCGCTTCTGCCTGAGCCGTGTTTGAAGTTTGGTTTATATTTTCAGAGTCGGAAGCCTCTTCTTTTTTCTCATTGCTTCCGCAGGAGAATAAAAGGCTGAGACTCAGAATAAAAATCAGTTTTTTCATAAAAATGTGGTTTTAGGAAAGCATGGCTTTCGCTTTTTTTACCGCTTCAATAAAGCGGTCAATTTCTTCTTTGGTGTTATAAAAGGCAAAGGAAGCTCTTACGGTGCCTGGGATTTTAAAGAAATCCATTACCGGTTGCGCGCAATGATGGCCGGTTCTCACGGCGATTCCCATCTTATCGATGAGAGTGCCGATGTCGTAAGGGTGAAGTCCTTCAATATTGAAAGAGATTACGGCAGTTTTTTCTTCGGAAACGCCGTAGATCTTCATTCCTTCTATTTCATTCAGTTTTTTGGTGGCATAATGCAGCAAATCTTCTTCATAGGCCGCTATATTTTCGAAGCCGATGCTGTTCATATAATCTATTGCTGCTGCAAATGCTATTCCCCCGCAAATGTTGGGCGTTCCTGCCTCAAATTTATGCGGAAGATCGGCATAAGTGGTCTTCTCGAAAGTAACCGTGGCGATCATCTCTCCACCGCCCTGGTATGGCGGTAATTTGTTGAGCCATTCTTCTTTGCCGTACAGCATTCCTACGCCGGTTGGGCCGCACATTTTG
Source organism: Salegentibacter sp. (assembly GCA_049589035.1). Classification (GTDB taxonomy): domain Bacteria; phylum Bacteroidota; class Bacteroidia; order Flavobacteriales; family Flavobacteriaceae; genus Salegentibacter_A. The sequence goes on from JBAWAB010000091.1 coordinate 2,572, forward strand.
TGGGCAGAGGCAACATAAAAATCTACGTCCAGCTCCTGAACATCAGCTTTTATATGTGGTGCCGCCTGGGCGCCATCTATCAGGACAGCGGCTCCCTTTTCATGTGCTTTTTCAATGATCTTTTTAATGGGGTTCACAGTACCCAAAGCATTGGAAACGTGATTCAAAAAGACGATTTTGGTCTTTTGAGAAAGCAATTTTTCGAATTCTGAAAAGATCAATTCGCCATTCTCATTCATCGGGATTACCTTCAGAACAGCGCCGGTTCTCTGACATAACATCTGCCAGGGCACAATATTGGAATGATGTTCCAAAGCTGAAACCAGGATCTCATCTCCTTGCTTCAGAATAGAAGCAAATCCGCTGGCCACCAGGTTAATGCCATGAGTAGTGCCCGAAGTCAAAATGATCTCGTATGGCTTTTCAGCATTAAAATGCTTCTGAATGGTACGGCGGGCGGTTTCATATTTATCGGTGGCCTCCTGGGACAGGCTATGCACTCCCCGGTGGATATTCGCGTTGTAGTTGGAATAATAATCTACAATCGCATCTATCACCTGTTGCGGAGTTTGTGAGGTAGCCGCGTTGTCAAAATAGACCAGGGGATAGCCGTTCACCTTCCTTTTCAGGATGGGGAAATCTTTTCTGATCTTTTCTACGTCTAACGATGTTCTTTCGGTAGCAATACTCATTCTTTAATTTTTGTGCACAGCAACAGGTGCCATTTTATTAAAAAAACAGCCCCGTTTCCTATAGGTTAAACCCAAGGTCAACACCCAGTTTCATGGCGATTAACTTGTTGATCCTCTTCTTGATCTCGGGAATTTTAACACTTGCCAGTACATTATTGGCAAAGGCATACATCAGCAGGCCACGGGCTTCTTTTTTAGGGATTCCGCGGGACTGAAGATAGAAAAGAGCCTCTTCATCCAGCTGACCAATGGTACAACCGTGGCTACAACGAACATCGTCTGCAAAGATCTCAAGCTGTGGTTTCGAATTGATCGTCGCCTTGTCGTCAACAAGCACATTGTTGTTAGCCTGGTAGGCATTGGTTTTTTGGGCTTCCTTCTCGACCACTACTTTCCCGTTGAAAACACCAGTAGATCTTTCTGAAAAAATGCCTTTGTAATCCTGGTGGCTCTCACAGTTAGGCTCCAGGTGATGAACCAAAGTATTGTGGTCTACATGCTGTTTCCCTTCTATGATAGTTACTCCTTTTAAGGTAGATTCAATGCGCTCTCCTTTCTGATAGAAATTCAGGTTGTTGCGGGTAAGTTGCCCGCCGAAAGAGAAGGTGTGAACCGAAACATTGCTTTCTGCCTTTTGTTCGATGAACGTATTGTCAATAAGCGAGGCTGAAAGCCGGTCATTCTGGATCTTATAGTAATCTACCATCGCACGCCGGTCAGCATAAAGTTCGGTGACAGAATTGGTAAGCACCGGGTGATCGGTAAGGCTTTGGTGGCGTTCTATGATCTGAGCATGAGAATTCTCATCTACAACGATCAAATTTCTTGGCTGAAGTAATAATGCCGATTCATTTCCCGTAGAGAAATTGAGGATCTGGATAGGCTTATCGGCCATTTTATTCTTATGAATGTGAATAAAAGCTCCTTCTCTTGCAAAGGCGGTATTTAAGGAATTCAGTCCCGTTTTTGGTGCCAGCTTGTTGAAATAATTATCTATTACCGCTTTATATTTCGGGTTGCTGAGCGCTGAAGACATCAGGCAGACATCGATCTTGTCGTGAGTGGTCTGCGACAGGTGCGAAGAAAAGATCCCGTCAATGAACACCAGGTCGTAAGTGTCTATATCGTGAATAAAATATTTCCTGATCTCGCTGTATTCCAGGGTATCTTCCTTCTTCGGAAAAATGCTGTAGTCTTGTTTCAGTACAGAATTGAGCGAGGTATATTTCCATGCCTCTTCCTTCTTGCCCGGAAAGCCAAGAGCTTCGAAGTCTTTGATCGCCTGACTTCTTATCTTATGCACGTCATTGTCTACACCAACCTCTTCTTCAAAAGCCAAAAATGACGATACTAATTTATCTTTTAATTCCATCTTAAATGTTTCAAGTTTAAGGCTGAAAGTTAATTCAGGGATTATCCTAATCGGCTTCCAGTCCTTGTTTGATTCTAAATTTTGAATGATCAGTCTTTAGCTAATCTTCAAATTGATCAATTCTCTAATCGCTTAAACCGCTTTTTCGGGCGTAACCCAGTCGTAACCTCTTTCTTCGAGTTCGTGGGCCAGTTCTTTGCCCCCGGTTTTCACGATCTTACCGTCCACCAACACGTGTACTACATCAGGAACGATATAGTTCAATAGTCGCTGGTAGTGTGTAATCACTAAAACGGCATTGTCTTCAGAACGCAGTTTATTCACTCCGTTTGCAACTACTTTTAGCGCGTCAATATCCAATCCTGAATCGGTTTCATCAAGAATAGATAATTTCGGCTCAAGCATAGCCATCTGGAAGATCTCGTTACGCTTTTTCTCTCCTCCTGAAAATCCTGTATTAAGGGAACGGGAAAGGAATTTCCGGTCGATGCCCAGTAATTCCGATTTTTCACGGATCAGCTTAAGCAATTGGTTGGCAGGCATATCCTCAAGTCCGTTAGCCTTTCGGTGAGCGTTCAGCGCCGTCTTCATAAAATTGGTCACTGAAACTCCTGGGATTTCAACGGGATACTGGAAAGAAAGGAAAATTCCGAGATGTGCTCTTTCTTCAGGAGCAAGATCAGAGAGATCCTTTCCCTCAAACAGAATTTCGCCATCGGTCATTTCATATTCCTCTTTCCCGGCGATCACTGAAGATAATGTACTTTTTCCAGACCCGTTAGGTCCCATGATCGCGTGAACTTCACCCGGATTTATCTCCAGATTGATCCCTTTCAGGATTTCCTTATCTTCTATACTTGCGTGTAAATTCTTTATTTGTAGCATATTTTCTGGGTATGCATCCGGCTCCACCGGATCGTTTTATTTTTTCTGTGTTTGTTCGGTTATCGAATCTTTACTCTTGGTTATATCCAGTATTTCACGAATCTCCACCATTTCATCCAGACCTTCGCGCCTGGTATTTGGTGATACTTTCCCCCTGATCTTTACCGGAACCATATCAAAGTCTTCCTTTTTATATGGTTTTACCTGGTCTGCCAGTTGCTGAGCCATCGAGTCGATCTTTACTTCATATACAAAATCTTCTCCACGCAGCACTGCGGCATCGGCCACATAAATAAACTGTCCGCTCAGGGTTTGAATGCTATCAGGAACTTTCGCGGTCTCCGGTTCGGGCGTCAGATCTTTTTTGTCCTCATTCTGGCAGGCAGTGAGAACAAGGCTGAAAACCACTAAAATCACCATTAGTTTTTTTACCATTCCTTAGCTTTTATTATCCTACAGAACCTTCCAGAGAAATTTCCAGCAGTTTCTGTGCTTCTACGGCAAATTCCATTGGCAGCTTGTTCAGCACCTCCTTACTAAAACCATTTACGATTAATGCGATGGCTTTCTCGGTATCAATTCCGCGTTGATTGCAGTAGAAGATCTGGTCTTCCCCAATTTTACTTGTGGTGGCCTCGTGCTCTACCTGTGCCGATTTGTTCTTGACTTCTATATAAGGGAAGGTGTGGGCGCCACATTTATTTCCCATCAACAGCGAATCACACTGTGAAAAGTTTCGGGCATTGTCGGCGCGGCTGTTTATCTGTACAAGTCCGCGATAGGAATTCTGTGATTTTCCAGCGGAAATACCTTTGGAAATGATCGTACTGCGGGTGTTTTTCCCCAGGTGGATCATCTTGGTTCCCGTATCGGCCTGCTGAAAGTTGTTGGTCACGGCGATAGAGTAGAACTCTCCAACCGAATTATCTCCTTTCAACACGCAGCTTGGATATTTCCAGGTTACTGCAGAACCGGTTTCCACTTGTGTCCAGGAGATCTTTGCATTTTTTTCGCAGAGTCCGCGCTTGGTAACGAAGTTGAAAACTCCACCTTTTCCTTCTTTGCTTCCGGGATACCAGTTCTGGACGGTGCTGTATTTTATCTCGGCATCGTCAAGTGCGATAAGTTCAACCACTGCGGCATGCAACTGGTTTTCGTCCCGCGTAGGAGCGGTACACCCTTCAAGGTAGCTAACATAGCTGCCTTCGTCGGCAATTACCAGCGTACGCTCAAACTGTCCTGTTCCCGCCTGATTAATACGGAAATAAGTAGAGAGTTCCATTGGGCAGCGTACTCCTTTCGGAATATAGCAAAAGGAACCATCGCTAAATACTGCCGAATTTAAAGCCGCATAGAAATTGTCGGTTTTCGGCACCACAGAGCCGATGTATTTTTTCACCAGTTCAGGATGTTCCTGTATAGCTTCAGAAATCGAGCAGAAAATAATCCCTTTTTCGGCCAAAGTCTTTTTAAAGGTAGTGGTCACTGAAACCGAATCCATCACCACGTCTACCGCGACTCCTGCGAGTTTTTTCTGTTCATCTATTGAAATTCCAAGCTTTTTGAAGGTGTCCAGCAATTCGGGATCTACCTCATCGAGACTGTCATATTTCGGCTTCTTGTTCGGCGCAGAATAGTAGGAGATATCCTGGAAATTCGGTTTTTTATAATGCACATTCGCCCACTCGGGTTCGGTCATTTTCTCCCAGGCGCGATAGGACTCCAGGCGCCATTCCGTCATCCATTCCGGTTCATTCTTCTTTTTCGAAATCGCCCGCACAATATCTTCATTCAAGCCCACAGGCAAAGTATCAGATTCTATATCGGTATAAAATCCGTACTCGTACTCTTTGGTCTCGAGCTCTTTTTTTAAATCGTCTTCAGTATATGCCATCTTGTCTAATTCAAAATTTAAGGTTCAAAATTCAAGATTATTTGAACTTGCTACCTTTGTATTCACTGTTTTGAAGGTATCTCATGAAGCCCCCAATCTGTTTGCTCAGCTCAAGCAGTTTTTAGCATTCCGCGTCAAATTCGTCCTGGCTGATATAGTTTCTGTCGAGTACCCTGTATAATTGAGAACGTGTCTCTCCACATTGAGGATTTAGCGACAGATAAAAATTGAACATATTCTCTATTTCCGTCTCTTTCGAAACCTTCAGCTATATTGTCCATCACAGATCCCGAGGATCCATTGATTTCATACAACCGGTAATCATTCTTTAAACCACTTCTTTCTCGAATTGCAAAGATGTCTTTACAAATTTCTCTTGTACGAATCCAGATTTCCAAATCCTCAAATCTTTCTATGTTACCCATTTCAGTTTTTGAGTTTTAAATCCTGAATTTCGAATCGTCTAGAGTGAAAAACTCTCGCCGCAGCCACAGGTGCGCTGGGCATTCGGATTATTAAACACAAATCCCTTGCCATTGAGTCCGCCGGAGTACTCTAATATGGTGCCGGCCAGATATAGCACGCTGCGTTTATCTACAATGATTTTTACATCGTTATCTTCAAAGATTTTGTCGTCTTCTGCCTGAGTCTTGTCAAACTTTAGTTCATAGGATAAACCGGAGCATCCTCCGCTCTTCACTCCCACGCGAACATAGTCCTGCAGGCTGTCATAGCCTCCTTCACTCATTAGAGCGGCAATCTTTTTTTTAGCATCTTCGCTTACTTTTATCATAGCTTAAAAAGATTAATTCTAAATAGGGGACAAATATACTATAAAACACTCGCATTTCCATAGGCTCTGCATTTGTTTTTAGAATCGGTGAATAGGCTTTGCCGATCCAAATGGAATGACGGAAAACATCCACATTTTACTGATAATCAGCTTGCTTTGTAGGAGCTTCAGGTTTCTTCGGAATAATCGCTTTTCCTTATTTTATGTCGGTTTGTGAATTGTTCCTGTTTCCATAAACTCTGCTCTGGGCTCTTCAGTTGAGAGAATATTCCCTTATTTTGCAATAAAATTTGAATATTATGTTTCAGGATAGTCAGGGAATGAGGACAAACCTTTCAGAATTAGGCGAATTCGGCCTGATCGATCACCTTACCAAAAGTTTTCAACCCAAATTGCCTTCCACCGTGAAGGCCATTGGTGATGATGCTGCCGTACTAAATTTCGAAAATAAGCAAACTATTGTCACTACCGATCTCCTGGTGGAAGGAGTGCATTTTGACCTGGCCTATATGCCGTTGAAGCATTTGGGCTACAAGGCTGTGATGGTGAATGTTTCTGATGTGTGTGCGATGAACGGCGTTGCCACGCAGATCACGGTTTCTATTGCGGTTTCCAATCGTTTCCCCGTCGAGGCGCTTGAGGAGTTGTACGCCGGAATAGAACTGGCCGCTAAAATCTACAATCTCGATATTGTGGGCGGGGATACTACTTCCTCAACTTCCGGCCTATTTATTAGTGTCACTGCCATGGGCATGGCTGAAAAAGAAGACCTTGTTTACCGCAGCGGCGCCCAGCCTAACGATCTGCTGGTAGTGACGGGCGACCTGGGGGCCGCATATATGGGCTTACAGATCCTGGAGCGTGAAAAGCAAGTTTTTAAAGCCAATCCTAACGCTCAACCCGATCTTGACCAATACACTTACCTCATAGAGCGACAGCTAAAACCGGAAGCCAGAAAAGATATTCTGCCGTTGCTAAAGCAGCTTGAGGTGAAACCAACTTCGATGATCGATATCAGCGACGGACTATCTTCGGAAGTGATCCACATTTGCAAGAACTCCAAAGTGGGCGTAAACCTGTATGAGGAAAAAATCCCGTTGGACCCGGCGGTAATCTCAGTATGTGAGGAATTTGAAATTGACAGTACCACCATTGCTTTGAGCGGTGGGGAAGACTACGAACTTTTATTCACAATCTCGCAAAAGGATTTCGACAAGATAAAAGGAAATCCTCACCTGACGGTAATTGGTCATATGACAGAGGAAAAAGAAGGGATGCATCTTATTACCCGAGCCAATACCAAGATCCCGTTGATCGCCAGGGGTTGGAATTCTATGGAAGAAAAAGGAGGGGAAGAGGCTTAAGACGCCTCTGCGTATAATTTTCTCTTTCTTCTTTGGTGAATTTTAGCCAGATAGTTGTTGGTTTCCTTGAATTTAGGAGTTAACCTCGCCAGGAATCCATTTGCGGTATCGGTCATTTCCATACCGCATTTGGCGCATTGGTATTCATGGATGTGATTAGTGACATTCTTGGAGACCTTTAGTTGATGTCCAAAAATGCTGCAAAAAACCTTCGCCAATGAGAACTTTTCAGGGGTTGCTTTCTTCATAAAAGGCTGATTTTCTTATTTCTTCGTCTATAAAATTATAAAAAAAGTTAATGTAATGACAAAAAGTATTAATTAATCGATAAAGTGCAATAAATTTCGTAGTAAGGTCTGATCCTCTATGTAGGATAAATGACCGCCAGAGGCTGTTTCCAGAGCGATATTATTAGTCTCGGCTAGTATCTTAATAATTTCGTATTCCATCACCGGATCTTCTTTTCCTGTGAGTATTTTCTTATAACCACTGAATTCCTTTAGCAGCTGCGTATGATCTTCCCGTACCTTCATGCCCTGCAGTGCCGCGGCGATTCCTTCCGCCGAAGTTGTGATAGCCCGGGTTTTTAGTTCTTCTACTTCCTTTTTAAATATTTCCTTGTCCGCGGGACTAACCAGGTTGGAAATAGCCATTTTCACATAGGCTTTTTTGTTCTTCTGCACCAAAACTGTGGCCCGGTCCCGGTTTTCTTTCTTTTCTGCGGAATCGGATGCAGGGGTAGAATTTACGAGAACTACTGCCCGGGTCATTGTAGGAAATTTTGCGAGAAATTCCAAACTCACATAACCTCCCATAGAATGTCCTGCCAGGCTTACCTTGTTTAATTTCAGCTCTTTCAGTACCCTGTGTACAGCTCCTGCCATTTCTTGCATTGTATGGATTTTACCAAAGCAGCCCGACTTGCCGTGGCCGGGAAGATCGATACATATTACCTGTCTTTCCCGTGCTAATTCAGGCACAAAATCTTTCCAGATTTCAAGAGATTCGAGAAAACCATGGAGCAGGACCAGGGGCCTTCCTTTTCCTTCAGAAGTGAAATTTATTTTTGCGTTTTTGTATTCGGTAAACATTCGCTTCAGTTTTTTTCAATAAAAATGCCACAAATACACTACTGCATCTGTGGCAATTTTCCAAATTGGTTAAAAAATAAAGTTTTATTCCAGCGTTAGCTGTTCATGATCTCTTCAATCTCCTCAGCTTCAATAGGAATATTGCCCATCAGGTTAAAAGGTTCTCCTTTTTCCTGAATTACGAAATCATCTTCCAGGCGAATTCCGAAGCCTTCATCGGGCAAATAAATTCCCGGTTCTACGGTGAAGACCTGGTTGGCTTTCATGGGTTGTGTCAAAATTCCATAATCATGGGTATCGAGACCAATATTGTGGGCTGTGCCATGCATGAAATATTTTTTATAAGCCGGCCAGCTTGGGTCTTCATTTTGCACATCGGCTTTGTCAAGCAGTCCGAGGTCCAGTAATTCAGAAGTCATTAACTTTCCGACTTCTTTGTGGTATTCTGCCCACATCGTGCCGGGAACAAGCCAAGTGGTGGCTTCTTTCTTCACCTTATTTACCGTGTTGTAGATCTTTTTCTGCCGGTCGGTAAATCTTCCAGAAACGGGGATTGTTCGCGTCATATCGCTGGAATAGTTGGCGTATTCTGCCCCGGTATCCAGAAGGATCAATTCACCTTCTTTACACTGTTTATTATTTTCAGTATAGTGCAGCACATTGGCGCTGTTTCCGCTGGCAATAATAGGAGAGTAGGCAAAGCCGCGGGAGCGGTTGCGGATCATCTCGTGGTAATATTCAGCTTCGATCTCATATTCCCATACTCCGGGTTTTACGAATTTCAGAACTCTGCGGAAAGCTTTTTCGGTGATGTTACAGGCTTTTTGCATGAGGTCAAGTTCGATGGGATCTTTCACAGCCCGCAGTCTCTGAAGAATAGGGTTGCTCTTGGCAACCTGATGCGCGGGATATTTGTCCTTGCACCATTTGATGAAACGCGCATCGCGGGTTTCCGTTTTATTGCTGGCCCTGTAGTGTTCGTTAGTGTTAAAATAAACAGTTTCAGACTGGGTCATCAGCTCAAAGAAGATCTTTTCAAAATCCTGAAGCCAGTATACCGTCTCAATTCCGCTTACTTCCTGAGCCTTTTCTTTGGTGAGTTTTTCTCCTTCCCAAACCGCTATATGGGGATTGGTTTCGGTTAAAAAAAGAATTTCGCGGTGTTCCTTTTTAGGAGCATCAGGAAATAGAACAAGAATACTCTCTTCCTGGTCCACTCCGCTCAGGTAAAACAGGTCGCGGTTTTGCTGAAAAGGCATGGTGCTGTCTGCGCCAATAGGGTAAACATCGTTCGAATTAAAAACCGCCAGGCTTTTGTCCTTCATCTGTTCCATGAAGTTCTTGCGGTTTTTCACAAAAAGTGTGCGGTCAATTTGGTCGTATTTCATTATGATTTTATTTGATTCTGAAGAAAATTCGATCTCAAAATTAAGAAAGCCTGTTGCAAAAGCTGTTAAACTAAGTCTAAAAGTTTTTGCATTTCCTTAACAATTTCTATTCGTAGAGATCCAATCGGTTTCGTAATTCTCGATTTAAACGCTCAAGTTCATGAAGGCGACCCAGCAAATGCTGAACGGCGGCAAGCCCCGGTGGATTAATCTCGAGATCCCGGTGAAGGCGCATCATTTTCTCAAATTCGCCCAGGGTGTCAAAGTGCACGTATTCTTTCTCTTCAACTTTGACAACTTCAATGATACCACTCTCACTAAGGGCAGCTATAAAAGTTCGCTCCACATGATAGCGGGTGCAGATTTCTTCGGTTGTTATTAGTTCCTCGGGATTCATGAGCGCAGTTTTTGTAATTCCTTAAGCAGTTCTTTTTCCTTTTGGGTGAGGTTGGCAGGCATTTTTATCCGGTAAGTGATATAAAGATCGCCATACTGATTTTCCTTTTTATACTTCGGAAAACCTTTGCCTTTCAGTTTTATCTTTGTGCCAGATTGTGTCTCGGGTTTTACCTTAAGCTTCACTTTTCCGTTGAAGGTATCCACGGTGATCTCTCCGCCGAGCAAGGCGGTGTAAAGGTCGAGATCTATGGTAGCGTAAAGGTTTTCCTTCTCTCGTTTGAAGTTCGTGTTGTTTAAGATTTTAAAGGTGATATACAGATCTCCTTTTGGGCCGCCCTGAACGCCGGGGCCACCATGTCCTTTTATCTTGATCGTCTGCCCGTTTTCAACGCCGGCAGGAATGGTAAGCCTTATATTCTTGCCGTTGATGGTGAGCGTTTGCTTTTGAGCGGTATAAACATCGCGCAGGTTAAGCTGAAGTTCTGCGTTGAAGTCCTGGCCTTTAAAGTGATGGCCTCTATGGGAGCCCTGTGCTCTTGCCCTGCCCCCGAACATTTGTTCAAAGAAGTCGGAAAAGGTGTCCTCATCAAAGTTTCCCGAATACGAGCCGCCCTGGCCGCCACCAAAACCTCCAAAGCCACCGCCTCCATATCCTCCGGCTCTTCCGGCCTGCTGCTGTTGCTGCCGCGCCTGTTCGTATTGCTCGGCATGTTCCCAGTCCTTGCCATATTGGTCATATTTTTTACGCTTCTCAGGATCGCTCAGCACTTCGTGCGCCTCGTTGATCTGTTGAAACCTGGCTTGCGCTTCCTTGTCACTGGGATTAAGATCGGGATGGTATTTTCGGGCCAGTTTTCTGTAGGCCTTTTTGATGTCTGCCTGGCTTGCAGACTTGTCCAGTTCCAGAAGTTTGTAGTAGTCTATAAATTCCATTTAGAACATCAGAATTTCGGCTTTTGAACCGGTTAAAAAGTTTCTCCTGAAATTACTAAAAATTAAAAGGAATCCAGTTAAGCTTTTGCAAAAAGAAAAATCCCTTCAGTATCAATAATTTTGTCACTTTTTAAGTGCTCTTGACATCGGGAAATTTTGCTACTTTGAATTAGTCTAAATAGCGTCTAAAATAGGAGTCAAAGTTTGTAAGTAATTGATTCAAGATGTACATTTGTTGTTAAAATTTCATTAAAAACATTAGAACCAATGGGTGGATTCCTCAAATCTTCCATAGCAAGAAAATTTGCTATGGCCTTATCGGGACTTTTTTTGGTCTTATTTCTACTTCAGCACTTCATAATTAACTTCACTTCAGTTTTTAGCGCCAATGCCTTTAACGAAGTTTCTCATTTCATGGGAACCAACGTTTTCGTTCAGTGGTTGCTGCAGCCTGTGCTTATTTTTGGTGTTGTTCTTCACTTTGTGCTGGGCTTTATTGTTGAATACAATAATAGAAAGGCAAGACCTGTAAAATACTCCCGTTACAACGGAAGCGCGAACTCCAGCTGGATGTCCAGAAATATGATCTGGTCCGGGCTGGTAGTATTAGCCTTCCTCGCATTGCATTTTTACGATTTCTGGTTTCCGGAGATCATATACAAGTATATAGAAGTTAACCCCGACGAGCCAATGAGGTATTATCCCGAGTTGGTCGCTAAATTCCAGAGCCCGGTAAGAACCGGCCTGTACGTGTTATCTTTTGTATTCCTGAGCCTTCACCTGCTACACGGATTTTCATCATCTTTCCAATCTGTTGGGTGGCACGGTAAATATAAAGAGGGGATGAGAGGCGCTACGGTTGCTTTCTCCATCATCATTCCGCTTGGATTCATTTTCATAGCCCTTTTTCATTATATTAATCAAGTTTAATAGGTAAGATTTATGTCAGTTTTAGATTCAAAAATACCGGAAGGGCCGCTGGCAGAGAAGTGGACCAACCATAAGAATAATATCAACCTGGTGAACCCCGCAAATAAGCGGAATATTGATATCATTGTGATAGGAACAGGGCTGGCCGGCGGAAGTGCCGCAGCGACCCTTGCCGAACTTGGCTACAATGTGAAAACCTTTTGCTATCAGGATTCTCCCCGACGTGCGCACTCTATTGCGGCACAGGGAGGGATCAATGCTTCAAAAAACTACCAGGGAGACGGCGATTCTGATTACCGTCTTTTTTACGATACCGTAAAAGGGGGCGATTACCGTTCCCGGGAAGGAAATGTTTACCGCCTTGCGGAAGTTTCCGGAAATATTATAGACCAATGTGTGGCCCAGGGAGTACCTTTTGCCCGTGAATATGGCGGATATCTTGACAACCGTTCTTTTGGAGGGGTGTTGGTATCACGTACATTTTACGCCAAAGGACAGACAGGGCAGCAGTTATTGCTGGGTGCTTATTCAGCAATGAACCGCCAGATCAACCGCGGAAAGATCCAGGCTTTCAACCGTCATGAAATGATGGATGTGGTCCTGGTTGACGGCAAAGCCCGTGGAATTATTGCTCGTAATATGATCACCGGCGAGATCGAAAGACATTCGGGGCATGCCGTGGTGCTTGCTTCAGGAGGATACGGAAACGTGTTTTATCTTTCTACCAACGCCATGGGAAGTAACGTGACCGCAGCCTGGAGGGCTCACCGTCGCGGAGCTTTCTTTGCCAATCCATGTTTTACACAAATTCACCCTACCTGTATTCCGGTTTCCGGAGACCATCAGTCAAAACTAACGTTGATGTCTGAATCTCTGCGGAATGACGGAAGGATCTGGGTTCCGAAGAAAGAAGAAGATGCAAAGGCCGTAAGGGAAGGAAAACTGAAGCCTGTAGACATAAAAGAAGAAGACCGCGATTACTATCTTGAAAGAAGATATCCTGCCTTTGGAAACCTGGTGCCGCGTGACGTGGCTTCAAGAGCAGCCAAGGAGCGTTGCGATGCCGGTTACGGTGTGAACAAAACGGGACAGGCAGTATTCCTCGATTTCGGAAGTGCCTTTGAGCGCTACGGAAAAGAAAAAGCCTTTACTGCAGGTCATAAGAACCCTTCACAGGAAGAAATTCTGCGTTTAGGTAAGGAAGTAGTGGAATCTAAATACGGAAACCTCTTCCAGATGTATGAGAAAATTACGGCTCAAAATCCGTATGAAACCCCAATGATGATCTATCCTGCGGTACATTATACCATGGGAGGTCTTTGGGTTGATTATAACCTCCAAACTACTATTCCGGGTTGCTATGCTGCCGGAGAAGCGAATTTCTCTGATCACGGTGCTAATAGGCTGGGAGCTTCAGCACTGATGCAGGGGCTTGCCGATGGTTATTTCGTGCTGCCTTATACTATTGGAGATTATCTTTCAAAAGATATCAGGACCGGAAAGATCGCGACTGATACTCCGGAATTTGATGCTGCGGAAAAAGATGTGACAGACAGGATCAACAAGCTGATGAATGCCGGCGGAAAGAATTCTGTCGATTCTTATCACAAAAAGCTTGGAAAGATCATGTGGGACAAATGCGGAATGGCGCGTAATGCCACAGGCTTGCGGGAAGCCATTGACGAAATTGCAGAACTTCGCAAGGATTTTTGGGCGAATGTGAAAATTACCGGCGATGCCGATACCAAGAATGCCGAGCTTGAAAAAGCAGGGCGGGTAGCCGACTTCCTTGAGTTGGGTGAACTTTTTGCCAAAGATGCCCTTCATCGCGACGAATCATGCGGAGGTCACTTTAGGGAAGAATACCAGACCGAAGAAGGAGAGGCCTTGAGGGATGATGAGAATTTCAAATATGTTGCCGCCTGGGAATTCACCGGGAATCCGCGTGATGCAGTTCTTCACAAAGAAGATCTGGTATTCAAAAACATCGAATTAAAAACAAGGAGCTATAAGTAAGAATCCAAAGTTATGAGTTAATGGTTATTGGTAACTCATGACATCCTTCACAAGTATGAGTGAGATAAAAAGTTTTGAGGACCTCAATTGCTGGAAGGCAGCAAGGCAGCTTCGGAACGAGGTGAAAGAGCTGATAAAGACCTTTCCTGACACCGAAAAGTACGAATTGGTTTCTCAAATGCGGAGAGCTTCAAGATCGGTTACTCATAACATTGCTGAAGGATACGGCAGATTTCATTACAGGGAGAATATCCAATTTTGCAGAACCTCACGAGGCTCGCTTTATGAATTATTAGATCAGTACATAACTGCCCTGGATGAAGCTTACATAACTCAGGAAGAATACAACAAAAGTAAAAATAGAATAATCGAGTGTCTGACAATCCTAAACGGATATATAAACTACCTAAAGAAGGCTGCAGACCACGATTAACTTTTAACAATTAACTTTTAACGACATGAAGTTAACATTAAAAATATGGCGCCAGAAAAACGCCCAGTCTGAAGGGAAACTTGTTGATTACCCTATTGACGGGATCGACAGCGATATGTCTTTTCTTGAAATGCTGGACGTTCTCAATGAACAGCTGGTAGCCAAAGGCGAAGAAACGGTAGAATTTGACCACGATTGCCGCGAAGGAATCTGTGGTTCCTGTTCTCTTCAAATCAATGGCGAACCGCACGGACCTGAGAAACTCGTTGCGACCTGCCAGTTGCACATGCGCTCCTTCAACGATGGTGATACTATCGTTATTGAGCCTTTTAGAGCCAAGGCTTTCCCGGTGATTAAAGATTTGGTTGTAGACCGCACTGCTTTTGACAGAATTCAGCAGGCCTGGGGGTATATTTCCGTGAACACTTCGGGAAATACTATTGATGCCAACACCATTCCTGTTGAAAAGGAAAAGGCTGATGAGTCCTTCGATGCTGCGACCTGTATTGGTTGTGGGGCTTGTGTCGCGGCTTGTAAGAATGCCAGCGCGATGCTTTTCACTTCAGCTAAGGTATCTCAGTTCGCTTTGCTTCCGCAGGGGCGTGTGGAGGCTACCGAGCGTGTGAAGGCCATGGTAAGACAAATGGATGCTGAAGGCTTCGGAAACTGTAGTAATACCGGTGCTTGTGAGATCGAATGCCCGAAAGGTATTTCGCTCGAGAACATCGCACGTATGAACCGTGAATTCCTTTCAGCGACTACCAAAAGCTAAAACTTTTCTAACGAAAATAATCCAATCCCAAATTCTTTTAGAGTTTGGGATTTTTTATGCATCTTAATTAAAAAGATAATATGCCTCAATTCGCGCAGTTGCCTTCTAAACTTCCCCACGGAAAGACCAGTATTTTTTCGGTAATGAGCAAAATGGCCAGGGAGCATAATGCCATCGATCTTTCCCAGGGATTCCCCAATTTTGATACCGATGATCACTTGAAGGATCTGGTTTGCAAAGCCATGAAAGATGGCCATAATCAATACCCGCCGATGAATGGAATTCCGCAGTTGCGGGAACAGATCGCGGCCAAGATCGAAAACTTATACGGTACCAAATACAAGGCAGAATCTGAAATCACTATTACCACCGGGGCGACCGAGGCCTTGTTTTGCTCAATTTCGGCCTTTGTACATCCCGGCGATGAAGTGATCGTTTTCAAGCCTGCCTACGATACCTATGAACCTAGCATTAAAGTGGCCGGAGGCAAGCCCGTTTTCGTACAGTTGCAGGGGAGCGACTTTCACGTTGACTGGAAGGAAGTGGAGCAGAAGATAAGCGACAAAACCCGCATGATCATTATTAACACTCCTCATAATCCCAGCGGGAGCGTGCTTGGCAGGGAAGATATGCTTCAGTTGGAAAGGCTGTTGAAAAATACCAATATTATCCTGCTGAGCGATGAGGTTTATGAGCATATTATTTTCGACGGAATTGACCATCAAAGCGCTTCCCGATTTCCGGGGCTTGCAAAGAGAGCTATCGTGTGTTCTTCCTTCGGAAAAACCTTCCATAACACCGGCTGGAAAATGGGCTATTGTGTGGCTCCTGAAGTCTTGATGAAAGAGATCTGGAAAATACACGAGCTTACTACCTTTTGTACCAACCACCCCGTACAGCATGCTTTCGCGGAATATCTGAAGACGCCTGAGAATTATCTTCAGCTTGGGGAATTTTACCAGGAGAAAAGAGACAAGTTCCTGAAGCTGATCGAAGGCACCAAATTCCGAGCAGAAGCTTCCAAAGGAACTTACTACCAGATCCTGAATTTCTCTGAAGTCACCGAAGAAAGCGATGTGGAATTAGCTTCAAGGCTCACTAAGGAGCATCAGTTAGCTTCCATTCCGGTATCGGTTTTCAATATTGATGAAAAAGACAACAAGCAGCTCAGATTCTGTTTCGCGAAAACCGACGAAACTCTTGAAAAGGCCGCGGAGATTCTGCATAAGATCGGCAGCTGATTAGATTCGATCGGACCTCATAGTTTTTCAAAACTTGTAAGGCCTTTTGAGAGAAGAAACGAATTTCAAAGAATCAAAGAACTTTTGCTGGTAAAAATCCAAAATCAAACCTTCGAATTTCATCCTTCCGGAGCAGCATTCTGGAAGGAGCAGCACATGTTGCTCATCAGCGATGTGCATTTGGGAAAAATCTCCCATTTCAGAAAACACGGCAGCGCGGTTCCTTACAAGGCGATCGGCAGGAATTTTCAGCAATTATCAGCTGTGGTAAAGTATTTTCGGCCGTCAACGATCTGCTTTCTCGGCGACCTTTTCCACAGCGCCCTGAATGTGGAGTGGCATCTTTTTGAAGAATGGGTGAAGACAATTTCAGCTGAAGTCCTGTTAATTGCCGGCAACCACGACATCATTTCGCCCCTGAAATATGAAGCGATCGGCATACAGGTTCATGAGGAGATGATCACTGAAGGTTTTCTGCTCACCCATCATCCGGAAGAGCGGGAAGGATTCTACAATATCTGCGGACATATTCACCCGGGCTACCGGCTTATTGGCCGTGGCAGGCAGGTGCTGAAATTACCTTGCTTCTACAAATCAAGATCGCAACTTATCCTGCCGGCCTTCGGCGAATTTACCGGCAATTATATCCTGAAACCTTTAGAACAGGACCAGGTATTCGCCCTCACCGGACAAGAGGTGATTAGGGTATTTTAGGAATATTTAACTTCAGGTTTGCCGCGGTATTAGCCGATTTCCGAAGCATTTTGGGTAAATTTATGCTCATTGTCAAAAAAATAACCGCAAAAAGCCCTGAGCAATTATGAGTTACCAACCCATCGAAAACTATGGAATCATTGGAGATCT
>JBAWAB010000092.1:0-3199 GCA_049589035.1 Salegentibacter sp.
GAAGTTTCAATCACATAAGGCACATAATTTTCCTTCAATTCCGGATCATAGAAACGCAGTTTCTTGCCTGAATGTTCTTCATGTGCTTTCAGGTCAAAATCGGTACGGGAATGAATTCCTTCAAGTTCCTTGAATCCGAAAGGAAAATTAAATTCTATATCTGCGGCGGCATTGGCGTAATGCGCCAGTTTATCATGGTCGTGGAAACGATAATTCTCTTCTCCCAGACCAAGGCTTAAATGCCATTTATGGCGCACTTCCTTCCAGTGTTCGTACCATTCAAGTTCCTGGCCGGGACGCACAAAGAACTGCATCTCCATCTGTTCAAATTCCCTCATCCTGAAGATGAACTGTCGGGCAACAATTTCATTCCTGAAAGCTTTTCCTATTTGCGCAATTCCGAAAGGTATTTTCATTCGCCCAGTCTTTTGCACATTCAGGAAATTCACGAAGATACCCTGGGCAGTTTCCGGCCGAAGGTAAAGCTGGGTAGCACTTTCGGCTGAAGCACCGAGCTTTGTTCCAAACATGAGGTTGAACTGTCGAACTTCGGTCCAGTTTCTGGAACCGGTTTCAGGATCGGCAATTTCCAGTTCTTCGATCAGCGCTTTGACATCGGCAAGGTCTTCCTCGGTAAGGGATCGACCCAAACGCTCGAGGATCTCTTTGCGCTGCCCAAGATAACGCTGTACCCGCGGATTTGTACTTGTAAATTGCTCTTCGTCAAATTTGTCTCCAAAACGCTTTTTGGCTTTAGCGATTTCCTTTTGTGCTTTCTGAAGCAGTTTTTCGGCATAATCTTCCACCAAAACATCTGCCCGGTAGCGCTTTTTAGAATCTTTATTGTCGATCAATGGATCGTTAAAAGCATCTACGTGACCAGATGCTTTCCAGGTGGTGGGATGCATTAAAATAGCCGCGTCCAGCCCAACGATGTTCTGATGCAACTGCACCATACTTTTCCACCAGTATTCCTTGATATTTTTCTTGAGCTCAGCTCCGTTTTGTCCGTAGTCATAAACGGCGCTCAGGCCGTCATATATTTCGCTTGAAGCAAAAATATACCCATACTCTTTAGCATGGGAAATTACGTTCTTAAATAGATCTTCTTGTTTTGCCATAGCGCAAAAATAAAAAAACCGCCCTGATATCTGTCAAGGCGGCTTTCTAATTTTATGATTTTGATTACCTGAGACTAAAGGAGGCTGTACCTATAAGCATTGAATCGGCGTAAACATACACTTTGTAGGTTCCTTCTATGAGTTTATCCTCCTGGGTATTGGCCAGGATACATACGTCCAGTTCTTCATTTTCATAATAAACTTTTGAAGCTGCGCTGTATACCATCACCCCACCTTCATGTTGCACGGCGATCTGGTCTCCCACTAATTCATTATCGGGATTATAAACCTGCACATACATGTTTCTTTCGCCCGGTTCTGCCAGGTCATTGGCAGTAATGGTAAAGCAGGTGCGAATTTGATCTATCCTCCGGGTACGGTCATTTTCCACAAGTTTTCCGCTGTTCCTCACAATAACGCCTTCCCCTGAAAGTCCGGTGATCTTCAATTGAGACGCCTTATCCACCTTGTTGGTCAGGCTTCGGTTGGTAGTACTCAGAGAGTCAGAAAGACGTGTCTTTTCCTCGAGCACCACATTTGTACTGTCCAGCGTGCTGGTGATGCGTTCATTTTGGGCGCTAAGGCTGTCTACGACTTTAAAGAGTCTTTCTTTTTCGGCTTTCAGATTATCTATCTCTTTGCGATAACGGTAATTCAGAGCCTGAGAAGCCTCATAATCCTTCACAGAGTCCAGCAATACCTGAATTCTCTCCCTGGCATCCACCAGGTTTTGGTCCATAATGTCATTTTCATCTATTGCCTTATCGTACTTCACGATAAGGTCGTTGAGTTCATCCTCTATGGCAGTTTTTTCGTTTTCGAGATATTCTGCGTGTTCCTTACTATCGTTATAAAGTTTGATGGTATAAATTCCAATCGCAATCAATGCAACCGCGAGGATCCCGGTCAGGATCTTGAGGGTATTGTTATTTTTCTTTTCGTTTTCGTTCTCAGTGGCCATAATGTTTGATTTTATATGTAAATTTAGGAGTTTCAAGGGGTTTCCTCCAATATGTTAACAAATGTTTCACGATTTTTTGGATCTCTTATATCCGCGTCTTTGCAATTGCTGCAGCGAAGAATTGGTCCGGAATGAGGAGAGCATCTGCACCTCCTGTTTGCACGAACTTCCGGTCACCAATTTCCATCTTGAAAAAGAGAATCTGGCGCTGAAGATCTTCTACGGAAGGGCAAACATCGAAAACGCCGCATGCCTGCTGTTCTTTTACAAAAAAGGAATGGTACAAAACCTCATTCACAACCTTAAATATCGCGGTCATCAAGAGGTAGGTTCTTTCCTCGGAAAATGGATGGGTAGTGAATTGTCTGGAGTTGAGGATTTCCGCAGAACAGATGCTGTGATACCTGTACCGCTGCATTCCAAAAAACTGAAGTCGCGCGGATTCAACCAGGTCGAAGGCTTTGCCCGGGAGCTGGCCGCCAGCCTTAATGCGGAATACGTAGATGATGTCCTGCTGAAAAAGACCAATACCGGCACTCAAACCATCAAGAAGCGCCTGGCCCGCTGGGGCAGCATTGAGGAAACTTTCGTCCTGGAAAATTCGGAAAAGCTTCGGAATAAGCACATTCTTCTTGTGGACGACCTGCTCACTACCGGCGCAACCCTGGAAGCCTGCGCCCATCGGCTGGAAAAAATAGAAGGCATCAGCATCAGTATTGCTACCATGGCAATTACAGCCTGATATTTGCATAAAAACTCAAAATAGTTGTTTCTTTGCTATAAATTTTTAAAATGATCAAGCGGATTCCCGGTTTTATCCTGGTAATTATATTGCTCTTGTGCCTGGTTCGATGTGCGAAAAAAGGCATGCCCGAGGGAGGTCCTAAAGATGAGGATCCGCCAAAGTTCATTCGGGCAACTCCAGAGAATTACACGACACATTTCAGCAAAGATGAGATACGGATCCTTTTTGACGAATATGTGAAACTCAAAGATCCGCAGAAACAGATCATCATCTCTCCTCCCATGGATCCCAAGCCATCGATTATGCCTTTGGGAAGCGCCCGTAAAGATGTGAAAATCGAGATTTTTGATACCCTTCAGGAGAACACCACTT
>JBAWAB010000093.1:0-3106 GCA_049589035.1 Salegentibacter sp.
CATGCGGTAGTGGTGATCGATAAATCAAATACCGACACCTTTCTGAACGAGACGCTGGTATGGATCAGGGAGATCAAGGAAGAATACGCCAGCCTGGAGCCCAATCTTGAGATTAGTATTACCGAGGCTGAAGTGCCTGGAAAAGTGATGAAGGTGGAGGCCCAGCAGGAGCTGGTGAAAGCCCTCGCTTCGGCTCACAATGGTGTTTACCGCATGAGCCCCGATATTGAAGGTCTCGTGGAAGCCTCCAACAACATCGCAAAAGTGGAGATTAAAGACGGAAAAATGGAGATCAACTGCCTTACCAGGTCTTCGGTAGAATCTTCGAAAAAAGATCTTGCGCACAGTCTTCAGGCAAGTTTTGAACTTGCGCATTTTAAGGTAAAGCTTTCGGGCGAATATCCCGGGTGGGCGCCAAATATGGATTCAGCTATTCTGAAGGTAGTAGATGAGCTTTACCAGAAGATGAATGGAGAAAAAGCTGATGTGGCAGCCTGCCATGCAGGCCTTGAATGCGGAATCATCGGAAATCATTATCCCGAAATGGACATGATCTCTTTTGGGCCTACCATTCGCGGAGCGCATTCTCCCGATGAACGCGCCAGCATTTCTTCAGCTCAAAAATACTGGAAATTCGTGTTGGAGATCCTTAAGAACATTCCGAAGAATTGAGTTCGGAATTGAGCAAAAAAAGCCCCGTTTTCCGGGGCTTTTTTTTGTAAAAATCGGATAGATTATTTCATGCTTTTGATATCAACCATTTCCAATTTGAAGATAAGATCGGTGTTGGGAGGGATCACTCCGCCGGCACCTCTTTCTCCGTAAGCCAGGTGGCTTGGGATAAACAATACCGCTTTATCACCTACCTGCATTTGCTGCAGACCTTCCTTAAATCCAGGGATCATTGGTGCATCGGGACCATACTTGGTAGCCATTGGCCCGTAGCCGTTTTGAGCTGCCCTTGCTGCATTATAGATACCCATTTCTTTTGCAAGATCTTCCTTATTGGTATCGAAAATAGTTCCGTCGGCAAAGTAACCTTCATAGTTCACTTCAACCGTGTCGCCATTTTCGGGTTTAGGACCGTCACCTTTTTCTTCGAAATAGATCTTAAGTCCGCTGTCAAGAGAATCGGCTTTTTTCTTCAGGCCTTCAAATTCCTTTTGGTTTTGAGTCTGAGCTTCTTCTTTGCGTTTCTCTGCTTCTTCATTTTCCTTCTGAATATCCTTCAGCTTGTTTTCAAAAACTTTAGGTGCATCAAAGTTTTTGGCATCACTGCCTTTTCTGATGATATTCACTTCTTTGATCACGATGTCTTCCACGGGTTTGTCCATAGGACCGGTTTTCACTTTTCCGATGGAATCTACCACGTCCATGCCTTCAACCACTTTTCCGAAGACAGTATGTCTTCCGTCGAGATGAGGAGTAGGGGCAAGCGTGATAAAGAACTGGCTGCCGTTGGTGTCTGGGCCGGCATTGGCCATTGAGAGGATGCCTTTGCTGTCATGACTCAGGCTGTCGGTAGTCTCGTTGGGAAATTTGTAGCCCGGTCCGCCAGAACCTGTACCGGTAGGATCACCACCCTGTATCACAAATCCATCAATGACACGATGAAAAGTAAGCCCATTATAGAACTCTTTTCCTTTGTAAGTGCTGTCCACCATCGGGTTGGTTCCTTCGGCAAGTGAAACGAAGCTGGCCACCGTGATAGGGGTCTGCTTGTAGTAAAGTTCGGCGACAAAATTTCCTTTAGAAGTATTGAATTCGGCGTACATGCCGTCATCAAGATCAGGGTATTTGTCATTACAGGCGAATACTGAAAGTACCACCGCAAATAAAACGAGAAGATTTGCTTTTTTCATACTAATTATTGGATTCTGTTTTAGGTTCAGTTTTAATGGAATGAAGGGTGACTTTGGCCGAAATAGGAATATTGGTGCCTATCTTATTTTTATCGCCATAGTACCCGTAAGCTTTATAGGAAGGGAAAAAGAAGGTCACGGTTTCTCCTTCCTTCATCAATTTTATTCCTTGTCGCAGCCCGCTGAAAAGCTTTTCCTTGTCCACTGCATATTCTTTCGTTGGCTTTTCTCCTTCAGCATAAATAGGCTTTCCTTCCAGAGTGGAGATGCTGTAGTCGAAGACCACTACATCGCCAAATTCGGGAGTTTTGGTGTTGGTTGAGTCGGTGGATTTTTTGTTGTAATAGTAGTAAAATCCGTTGCTGGAACTCAGATATTCGGTGCTTGTATCTTTCTCGATAATATTCTGGATGCGCTCTTCTTCCTTTGCCAGCAAATCTTTATTTCTCGCCACCGATTCATTGATGTACGATCCCGACTGCTGGCTCACAGGTTGGCGAGCCTGGGGCGACTTGCAGGAGGCGAGAAGGATTAAAAACAGAATACTGATCCTTATTTTCATCTCGAAAGTTCTTCTTTGTATTCAGGTAGTAGCCGGTTAAATTTCACTACCGTGTCATTAAGGGAAAGTTCGCATTTTCCCCCGGCTGCATTAATATGGCCTCCGCCTTCAAAATGCTGCCGCGCGAAATCATTTACCGAAAAGTCGCCTTTAGACCTGAAAGAAATTTTGACGATCCCATCGGCCTTGTGTTCTATAAAGATCACGGCAAAAATAATTCCTTCCAAAGATAATCCATAATTTACAAAACCTTCGGTATCTCCTTTTCTGAAATTATGCGAATCGAGCTCCTCTTGTGAGAGGGTAATATAGGCCGTCCTGAAAAGCTGGTTCACCTTCAGGTTGTTAAGGGCTACTCCCAGTAACTGCAGGCGGCTTTCGCTATTGGTATCAAAAATATTGTTGTGAATGCGTGCATTATCCGCGCCTTTGTCAATAAGATCGGCCACCACGCGATGTGTAAGGCTGCTGGTGGAGCTGAAGCGAAACGAACCGGTATCGGTCATAATCCCGGCATAAAGGCAGGTCGCGATATCGGGGCTAATATTATGAAGCCCATGTAGTTTTTCGATAAAATGATACACCATCTCGCAGGTAGAGCTCATGGTGGCATCGCTGTATGTATAATCGGCGTACTCGGCTGGTTCCTGGTGGTGGTCTATCATGATAAAGACCGCTTCTG
>JBAWAB010000094.1:0-4083 GCA_049589035.1 Salegentibacter sp.
GTTTTTTAATATGCTTCGCGTACTCATCGGCCATGATCTCCACCATTTCCTTCTTCGGCGTAAGCCTGGCAAAATTCTCCATCCGCTGAATGAAATTCAGCTCCCTGAAATTCATCCTGTTCAAATCGACCAAAAAGAAACGGTAATCGCCATTATTCAGCTGAATGAGCGTATTGCCCGGTGAATGATCCAGAAATTCGATCTTTTTTTCGTGTAATTTGAAGGTGAAACGGGTAAAGGCTCGCAGGATCTCTTCATGCTTCGGAAAATCAGGTCGGGTTACCAATTCCCGGTACGTAAGATCATAGTTCAACTGTTCACTGACATAGTAGCTTTTGCCAAAAGTAAAGGCATTTTCCTCCTCGAGATAAGCTACAGGTGCAGGAGTACCAATACCTACAGAAAGTAAATGACTGGCGTAGTAGAAAGAACGTTCGGCCTTTGATTTCCGGAAGAATTTATAGGCAACCTTATTGATAGCATTAGGAACCTTAAAAGATTTGATATTGATCTTTTTAGTGTCGAGATAAAATACTTTGATGGTATTGCGGCCGGGCTCGCCGAGATTCTCCCCGCCTTCATCAAAGGTCCTGATCAACTCCAGGACCTCTTTTTTGTACCGCTTATATTCTTCGGAAAAAACTGCTTTCATATTACAAAACTAACATTTCCGCCAAACAATAATATTTTATAATTATTTTTGCAGCATGAAAATTTTACACGTTTCTACAATTATTGAGTGGCGCGGTGGTGATAGTCAGATGTTAACCACTTTTAATATTCTTAAGGGTTTCGCTGATATTGAGCAAATAATTCTTTGTCCTTCGGGATCTGTCTTAGAATCAAAATGCCAGGAATCGGGCATTCCGCACTATTCAGCATCGAGGAAATCAAAATTTTCAGTTCCCTTTATTCAGCAATTGATAAATGTTGTGAAAGAAGAAAAGGTTGACGTTTTGCATGTGCATGACTCCAATTCCTTTTCATTAAGTTTAGTGGCCCTTAAATTTCTTAGGGATGTAAAGTTTGTATATTCCAGGAAGCGGAATAACCATATAAAGAAGAATTATTTCAAGAACCTGAAATACAACAATGACAGAATAAACAGGATCGTGTGCGTTTCAGACGCCGTGCGAAATGTGCTGCTTCCCGTGGTGAAGAATCCTGAGAAAATTGAAGTGATTTATGACGGCATAGACGTTGCTAAATTCGGACCTAAATCTTCCAGGGAAATCATCGAAAAAGACTTTAATATTACTCCAGATACGTTTGTAATTGGAAATATCGCGGGGTTAACCAAGCAAAAGGATCTTAAGACCTTTCTGGATGCCGCTAAAAAAATCAAAGAAAAACATCCTGGAAAGCTTAAATTCTTGATTCTAGGAAAGGGTCCTCTGGAAGAAGAAATCAAAGCTTATACGGCACAAATTTCTATGGAAAATGATGTCATTTTTACTGGTTTTAGGAGTGATGTAGCAGAAATTTTACCGGAATTAGATCTTTTTCTTAACTCTTCTGAAACCGAAGGTTTGCCCCTGTCCATCATGGAAGCTTTTGCCTGTAAAGTTCCCGTAGCCGCGACAGCTGCCGGGGGAACGGGCGAAGCTATTCAAAATAAAATTACCGGGATGATCTCCCCTGTTAAAGAACCGGAAGAATTGGCCAATAATGCCCTTTTATTAATTCAGAATGAAGAATTGAAAAAGGAAATTATTGAAAACGCCTATAATCTGGTTCATAAAAAATTCACTCTTGATGTGATGCAGAAAGAATATGCTGAATTTTATAGAAGTTTAGTAGAAAATTAGAACAACACCTGCTCAATCCACGCTTCTCTACGATATTTTGAGATGATGCTTTCCGGGAGCTCTTTATATTCCTTTTGAAAAAATTCACGTGGAATTACAGGATTAGCAGGATCAATCACCAATATATTATCGGAATCATAGAAATCATATTCCACAATGGAAGAGTTTGTAGTGATTAACTTTTTTGAAAATCCCAGACTTTCAAAAACCCTAAAACTTAGTCCAAATTGTTCATGCTTTTGAATATCTAACAAAATAGAAGCCTCCTTCAAGCTTTCTTTCACTTTTTCGAGACTCCAGTATTCGCTGGTAAAATGCACCAATTCTTCTGGCAAGGGTTTGTCTTTTTTTACAACAATATGATAATCGTAATTCGCCTCTTTTAATTGCTTGGCAATTTTGAGCAACAACTTATAACGGTGATCAAAAGAAGAAATATTGAAAAGCCCATTGTTAGGAGTCATCGGGTTTGACGGGAGATCGAATGGAATAAAATTAGTTATGAACTTAAAACCATATTTCTGCACATCTTCCTTTTCGTAACTGAAAACTTCATCAAAAATAGCTATGTTCTTTAACTGTCCTGGTATTACGGCAACAGAATCAAATAGATAGGCAATTAGAGTTTTTGAATGACTCTTTAAAAACTTTAGATGTTCTTTCGAAAATTTATCGGGACGAATGACTAATATTTTATCTTGAGGGCCTCGTTCCCGAACTTGTTGTTCAATAATATCTTCAACAAAATCCCGCTTGAGATTTTTTTTCGCAAAAGTTTTTAGAAAGAAGTTTTTGGTTCTATGAATAATCCCCGAATATTGAAAAGAAATTTCCGAGGTATTAATAAAAAGAACCTCTAGATCATTGTTTTCAGACATTTTCCTGACCAAAGAATCTATGTATCCGAACGAAAATGGAGCTACTATAACTACTTTCAAAAAAATTAAATTATAATTGGAATGACTTCTAATTTTGTCATTCATATATTTTTATTAGACCCACTATAATGGAGAATAAAATCCTATTAGAATCGCACAATATAAAAAATCTTTTTTCAGGATTTGGCCAATTTAATTATTGGTTGCTGAGAAATCTGGCTAAGAAAAATAATCGATATGAATTTACAGCGCTCGCCAGGAATAAAAAGTCGATTACTGAATTGGGAGAAAGCTTCCATTTTAAGAAATATTACGGCTTTCAGAGATATTCAAAGCTCAGAATTCGTGAAAAATTTAATATCTGGCATTCCTTAAATCAAAATTCCAAAATTGAGCCGTATCATGAGATGCCATACCTTCTTACTATTCATGATGTTATTTTTATAGAAAAAGAAAAGCCACAGGATGTAGACCAAAAACAATTTGAACATCTTAAACAAAAAATCGAAAGAAGTGATTATTTGGTTTTTATTTCCCAATATGCGAAAGATTCAACGAATAAATACTTTAAAATACCTCCATCTATTCCTCAAAAGGTTATTTATAATGGAAACCCGGTACAAAGGAAAGATGCAATTTCAAATATCCCTGAAAATGCCATCAATCCTTCAAAACCGTTTTTATTTTGTATTGGCCAATTCCTTGAAATGAAAAATTTTCATTCCCTCATCCCTTTCCTTGCCAAACTAAAGGACTATGACCTTGTAATTGCCGGAAATAATGACAAACCGTACAGGAGTGTAGTAGAAAAAGAAATTGAAAAACATGGATTACAAGATCGGGTAAAACTGCCGGGGAAAATTTCTGAAACAGAAAAGCATTACTACCTCCAGCACTGTGCCGCTTTTGTATTTCCTTCCCTGCATGAAGGATTTGGTTTACCTCCTATAGAAGCCATGGCTTACGGGAAGCCTGTTTTCCTTGCCAACCGCACTTCGCTGCCAGAAATTGGTGGAGAAGTAGCTTTTTATTGGGAGAATTTTGAACCGGATGATATGCTAAAAGTTTTTGAAAATGGAATGGATTTGTATGAATCCGACAAAGTGGGCTTTCAAGCAAGACTTGAAGAAAGAGCTGCCTTTTTTGACTGGGAAAAAACGGCTTCCCAATATCTTGAGGTTTATGCGCAAATTCTTAATTGAAATATATAAAAATGAAAATCCTCCATCTTTCGGCGGTAAAAAAAGACTGGGGAGGCGGAGAGAACCATATCGAAAATCTCTGCCGCGAGCTTCAGGAATCGCATCCCGAAGTTCAGAATTTCATATTCTGCGTAAGAGATGGAAAATTCCATCAACGCCTGCAAAAAACTACTATTCCATTTGTTACCGCAGCGT
>JBAWAB010000095.1:0-3508 GCA_049589035.1 Salegentibacter sp.
CGCCGGTGACATTAAGCCGGAGGAGGCCTATGAGAAAGTGATGAAGTATTTTGGCGACATACCCGCAGGACCGACCATTGAACGCCAGGAAGTAAATATTCCCGTGCACAACCGCAACACCTACCAGATTTATGAAGATCGTGTTCCCGAAAGCAGGGTGCTTTTTGCATGGAATTCGCCACAATTCGGAGACCGGGAAGATGTTCAGTTCGATCTTATCTCTGCCATTTTAAGCAGCGGCAAGAATTCCCGGCTTTACAAAAAACTGGTTTACGACGATCAGATCGCTTCGGGAGTGCAGGCTTTCCAGGCTTCAGGAGAGATCGCCAGCCGATTTATTGCCTACGCCAATGTCAAGCCGGGAGAAGATGTGGACGAGGTGAAAACAAAATTACTCGCCGAGATAGAAAATCTCGCACAAAACGGGCCTACGGAAGCAGAGCTGAAAAGGGTAAAATCTGATTACCTCGCCAGCTTCATTAAAGGCATGGAAAGAATTGGAGGTTTTGGAGGAGTTTCTGATATTCTCGCTTCCAACGAAACCTACTTCGGAGATGCTTCCTATTACAAGAAGGTCCTGAAATATGCTGAAGAAGCTACTCCTCAGGATTTGCAGAAGACCGCTCAAAAGTGGTTAAGCCAGGGGCATCATACCCTTGTCTGCAGTCCGTTCCCGGACTACAAGACACAGGAATCGGCAGTAGACAGGTCTAAATTACCTGAAGTAGGGACTCCTAAAAGTTCAAAATTTCCTGAGCTGCAAAGAACCACTCTCTCCAATGGCATGAACATTATTCTGGCGAAACGCACGGGAGTCCCAACGGTAGTAATGGATCTTATGTTCGATGCCGGCTATAAAACCGATTATCTCTCCAGTCCCGGCACTGCCGCACTAGCAATGAACCTTTTGGACGAAGGAACAAAGAACCTGAATTCCCTTCAGATCAGTGAAAAACTTCAGCTTTTAGGGGCCGATCTCTATACGCGCTCTGATATGGATATTTCCACTCTTAGTCTAAGAACCCTGAAGCCAAGCCTGGACGAGAGCCTGGCGCTTTTTTCCGACGTAATTCTGAACCCCGCTTTTCCGCAGAAGGAATTCGACCGGCTTAAAACGGAACAACTGAACAATATCAAAAGAGAGAAATCCCAGCCAATCGGCATGGCGCTAAGGGTAATGAACAAATATCTGTATGGCGAGGGCCATCCTTACAGCAACCCTTACACCGGCACCGGTTATGAAAATACCGTTTCTTCTTTGACGCGCGACGATGTGGTAGCTTTTTACCAGCAGTGGTTAAGGCCGAACAATGCTACACTGATTGTCACCGGCGATATTGAGATGGACGAGCTGAAGTCAAAACTGGAAAACAACCTGAAAAACTGGAAACCCGGAAACATTCCGGAGATCGAATTCAAAAAACCCTCAGTAACCGCCAAAAACACATTATACTTGCTCGACCGACCAGAATCACAGCAATCGGTGATCCTTGCCGGACATCTTACCGGGAAGTATGGCGATTATCCTGAAATAGCCGTAGAGCAGATGGTGAATATCCTGGGAGGTGACTTCACTTCCCGCATCAATATGAACCTGCGCGAAGACAAGCATTGGGCTTACGGCGCTGGTGGTTTCGTGATGGGAGCGCAGCATGAAAGACCTTTTCTTGTTTATGCTCCGGTGCAAACCGATAAGTCTGCCGAATCGGTCACCGAACTGAGAAAAGAATTGGCAGAATTCGTCAGCACCAGGCCGGTTACCCAGGAAGAGCTTGACAAGACCAAGACCAATCAGGTGCTGGCCCTGCCTGGGCAATGGGAGACCAATGCAGCGGTAAACAACTCCCTCTATAATCTTGTGAAGTATCACCTTCCGCAAGATTATTATCAAAAGTACGATACCAACGTTCGCAATCTGTCACTCACAGATGTGCAGCAGGTAAGTGAACAGATCGTCCAGCCGGAAGAGGTGAACTGGTTTATCGTAGGCGATAAGTCCAAAATTGCCGCCAATCTCGACAAATTAGGTTTCGACCAGATCATTGAGATCGACGCAGATGGCAATCCTGTCACTCCTGCACTGCAGGAAAAAGACGAGGCAATGGAGCTGAAAAACTAAACCAGCCGTGGCTGCCTGGATTACTTCAGAACTGGTTTCAGACTGAAGGCTTTCCAGGCAGTCTTTTTTTGTCTTCTTAACAAGGGTGGCAGATTTGTGCTTTTCCACAGGAAATCTTTACTTGCAAGAATGGAGGAGAAAAAGAAGAATATGGTTTGGTACGCCTGCTATGGCTCAAACCTGCTAAAGGAAAGGTTTCAATGTTATATTTCAGGTGGGCGACCCAAAAATGCAAAAAGGGTCTATCCAGGGTGCAGCGACAGGAATTTCTCCGGAATTTCTAACCCCATCAGGATCGCGGGTGAGCTTTATTTTGCCAAAGCTTCGAAGACCTGGAGCGGCGGTGGCGCAGGTTTTATTTATACCAATGGAGATAATGAAGCTGAAACCCTTGGCCGAAGATATCTTATTACCGAAGAGCAGTTCATTGAACTGGTGCAGCAGGAGATTAAATTTGAGGGAGCATTCCACATCGATCTGAACGAAGTTAGAAGCAGAGGTTTTCTCGATATGAAGAATGATTCCTGGTATGGGAAGATCCTCTACCTGGGAGAAAAAGAAGGGAGTCCTGTCTTTACCTTTACCAACGAGGTTTTTCTTCAGGATGAAATAAATGCTCCTCACCCCTTTTATCTCAAGATCATCATTGAAGGGCTGAAAGAAACCTATAAAATGACCAATCTTGAAATAGAAGAATACCTGAGGCACAAAAAGGGCATCAAAGACTTCCCTGTTGAAAACGAACTGACCTCTCTTATTGATTCGGAGTGGAAATAGCGCTGCAAACTGTAACGTCTTTTAGTATTAATCTATTCTTAAGAGCAAAGGAATGACTGCAAAAAGGAAACTTACTTCAAATGAAACCGAAGGAATCCTGGAAGTTCTGAGCTCCCGTTTCGAAAAGAACGGGCAGAGGCATCAACATCTGGATTGGGCTAAAATTCAGTCAAGGCTGGAACAGAATCCGGAGAAATTGTGGTCCCTCGACCAGATGGAAAAAACGGGCGGGGAACCCGATGTGCTGGGTTACGACGAGACTACAGATCAATATATTTTTTGCGACTTCTCCCTGGAAAGCCCCAGAGAAAGAAGGAGTATCTGCTATGACAGGGCAGCTTTGGAGGCCCGGAAGAAATATAAACCCGCCAACACTGCGAAAGATTTGGCCTCTGAAATGGGCATTCGCCTGATGAATGAAAGTGAATACAGAGAGTTGCAGGCCCTGGGCGATTTTGATACGAAAACCTCCAGCTGGCTGGAAACCCCTGGGAAAATAAGAGAATTGGGAGGAGCTATTTTCGGCGATTTCCGCTACGGTCAGGTCTTCATCTACCACAATGGAGCCGATTCCTATTACGCCGCAAGAGGTTTCCGGGGAATATTGGCGGT
>JBAWAB010000096.1:0-5692 GCA_049589035.1 Salegentibacter sp.
GACAAACGCTGAAGCTGTTGCTGGAATTTCTTCAGCCTAACAAGCATGCGGAATGGCATCAGAGATTCAAGGATATGTATAAGATAGAGTACGATAAGGTTATCAAAGGCAATCTCGATAAGGAGAAAGCAGAATTGGGCATGGCTGAGGTAATCGAGAAGATCAATGAATATTCGAAAGGGGATGCCGTCATTGTTTCAGATGTGGGACAGCACCAGATGAAAACCTGTCGTTATGCAAAGTTTAATTCTACCAGGAGTAATGTGACCTCCGGTGGCCTGGGTACTATGGGATTTGCCCTTCCGGCAGCTATTGGAGCAAAAATGGGCAGCCCCAAGCGGGATGTAGTGGCGATCATCGGGGACGGAGGTTACCAGATGACTATTCAGGAACTGGGAACAATCTTTCAAACCCGGGTGCCGGTGAAAATCGTGGTTTTGAACAATGGTTTCCTCGGAATGGTACGCCAGTGGCAGCAAATGTTTTTTGACAAGCGCTATGCTTCCACCGAAATGGTTAACCCAGATTTTGTGACCATTGCCAAGGGATATCATCTTAAAACAAAAAGAGTGACCGAAAGAGCAGAGCTGGAGTCTGCCGTGAGGGAAATGATGGAATCTGAGGAAGCCTTTTTCCTTGAGGTTAAAGTTGAACAGGAAGAAAACGTGTTCCCGATGATACCAACGGGCGCATCGGTTTCAGAAATATTATTAGAGTAATGGAAAAGAAAAATTATACAGTTTCGATCTATACCGAAAACAACCTGGGTTTGTTGAGCAGGATCGCCGCTATCTTTCTGAAAAGGCATATAAATATTGAAAGTATTACCGCTTCGCCCAGCGAGGTGAACGAGGTAATGCGCTTTACTATTGTCGTTGAGGTCACCGAAGAACAGATCAAGAAGATCGTGGGACAGATCGAGAAACAAATAGAAGTGATCAGGGCTTTTTATCACACTGATGAGGAGACGATTTCACAAGAGACTGCGCTGTACAAGATAAGATCCAGGGACTTTCTGGACGATCACAACATTCAGAGTTTCATCAAGGAAACCAATGCGCAAATCGTAACGGTGACCAAAGATTTTTTCGTGATCGAAAAGACCGGCAAACGCAAGGAGGTCGATCAGCTTTATGAAACCTTAAAACCTTACGGACTCATGCAGTTTGTAAGATCGGGGACTATTGCAGTCACCAAAAATGAAATGCCTATTTCAGGCTTATTAGAAAAATTTAATACTACAAATTCATTATCATGACGAACTATTTTAACAGCCTTTCTTTACGTGAACAACTGGCCCAGCTGGGCACCTGCCGTTTTATGGCTTTAGATGAATTCAATGACGGAGTGGCTGCCCTTAAAGACAAAAAAATAGTTATTGTGGGCTGCGGGGCCCAGGGATTAAACCAGGGGTTGAACATGCGCGACAGCGGTTTGGATATTTCCTATGCCCTGCGTGAAGGCGCCATCAAAGACCAACGCCAGTCCTGGAAAAATGCCACCGAGAATGGTTTTAAGGTCGGAACCTATGAAGAGCTTCTTCCCGAGGCCGATCTTGTGATCAATCTCACTCCCGACAAACAACATACACCGGTGATCAAGGCCATTATGCCTTTCATCAAAAAAGATGCGGTGCTGTCCTATTCCCACGGATTTAATATTGTGGAAGAAGGGATGCAAATTCGTGATGATATTACAGTAATTATGGTTGCGCCGAAGTGCCCTGGTTCTGAAGTGCGTGAAGAGTATAAAAGAGGTTTTGGAGTGCCGACATTGATAGCGGTGCACCCGGAAAATGATCCGCATGGGATTGGGCTGGAATGGGCCAAAGCCTATGCCTATGCAACCGGCGGGCACAAAGCCGGAGTTCTGCAATCTTCTTTCGTAGCCGAAGTGAAATCTGATTTGATGGGAGAGCAGACCATACTTTGTGGTGTGCTTCAAACCGGTTCTATCCTCACTTTCGACAAAATGGTAGCTGATGGCGTGGAGCCTTCTTATGCCGCGAAACTTATTCAGTATGGCTGGGAAACCATTACCGAAGCGCTGAAGCATGGTGGGATCACCAATATGATGGACAGGCTGTCTAATCCGGCGAAACTAAGAGCCAATGAAATCGCTGAAGATCTTAAGCAGCAAATGCGACCTCTTTTTCAGAAGCATATGGATGATATCATTTCCGGAGCCTTCAGTAGCCGAATGATGAAAGACTGGGCCAATGATGATAAGGAACTGCTGGAATGGCGTGCTGCTACCGAGAATACTGCTTTCGAAAAGACAGAGGCTACTTCCGAAGAGATAAAAGAACAGGAATATTTTGATAAAGGAGTGCTGCTCATTGCTTTTGTGAAAGCCGGGGTGGAGCTTGCCTTTGAAACTATGGTAGAGGCTGGAATTATAGCAGAATCGGCTTATTACGAATCGCTGCATGAAACTCCGTTGATCGCGAATACCATCGCCCGTAAGAAATTATACGAGATGAACCGCGTGATCTCAGATACTGCTGAATACGGTTGTTATCTTTTTGATCATGCTGCAAAACCGCT
The DNA here is from genome assembly GCA_049589035.1 of Salegentibacter sp. Lineage (GTDB taxonomy): Bacteria > Bacteroidota > Bacteroidia > Flavobacteriales > Flavobacteriaceae > Salegentibacter_A. The sequence goes on from JBAWAB010000096.1 coordinate 2,547, forward strand.
GATCAAAGATTATGTAAACAGCCTGGAACCGGAAGTTGCCGGTAAAAGTTATGATGGCGAATACACGGGCGTTGATAACCAGGAACTGATAACGGTAAATGATGGCATAAGAAATCATCCCGTTGAGAAGGTTGGTGGGGTTCTTAGACAGGCGATGACTGCAATGAAAAAAATATACGAATAATGGATACTTTGCTGGCAGATAAAAAGACATATAAACCTGAACTGAAAGCTGTAAAAGAAGCTGCGGAACGCATTGCGAAAGTGGTGGTGAAAACCCCTCTGGCCGATTCTTTTACTTATAGTAAGAAGTTGGATGCGCGTATTTTGCTGAAAAGGGAAGACCTTCAGCAGGTACGTTCCTATAAGATCAGAGGAGCGTATAACAAGATCTCCAGTCTTCCGCAGGAACAGCTCAGAAAAGGAGTTATTTGCGCCAGCGCCGGAAATCACGCACAGGGTGTTGCTTTTGCCTGCAATAAACTGCAGGCAAAAGGCGTGATTTATATGCCGATCACTACTCCAAGACAGAAAGTAAAGCAGACAAAGATGTTCGGCGGGGAATGGGTTGAAGTAGTGCTGAAAGGCGATACTTTTGACGATTCCTATAAAAATGCGATGAAGCATGGGGATAAATTCGGACTTGTGTTTATTCATCCTTTTGATGATGAGAAAGTAATAGAAGGCCAGGCTACCATAGCCCTGGAAATTCTTGAACAGGCCGATGAACCTATAGATTATGTATTTGCCCCACTTGGAGGTGGTGGCTTACTGGCAGGAATTTCCTCGGTTTTTAAGCAACTCTCACCAAATACCAGGATCATAGGAGTGGAGCCGGAGGGTGCGGCCTCTATGACTTCTTCTTTAAGAGAGGGAAGGGTAGTGGAATTGGAGGAAATAGAACGCTTTGTGGATGGAGCTGCCGTTCAAAAGGTCGGTTCCAGGAATTTTGCTATTTGTAAGGAGAATCTTGATAAGATGATCACGGTGCCTGAAGGCAAGATCTGCCAGACCATTCTGGATCTTTACAACCAGGATGCCATCGTAGTGGAACCCGCGGGAGCCATGGCTATTTGTGCGCTGGACTTTTTTGCTGAAGAGATAAAGGGCAAAAATGTGGTTTGCATTGTCAGTGGTAGCAATAATGATATTACCCGTACCGCCGAAATCAAGGAGCGGGCTCTTTTATACTCGGGTTTAAAGCATTATTTCGTGGTTAGTTTTCCGCAGAGAGCAGGAGCGCTTAAGGAGTTTGTAGAAAAGGTACTGGGCCCCAATGATGATATTACCCATTTTGAATATTCAAAGAAACACCATAGGGAGAATGGTCCGGCGGTAGTAGGAATAGAGCTGAACGATCCCGCCGATTTTGGTCCGCTGGTTGAAAGGATGAAAAAGTTGAATTTCTATGGGGAATATCTCAATGATAAGCCCAATTTATTTCAATTTTTAGTATAATATATTTTGTTGATTCAGAAAATAATGTACATTTACCTCGTGAATTCAATGACACAAATAATACTGCCGATTTTTCGCTTCCGCCCGTTCAGGCGCCGGTAAGCGAATCATTCCATCCTACCTTTTTTTTTAATATTATTTGTATCTTATTACCTTGAAACACATCAGCAGCATAGAATTTAAAGATTGTATCAGAATTTTTTCTGATATATCACCGATGCGCCGCTTTTTCCCCCGTCGCACGTAAGTGCGTGTATATTATTATGGAACTTAGGTGAGTCCGGTTCCCCCTTCGAAACAACAAAATCAATTATATTTTAACCTTAATTTCTTAGCAGATGAAGATTATCATTGCTAATAAATCTCATGCTTCTTACGCAGAGATCATTTGTACCACCATTGAAGAGTCGGCTAAAGTCCGTGGAACGGGTATTGCCCGAAGGACGCCCGAGTACATCATCAGCAAGATGGAGAAAGGGAACGCGGTCATCGCTCTGGATGGCGACAAATTTGCCGGTTTCTGCTATATCGAGACCTGGAGCCACGAGAAGTATGTGGCCAATTCAGGACTCATTGTGCATCCTGACTATAGAAATCACGGGCTGGCGAAAGACATTAAAAAGGTGATCTTTGACTATTCCAGAGAGAAACATCCTAATGCCAAGATCTTCGGAATTACCACAGGATTGGCGGTGATGAAGATCAATTATGAATTGGGATATCAGCCTGTAACTTTTTCTGAACTTACCGATGATGAAAGTTTCTGGAAAGGCTGCCAAACCTGTAAGAACTATGATATTCTTACCAGGACCGAGCGAAAAATGTGTCTTTGTACAGGTATGATGTACGATCCGGAGAAGAAGGTCGATGCTAAGAAAAAAGAAAAACCGAAAAGCAATTTCAATGACAAGGCCTTTCAAAGGTTGAAGCATATAAAACAAACCCTCTTCTATAAGAAGGAGAATATTGAAAATGAATAGAGCTTACTTAAAAAAAAATGAAAGTAAGCCTTACATAAATTATTGCCATCCTGAACTTGTTTCAGGACCCATCAGAAGCTGAAACAAGTTCAGGTTGTCGATCTTTTCTGTTTTCTAAATGGGATGACAAAACGAATTAAAATAAAATGAAAAAAGTAGTAATTGCTTACAGCGGCGGGCTGGATACCTCCTATTGTGCGAAATATTTATCTGATGAAGAAAAGTTCGAAGTTCATGCGGTTAGTGTAAACACCGGGGGCTTTTCCGAAGAAGAAATAGAGAAGATCGGCTCAAATGCTAAAAAGATAGGGGCCGCCACTTACAAGAATATCGATGCGGTAAAGAGTTTTTACCAGAAGGTGGTGAAATTCCTCATTTTCGGGAATGTTTTAAAGAATGACACCTATCCTCTTTCGGTAAGCGCCGAAAGGATCGTACAGGCTATCGAGATCGTGAATTATGCAAAGGAGATCGGAGCCGAATATATTGCTCACGGCAGCACCGGGGCAGGAAACGACCAGGTTAGGTTTGATATGATCTTCCAGATCATCGCGCCGAATATTAAGATCATTACTCCTATAAGGGACAAACAACTAAGCAGGCAGGAAGAGATCGATTATTTGAAATCGAAAGGAGTGGAATTGAACTGGGAAAAGGCCAAATATTCGGTCAATAAAGGACTCTGGGGAACCAGTGTTGGCGGTGCCG
>JBAWAB010000097.1:0-2537 GCA_049589035.1 Salegentibacter sp.
ACCACTACCGAAAGGGAAACAATCACCGGAATGGCGATTTTATCGGTTTTTGTCAGGACTCTTTTCACAACAGTTTTTTAATGTCTTCTATAAGAATATCTATTTGCGGCGCTTCTTCACCTTCAGCCACCGACTTATCTCTCTTGATATGACCACGGTAATAAACAATAGGATTACCATATTCATCTTTTCTGGAGCGCAGATAGCCGTCTTTATCTACCAAAGCAAAAAGCCCCGAGTGGGAAAAACCACCGGGCAGAGATTTGTCTACGCCCGAATAGATATTGAATTTCTTATTGGCAAGATTGTATATTTTCTCACGGTCACCGGTCATCAGGTGCCAGTTAGGATGAGTAATACCGTAAGTTTCGGCGTATTCCTTCAACACCTTTGGTGTATCATGGGTAGGATCTATGCTGAAGGAAGCAATTCCGAAGTCATCATTGCCAGCGAATTCCTTCTGCACCTCCACTAGGTTCTCCCGCATGATGGGGCAGATGCTGGGGCAGGTGGTGAAAAAGAATTCTACCACGTAAACCCTTCCGCGGTAATCCTCATTACTGATGGTATCACCATTCTGGTCAATAAATTCAAAATGAGGCGCCTTTTTTCTTTCTCCGTCAATTTTGATATAGGCCATATCCTTGGCTTTAGAGGGGGCTTTTCCTTCTTTTTCACCCAAGCCCTCACCTCTAACAATATCGTGATCTTTCACCCGCTCTATGATACGCGGAATAAAGATGATCCCGAAGATGAGGATGATCAGTGAAATTCCAACATACGAGTAATTCTTCATAACCTATTTCTTTCTGTCCTTATTGTACTTCTTCAGTGCAAGTCGATATTCGGCCAGAATGATCTTAACATCATCATTCATTTTGTCACTCAGCTCGGCAATAGAGCTGGCATCGTAGCCATAGAGGTCTCCCTTATCTTCATCGTCATCTCTTCCGCGGAGATTGCGGTTCTTGTCGATAATGAACACATAAGGAGTATAAACATCCTGATTAAGAGAAAGATCGCTCTTAAAACTATTGAACACCTCCCGAATCTGATCTGGCGAGCCAAAAGCAAATCTCCACTGGGAGGAACTTCCAACCCTGGCAAATTTATCCACAAATTCACTAACCTGCGGCTTTGCAGATTCCGGCAAAATGATTACAAACTGAAATTCGTTGAATTGTGAATACTGCTTCAGAATTTTCTGGTCGAGATTAAAGATCAGTCCTTCAATCTCATCAAGATCAGTTCCCAAAAAGGCTACTACGCTAATGTGATCTGTAAAAGTCACAGGCTCCCCGTGAAGGCTTTCAAAAGCCGTAACATCTTTAACGCCTTGGGTCATAGTAGGCAGCTTTGCAAAATTGTTCTTACCTGAAGCGAAGAATATATAAGCTACAATAGGTAAAGCAAAGAGGACACCGAGCACAAAAATCTTTTTCATATCCTGTTTAAAACGAGCACAAAAATAAAAAGACGGTTTCATAAAACCGTCTTTTCCATTGCTTTTAACTTTTGAAGATTTTTAGAAGTCCCAGGTGACATACCCATTCGTGAGAACCTCATGCTGATAATCCCCTTCAGTAAGAAGTATGAATATAAGATAGGAAACAAGGAAGAGGCCAGTCCAGACCACTGCTCTTCTAAGGCCTTTACTTTCCAGTTCCATATGCATGAAGGCCCAGGTAATCAAATATGCTTTATAAAGAGTAAGAGTGATGAATACCCAGTTAAGGAGTCTCATCCCAACAAACATTGTATCGTTTAGAATAGCGGGTCTAAAAATACCGAAAAGCACCTCTATTATCGTTACTACTGAAAGGATAGCAAACGCAATAAGATATCGTTTCGCGTGAGACTCGTGTTGTTTATGATGATGTTTATGTGCTACAGCTTGTGCCATTTTTTATGATTTCGAAATTATACCAAATAAAAGAATGTAAATACGAATACCCAAACAAGGTCTACAAAGTGCCAGTAAAGACCGACCTTTTCTACCATTTCGTAGCTACCTCTGCGCTCGTAGGTTCCAAGGATCACATTAAAAAAGATTATAACATTGATTAATACCCCTGTAAATACGTGAAATCCGTGGAAGCCTGTGATAAAGAAAAAGAAATCGGCGAATAGCGGCGGGCCATATTCGTTGTGAGTAAGATTAGCTCCCTCTACCACACCAACAAGATTGTTATTGACAAGATCTAAAGACTCCTGCCTTGAAAGGATTGTCTTGTCTCCTTCTTCATTAAAATCCTGCGTTTTTACAAAAACATTTTCTTTTGCGGCAAAACCAGCTTTAACCTCTTCAAGAGAAGTAGCAGGCAAGGAATTACCAGACTCGAACCAGATCCCGTTATGATCATCATGTTCTCTTCTAACGTCGGGAATATTTACAGCAACTTCTTCAAGAGAAACTCTTTCTCCATGTTCATCTACAAACTGGAGGATCTGACCTGCTTTAGTCTCTACAGCTCCATATTCTCCCTCGATAAAATGCGTCCACTCCCAGGCCTGAGACCCAAGGAAGATAAGCCCCC
>JBAWAB010000098.1:0-6120 GCA_049589035.1 Salegentibacter sp.
TTTTGAAGATAAAGGAGTTTCCTATTTTATTAAGGATCCGGAAGTTTACCGGGACAAAAAAGTGGTGATTGCCGGAGGTGGAGATTCTGCGCTGGACTGGGCGATCTATTTAGCTGATGTGGCTGCCGAAGTTGCGCTGGTTCATAGAAGAGCTGAATTCCGCGGAGCTTTGGACTCTGTAGAGCAGGTGTCAGAATTGGCTAAACTCGGAAAGATCGAGATGATCACCAATGCTGAGGTGGTTGGCCTTCGGGGCGAGGACAAGCTGGAAAAAGTTGTGATTCGTCATAAAGATGAGGCCCGGGGAGAAGAGTTCCGTGAGGTGGATGACTTTATTCCCTTGTTTGGATTGTCGCCAAAACTTGGCCCAATCGGAAGCTGGGGATTGGAAATAGAAAAAAATGCGATCAAAGTTGACAATTCTTATGATTATCAGACCAATATTCCGGGAGTTTATGCCATTGGCGATGTGAATACTTATAAAGGAAAACTGAAACTGATCCTTTCAGGTTTTCACGAGGCTGCTATCATGTGCCAGAGTGCTTACCAGAGAATCCATCCGGATAAGAAATTTGTGCTGAAATATACCACTGTTGGAGGTGTGACCGGATTTGACGGTTCTAAAAAAGAAGCGAAGAAAGAGGTAGTGCAAAGTATTGGAGTCTGACCTATGTTTTATAAATTTCCCCTCCTTTTTTAAGGAGGGGAGGTCAATATTCGGGGTGGTGGAAATTTCCTAACTTTACCAAAAATATTTCTCTAATGAAGATCTGGCTTAAAAGAATCAACGACAATTATCTTTTCGAAACAAAGAATGAGCGCGGAGACGTTGTTCTCATGGATAATAAATCTGAAGAAGAACCAAAAGGTTCCAGCCCTATGGATCTAATTCTTCGCGGAATTGCCGGTTGCAGTAGCATTGATGTGGTAATGATCCTGAAAAAGCAACACCACGAGCTGGAAGACCTGCAGGTGGAAGTGGAAGGTTTCAGACAAGATGGAGCCGTACCTAATGTTTTTACCAAGATTCATCTAAATTTCCTGTTGAAAGGGGATGTGCCGCCGGCCAAAGCGAAAAGAGCAGTGGAACTTTCTATGGAAAAATATTGTTCTGTGGCAAAAATGCTCGAAAAAGCGGCTGAGATTTCTTATGAAGTGAATCTGAATGGCGAGAAAATTTGCTAATGAACTCCTTTTCTACCAGGATTGTCCGCACCTGGAATCCTTCACCTTTGTTAAGAGGCATCATGGTCGTCTTGCTTTTGTGGAGCGGCGTGACCTTGTATGTTTTTGAGGTGCAGGAACACTGGCTCAGGATTTCTGCAAGTGTCGTCTATTTCGCGAGTATGTTTGGAGCTCTCAGCCTTTCATTTATTAAGCCGAAGAATCTCGGGGAGATCACAATTTCCAAAAGCGGTATTGATGTACTTCTGAAAGAGTCTTCAGAAAACTGGCAAATGTCAGAAATTCAAGACATCGGTCTTTATGATCCCGCTCGGGAGGGGTTTTGGGAAAAGATCAGTCGACCACAGAAGAAGAAACTGTCTTTCAGTACTTCTTCAGGAGAAAGCTTCACTTATGAAATTCAGCTTCAAAGTCAACAAAAGCAGGAGGAATTGAGGAAATTTCTCGGGGAGCTGAATCTTTTTCAGGCATAAAAAACCATTAGAGTCCGAAATTGGTCCTTTTGGATCTATTAAATTTTTCTGAATTAGCTTGGAATTGGACTACCTATGATGTTAATTTGTTGGTTCAGTTCTTTATTTAACAATCGTTATCAAGAAAGGTTGAGGGATTAGACCCGCTGAAGCCTTAGCAACCCTCCTGTAATGGGAGAAGGTGCTACATTCTACCACGCGTTTACGTGTGGATAGATAACAAAAGATCACATTCCGTCTTCTTTTTTGATAGCGATTCTTAACGCAAAAAAATGTCGAAAATAGAAGAAATTCTTTCTAAAAAAATACTCATTCTCGATGGCGCTATGGGCACCATGCTTCAGGAATATAAATTCTCTGAAGAGGATTTCCGCGGAAAAAGATTTGCTGACTGGCCAGTTTCCCTGAAGGGGAATAACGACCTGCTGTCGCTCACTCAACCTGAAGCCATTGCCGAGATCCACCGAAAATACTTTGAGGCCGGAGCCGATATCGTGGAAACCAACACATTTTCTGGTACCAGCATCGCTATGGCCGATTATAAAATGGAACACCTGGTTTATGAACTCAACCAGCAGTCGGCAGTTATAGCCAAACGAGTGGCTGAAGAGCTTACGGCAAAGGATCCTTCAAAACCAAGATTTGTTGCCGGGGCCATGGGACCTACAAATAAGACCGCGAGTATGTCTCCCGATGTGAACGATCCGGGCTTTCGGGCCATCTCCTTTGAGCAATTGAAAACTGCCTATAAAGATCAGGCAAAAGGACTGGTAGATGGCGGAGTGGATGTTCTCCTGGTAGAAACCGTTTTTGACACGCTCAATGCCAAGGCTGCCCTTTTCGCTATAGATGAATTGAAAGAAGAAAGAGGATTGGATATTCCGGTGATGGTGAGCGGAACTATTACCGATGCTTCCGGAAGGACACTTTCGGGCCAGACGGCCGAAGCTTTTCTAATCTCTATTTCTCATATTCCGCTTCTCAGTATAGGATTTAATTGTGCCCTGGGCGCGAAACAGCTAACTCCGCACCTGGAAGCCGTGGCCAGAAATACCGATTTTGGCGTTTCAGCCTATCCCAATGCGGGATTGCCGAATGCTTTTGGGGAATATGATCAGGATGCGCCTGAAATGGCCGATCAGATAAGAGAATATCTGGAAAAAGGCCTGGTAAATATTCTCGGTGGCTGTTGCGGGACCACTCCCTCACATATCAAAGCCATTGCTGAAATAGCAAAAGATTACAAACCCCGTCCCATTCCGAAGAGAGAAAAAATTGCAAGCTAAATGGAAAAGGAATTGATTCAGGATAATACTGCAAAGGAAAAGCAGAAAGAACTACGACCGTTGAAGCTGTCGGGGCTGGAGCCATTGATCATTACTCCCGATAGTAATTTCATCAATGTAGGGGAGCGTACTAATGTGGCCGGTTCCCGGAAATTCCTCCGGCTTATTAAAGAAGAAAAATATGATGAGGCCCTTGAAGTTGCGCGTGAGCAGGTAGAAGGTGGCGCGCAGATCATCGACGTGAATATGGATGATGGGATGATCGAAGGCAAAGAGGCCATGGTAAAATTCCTGAATCTTGTGGTCGCCGAGCCTGATATTGCAAGGGTTCCCATTATGATAGACAGTTCTAAATGGGAGATCATCGAGGCCGGGCTTCAGGTGGTGCAGGGGAAGTGCGTGGTGAATTCGATAAGCCTGAAGGAAGGCGAGGAAGAATTCATAAATCACGCTAAAAAGATAAAACGTTACGGCGCGGCGGTCATTGTAATGGCCTTCGATGAGATTGGCCAGGCCGATAATTATGAGCGCCGTATTGAAATTGCAAAACGCTCCTATGATATCCTGACCAAAAAAGTCGGTTTTCCCCCCGAAGATATCATTTTTGATCTGAATATTTTTCCTGTTGGAACGGGAATGGATGAGCATAAAAGAAATGCGATCGATTTTATTGAAGGCACACGCTGGGTAAAGGAAAATTTACCGTATTGCAGTGTTAGTGGGGGAGTGAGTAATGTTTCTTTCTCTTTCCGCGGAAATAATCCTGTGCGCGAGGCTATGCATTCGGTGTTTTTATACTATGCCATCAAGGCCGGCATGAATATGGGGATCGTGAATCCTGCGATGCTGGAAGTTTATGATGAAATTCCAAAGGATCTGTTGGAACACGTTGAAGATGTGATCCTGGACCGAAGGGATGACGCCACAGAAAGACTTCTTGCTTTTGCCGAAAATGTGGTGGGAAAGAAAAAGGAAAGCAAGGTAGATCTTTCCTGGCGTGAGAAGCCGCTTCAGGATCGAATTACGCATGCCCTGGTAAAAGGGATCGATGCCTATATTGTTGAAGATGTGGAGCAGGCAAGGCAGGAAGCCGATAAGCCTATTGAAGTGATCGAAGGGCCACTAATGATAGGGATGAATGTGGTGGGCGATCTCTTCGGAAGCGGAAAAATGTTCCTGCCACAGGTGGTGAAATCGGCAAGGGTAATGAAAAAAGCAGTGGCATACCTGCTTCCCTATATAGAAGCTGATAAGAGTAATAAAAGGCAATCGGCTGGAAAGATTTTGATGGCCACCGTGAAAGGAGATGTACACGACATCGGGAAAAATATTGTGGCAGTGGTCCTGGGTTGTAATAACTATGAGATTATTGATCTAGGAGTAATGGTTCCGCCGGAAAAGATTATTGAAACGGCCAAAGCCGAAAGCGTGGATGCCATAGGTCTAAGCGGACTTATCACTCCGTCTCTGGACGAGATGGTCTACCTGGCCAGGGAAATGGAGCGTCAAAACTTTGAAGTACCCTTGCTTATTGGCGGGGCTACGACTTCAAAGGCACATACCGCCGTAAAGATCGATCCGCAGTATAAACAGGCCGTTGCGCACGTCAATGATGCTTCCCGCGCAGTTACCGTAGTAGGAGATCTTCTGAAGGAAAGTAGCCGTGACAAATACAAAAGCGACCTAAAGTCAGAATACGATAAATTCCGAAAGAATTTTAAGAAAAGAAGCAAGGTTAAATCCTTTTTGAGCATTGAAGAGGCCAGGAAAAATAAGTTTCAGATCGACTGGGACTCTTCTCCTGTTTTTAAACCGAATCAACCAGGAATCCAGGTGATCGAGGATTTTGATCTGAGAAAGCTTCAGGATTATATAGACTGGAGCCCGTTTTTTCGAAGCTGGGACCTGCATGGTCGTTATCCTGATATCCTAAAAGATGAAAAGGTCGGAGAACAGGCAAGGAGCCTCTTCAGTGATGCGCAAGAACTTCTGAAAAAGATCCTTGATGGAAAACTGCTAAAGGCTAAGGCTATTTTTGGTCTTTTTGCGGCAAATACTATAAACGATGACGATATAGAAATTAATTACAGGGAAAATTCAGAAGAGAAAACCGCCATTTTCAGGACGCTGAGACAGCAGCTTAAAAAACACGGCGGAAAGCCCAATTTTGCCCTGGCCGATTTTGTGGCTCCAAAGGAAAGCGGAGTCCAGGATTACGTGGGAGCTTTCTGCGTGACCACTGGTTTCGGAACCCAGGAGCTGGCGGCAGAATTCGAAAAAAACCACGACGATTATAATTCCATTATGATCAAGGCCCTTGCCGACAGATTGGCCGAGGCTTTTGCGGAATACCTGCATAAGGAAGTGCGAACCGAATATTGGAGTTATGCTTCCGAAGAAAATTTGAGCAACCAAGAGCTGATCAAAGAAGAATATAAAGGAATACGGCCGGCACCGGGTTATCCTGCCTGCCCCGATCACCTGGAAAAACTGACGATCTGGGAGGTGTTGAAGGTGGAAGAAAGAATAGGCGTGAAACTGACGGAAAGCCTGGCCATGTGGCCTGCAGCCAGTGTGAGTGGTTATTATTTTGCAAATCCGGAGGCCAGGTATTTTGGCCTGGGAAAAATAAAAGAAGACCAGGTAAAGGATTTTGCCCAAAGAAAAGGAATTTCCTTAAAGAAGGCCGAAAAATGGCTGAATCCGAATATCGCGGGTTAGTCTTGAGAATATAGTAATGAGTATTTAGTATTTAGTATTGAATATTCAGTTATGAGGGCTGTCTGAAAAATATTGTCATCCTGTCCCGACATCTATCGGGACAGCTTGACGAGCAAATAGAAGCGGAAAGCCCGGCCCGAAGGGCAACGCCCAAAAAAAAAGAATTATAAGTTTTAGATGAAGGTTACCGAACATATAGAAAGAGCTAAAGGGAAAACCCTGTTTTCCTTTGAAATTGTACCGCCCAGGAAGGGAAAAAATATTCAGGAACTCTATGATAACATCGATCCCTTGATGGAGTTCAAGCCGCCTTTTATAGATGTGACCACTTCGCGCGAGGAATATGTATATGTGGAAAAGGACGGGCTTCTGGACCGGCAAATTACCCGTATGCGCCCCGGAACCGTGGGTATTTGCGCGGCCATAAAGCATAAATACAATGTAGATACCGTGCC
>JBAWAB010000099.1:0-2942 GCA_049589035.1 Salegentibacter sp.
ACGAGATGTATGTGGTGGAATAAATGGGAAGTTAGATGTATGAAGTTGGAAGTGAAAAAGGCCGGGAAAGGGTAAGCTTTACGTCAAGCTGAATTTATTTCAGCTTCTCCCGATGAGATTCTGAAACAAGTTCAGAACGACGGGGCTTTCTTTTTCCCGGCCTTTGCTTTGGTATATTTTAGAAGACCAGGGCTTCCACCTGTTTGGCGATCTCCAGTTCCTCATTGGTAGGGATCACCAGGATTTCAATTTTTGAATTTTCTGTGCTTATTGCCCTGAGCTCTTTTGAACGGAGAGCGTTCTTTTCGTTGTCCAGTTCAATTCCCAGGAAGTCCATATCCTGGCAAACCAATTTTCTTATTACATCGCTGTTTTCACCAATTCCGGCCGTAAAAATAATGGCATCGAGGCCATTCATTGAGGCAGCATAGGCTCCGATGAATTTTTTGATGCGATAGGCGTTCATCTCCAGTGCAAGCTGGCATTGCTCATCTCCCTGGGCAGCCTTTTCTTCAATATCTCTAAGGTCGCTATAACCGGTCAATCCGTACATTCCGCTTTTGTGGTGAAGAATATCGCTCACCTGCTGGATCGAATAGCCCAGGTGTTCCACCATATAAAAGATAACCGACTGATCTATATCTCCGCTGCGTGTTCCCATGATGAGGCCGTTCACAGGACCAAAACCAAGGGAATGGTCCACGCTTTTGCCATCTTTTACGGCAGTGACGCTGCAGCCATTACCCAGGTGAACGCTAACGATCTTCGAATGTTTCTTTTTCAGGTAGTTCACAGCTTCCTCGGTTACGTATTTATGGCTGGTGCCATGGAAGCCGTAAACCTGGATGTGATGATCCTTGTAAAATTCGGTAGGAATCGCATATTGCTTTGCTTTGGACGGAATTGTACTGTGGAAGGCAGTATCAAAAACCGCAACCTGGGTCGCGTTGGGAAACAATTCTTCTGCCACCTCAATTCCCTTCAGGTTGTGCGGATTGTGAAGCGGAGCCAGAGAAAAGAGGCTCTTGATGGCTGTTTTTACATCTTCATCAATTTCGATTGTCCTTGAGAAGGTGCTTCCCCCGTGTACCACCCGGTGGCCAATGGCATTAATATCTTCCGGAGTTTGTATCACGCCTCTTTCCTTATCCATCAACAAATCGGTTACCTTTTTAAGGGCCGCGCCATGGTCAGGAATTTCCAGTTCTTTGGTGGCGGAAACATCTTCGGTCTTGTAATGAGCTTTTGAGCCTTCCAGCCCGATGCGTTCTACCATTCCGGAGGCCAGGACCTTTTCTGAAGGCATTTCTATAAGTTGAAATTTAAGGGAGGAGCTCCCTGAATTTATTACGAGTATATTTTTCATTTCGGTTATTGCATTTCATTTTTAGTATTCATTTGAGACCCTGAAACAAGTTCAGGGGGACGCTTGCCTAAAATTTATCTTACATCTCGAATCTGAATACTAGCTTCTAATTAAATTCCTTGTGCCTGAATAGCAGTTAAAACTACAGTATTGAATACGTCGTCTACAGTACAACCACGGCTCAGGTCGTTTACCGGCTTGTTAAGCCCCTGCAGCATTGGTCCAATGGCCAAAGCTCCTGTTTCCCGTTGTACGGCTTTGTAGGTGTTGTTTCCGGTATTAAGGTCGGGGAAAATCAACAGGTTAGCCTGTCCTGCAACTTCAGAATCGGGCAATTTGCTTTTTCCTACGGTAATATCTACGGCCGCATCATATTGAATTGGTCCTTCGATCTTAAGATCGGGACGTTTAGCTTTGACGATCTCGGTAGCCTGTCTCACGCGATCCACATCGGCTCCTTTTCCTGAAGTTCCCGAAGAGTAGGAGAGCATGGCAATTTTTGGATCAATTCCAAAGGCCACACAACTTTCTGCGGAAGAAATAGTGATTTCTGCCAATTCTTCGGCAGTAGGATTCGGGTTGATGGCACAATCGCCAAATACAGAAACCCTGTCTTCAAGGCACATGAAAAATATTGAAGAAACCACTGAAACTCCGGGTTTGGTCTTAATGAACTGAAGTGCCGGGCGTATAGTGTGCTGAGTAGTGTGGGTTGCTCCCGATACCATTCCGTCGGCATCGCCTTTGTAGATCATCATGGTGCCGTAGTAAGAGACATCGGTCATCCAGTCACGGGCCATGTCCATATTTACTCCTTTATGTTTTCTAAGTTCATAAAGAGTTTCTACATAATCCTGAAAACGCTCAGATTTGGTAGGATCAATGATATTGATCTTTTCCAGGTCAAGATTCAGTCCCATCTTCATCAACTTTTTCGCGATGATCTCAGGATCTCCAAGTAAAGTGATCTCAACAAGATCCATAGCGACCAGGCGTGAAGCGGCCGTTAGAATGCGGTCATCAGTACCTTCGGGCAGCACGATATGCTTTTTGCTTTGCTGTGCCCTTTTCACCAGGCTGTATTGGAACATACGCGGGGTCATGCCGTGAGGTTCGAAGTTCACAAGGCGTTCCACCAGTGGATCAAAGGAAACATAGCGTTCAAAAGTACTGATGGTGGTTTGTATCTTTTGGGTACTATCAGCGTAGATATTCGATTTTATTGCTCCTACGCGGTTGGTCACATTAAAGGTTCCGTCCTGTACCGAAATGATCGGCACGATCTGGGAAAGTCCGTCAATAAGCTTCAAAATAGAAGGTTCCGGAGTGAGTCCGCCAGTGAGAATAATTCCTGAAATACGCGGATAATTGCTGGAAATATTGGCCTGTAGCGCTCCCAGAATAATATCGGCGCGATCGCCGGGAGTGATGACCAGGCTTTCGTTTTTTAGGGTTGTAAGGTAATTGCGCAACTGCATGGCGCCAACTCCGAAATTCCCGGTTTGGTTATCCAGAAATTCCTCGCCAAAGAGGATCTTTCCTTCAAGGGCAGTCACAATTTCTTTTAAGGTAGGAT
>JBAWAB010000100.1:0-2675 GCA_049589035.1 Salegentibacter sp.
TTTATCTGATCCTGAAGTTCTGGACCTCCGGCCAGTTTGTTGAAAAAGTTATTGAAGAAATCTTCCTTATTCGAGGTGTGATGGTAGGCGTTTATCAGCCACTCCAGATCGATCCTGTCCAGCCTCGCATGTTCGCTGAGGTCTCTTCCGTAGCATTTTTCCCCGAGATGCTTCGGATTTTTTGCACCTTCTTTCGATTCGGGCGTATAACTGTAATCAAAGAACTCTGGATCTAAAGCCGGCGAGCCGAATACCTGGAACTGCTTGTCTGTACCGCGACCGGCATTTACGTTGGTTCCTTCAAAAAAGCAAAGGCTTGGGTAAAGGTTCACTGCCTGCGCATTCGGCAGGTTTGGAGAAGGTTTTACCGGCAGCTCATAAGTTCTGGAATGATTGTAGTTTTTCAGCTGAATAACCTTCAGGTCACATTGGGCATTATTTTCGAGCCAATTCTCCCCGTTTATCATTTGAGCATATTCTCCCATAGTCATTCCGTAGACCACCGGGACAGGATGCATTCCCACGAAACTGTGGTATTGCGGATCAAGAACAGGTCCGTCCACATAATGAGCGTTGGGATTGGGGCGGTCGAAAACGATAAGTTTTACATTATTTTCGGCACAGGCTTCCATTACGTAGTGTAGTGAAGAGATATAAGTGTAAAAACGCACCCCTACATCCTGAAGGTCGAAGATCAGCACATCGAGATCTTTGAGCTGTTCCGCCGAAGGTTTTCGGTTGCTTCCGTAGAGCGAGATAATAGGCAAGCCTGTTTTAGGGTCCTTGCCGTTCTCTACATGCTCGCCGGCATCAGCTTTTCCGCGGAAACCGTGTTCCGGGGCAAAGACTTTTACAAGGTTGACGTCCAGCGCCAGCAAGCTATCCACCACATGCGTATAGCCGCCCTCTCCATTTTCTATGAGGGAACTTTGGTTGCCCACCATGCCTACTTTCTTATCCTTCAGCAGTGGCAGGTATTCCTCCGTTCTATTTGCCGCGAGAATGATCTCCTTGTCAGTATTCTGGCTGAGGTCACTGAGAGTGGCCTGCGCTTTCTTAGTCTGCTGTTCTTTTCCGGGAGTGTTTCCGCAGGAAAGAAGCGTGATAAAAGCGAATAAAAATGTATTTTTGAAAAACCTGTTAATCATGATAATTTGAATTTCGAACTTTTCGTTGTAAAAAGGCTCATTAGCGCCAAAAAGCATAAAAGTAGTATTTCTGCCCCGATTATTAAAATAGCCATCACGGCTATTGCTATTGGCGTGGTGATGATGCTGGTGTCTTTTGCTACCGGGCTTGGTTTACAGCAGAAGATCAGGGAGAAAATCGCTGCCTTTAACGGGCATATCATCATCTCAAATTACGACAACAACAGTTCGCAGGTGAGCCTGGTGCCGGTTTCAAAAGACCAGGATTTTTATCCTAATTTCACCAAGGTTGAGGGGATAAGCCACGTGCAGGCAGTGGCGACAAAAGCCGCGATCATCCGCACCGAAGATAATTTTGAGGGAGTGATCGTAAAAGGCCTTGGCTCCGATTATGATTGGGAGCATTTTAAAGATTTCCTGGTGAAGGGCAGGCTGCCTGATTTCAACGGAAAGCTGAATGATGAAGTTTTAATTTCAGATTATCTCGCGCAAAGGCTGGGGCTGAAGGTGGGCGATAAGATGCCTACATATTTTCTCCGGGAGAACAGTGAGAATCCGCTGCTGCGGGCGTTCGTGATCACAGGAATATACGACTCCGGTTTTCAGGAATTTGACCAGTTGTACGTTCTGGCCGATATCCGGCATATTCAGCGTCTCAATAAATGGAACGATGATGAAGTGGGAAGCTTTGAGGTTTTCGTGGATGATTTTGATAAGATTGATGAAAAGGGGCAGGAGGTTTATCAGAATACCGGTTCCTTCCTTGATACCCAAACCATTACCCAAAAGTACTATTCGATCTTTGAATGGCTATCTTTATTCGATTTCAATATTGCGCTTATTATCGGCATCATGATCCTGGTGGCCGGGATCAACATGATCACCGCGCTGCTGGTCCTCATCCTGGAGCGCACCCAGATGATCGGTATCTTCAAAGCCCTTGGCAGTACCGACTGGAGCGTGCGAAAAGTCTTTCTATATAACGCCGGATACCTGATCGTACTCGGGCTTTTCTGGGGAAATCTCATCGGGCTGGGACTGCTTCTTATTCAGAAATATTTTAAACTCTTTCCTCTGGATCCCCGCACTTATTATGTGACCGAGGTGCCGGTATATATTCACTGGGACTATATTCTCGCTGTGAATGTGGGAACGCTGGTGTTGTGTATGTTGATGCTGCTTATCCCTTCGATCGTTATTTCGAAAATTTCTCCTGTGAGAGCGATTAAATTCGAGTAAATTAAAATGTTTATTGTTTGTCGTTTGAGGTTGAAATTAGTGGAAAGTGGAAAGTGGAGAGTGGAAAGTGGAGATGCCAACATTCAATGATTTTGAGCGAGATTCTGTAAAAATTATTCCTGAATTCGTGGCAAATGAACAGCATGAAATCTACACGAGTAAATTTTCGTTCTAAACTCCTGAGAATCTGCGGCACTGATTTTGTTTTGGTTTTTCTAACTTTGCAGACCTAAAAAATCAGAATGGAATACGCAGAAAATATATTGGGTACTATTGGGAATACTCCCT
>JBAWAB010000101.1:0-8622 GCA_049589035.1 Salegentibacter sp.
TCTCCTGTTAATTTTATCTTCCATAGCTGTTGATTTTCAGAAAATTCGGTAAACGTAAATTTTACAATTATTTTTCAGAAAACAAATTTTCCACGGGTATATTTTTCACAATTTTTTAAGAAAAAAAAGAAAAGGTTATTTCAATCTAGGCAATTTCGAAGTTATAACCTGATTTCAGCAGCTTGTGATAATTCTCGTAGTCGAATTTGTAAAGAAATGCTCCACGACGTGAGGTAGATTTATCCTTTTCGTCCAACTTGATCAGGAGGTTAAGGGATAGTAATTTCTTACGAAAGTTCCTGGCATCAAGCTTTCTCTGATAGATCGCCTCATAAAGGAGCTGAAGTTGCGGAATAGTGAATTTCTCCGGCAGCAGCTCAAAACCAATAGGCCGATATCGAGCCTTCTGTTTGAGCCGGTTCATTGCATCTGCAACCATTTGATCATGATCCAGCACGAGCTCCGGCAGCTGATCGATCTCGAACCAGTGGGCTCCATAACGCTCCACAAGTTCCTCATCATATTCATCGATCCTGATAAGAGCAAACTGGGCCACCGAAAGACAACGGTATCCGGGATCACGATCGGCAGCTCCATAGGCCTGCAACTGCTCCATGAATACGTTCTCCAGACCCGTAATTTCAGTCAAAACCCGTTTTGCGGCCTCTGATACATCCTCATCAAGCTTTACAAAACTCCCAATGAGGGACCATTCCCCTTTGAAGGGCTCCACTCTTCTTCTAAATACCAGGAGCTTCAGTTTTCCGGAATCAAATCCAAAGATGATACAGTCCGTCGCCACGAACATCTGATCTGCGCGATAATCCTTAGGAAAATTTGTCTTAGTCATAGATCCTAAAGTATTAATTGCCACCCGATCTACCAAAACATAGCGTATAACATTACTACAATAAGCAAGATCGCAAAACTACCAATATTGAATACCGGTCCGGTCTTGAAGAGATCTTTAGTGATCACGATAGCTTTTGGGTGATTTTTGCCTTTGGTTTCCACATAACTAATTAGCATCATCAACGCCATAGTAAGGATCCAGGTCGCAAACATCTGGTTCATGAAAGGCCAGGTCACGAAAAGCGGACTATCTATCCAGCCGTTAGGGCCAACCTTGAAATAAAGCGCGATTGGAATAGATGCAAGCACTCCCCAAATAGCAGCCCTGTTGGTAGTTTTCTTCCAGAATAAGCCGAGCATGAATACCGCAAGGATGCCAGGGCTAACAACCCCCGTATACTCCTGAATATACTGGAACACCTGTCCTAAGCTTTTGAGCTGTGGTGCCAGAATAGCAGCAATAATAAGCGCGATTGATGCGGAAAGACGACCTACCCTTACCAGATTCTTTTCTGAAGCCTTCTTCTGAATATATGGTTTGTAGATATCCATAGTAAAGATGGTCGCTGTTGAGTTGAGCATAGAAGCAATGGAAGAAACAATGGCAGCGGCAAGAGCGGCCAGCACGAGTCCCTTCAGCCCCACCGGAACAAATTGCTTGATAAGCCATGGCGCAGCATTATCATTAATCACCTGTCCTGAACCGGCAATAAATGAGGCATCGGTGTATTCCGGAGAGATCACTCCGCCCGGTCCTGAATTCAGAACGAAAGCAATGATCCCGGGAATGACCACGATCAACGGAATAAGCAGTTTCAGGAAACCTGCAAGTACAATCCCTCGTTGTGATTCGCGTAAACTTTTTGCGGCAAGTGTACGCTGAATAATATATTGATTAAAACCCCAGTAATAAAGGTTTGCCACCCATAGCCCACCAATGAGCACTGCCAGGCCGGGAAGATCCCACCAGGCATCTTTTCCGTTGGGAGTGATGATCTCTCCTTTCTGAAGGATCATCGAAAATTTCTCAGGCACCTTCTGGTATAGTTCTTCAAAACCGGAAAGGATGCCGCCGTTCTGCGCAACATGCGAAAGTCCGATAAAGGTGGTAATGAGTCCGCCGGCAATAAGCAACGCTACCTGCACCACGTCAGTCCAGGCTACGGCTGAGAGTCCGCCATACAAGGAATATGCGGCTGCAAACAAGGCAAGGCCGATCACAGCATACATGAACATGGAGCCATCTCCTGTTCCCATGATCGTGTCCAGTGCTGTCGCCCCGAGGTATAAAACCGAGGTAAGATTTACGAAAACAAAGAGACCGATCCAGAAAACAGCGAGGATTGTCTTCAGATTTGTACCGTAACGGACTTCAATGAACTCGGGAATCGTATAAAGTTTTTTCTCAATAAAGATGGGCAGGAAGAATTTCCCGACGATAAGGAGGGTAATAGCTGCCATCCATTCATAAGAAGCGATAGCAAGCCCAATCGCGAAGCCGGAACCAGACATCCCGATAAATTGTTCTGCTGAGATATTCGCTGCTATCAGCGAGGCTCCAATCGCCCACCAGGGCAAGGATTTACTGGCAAGAAAGTAATCTTCCGAAGATTCTCCTTTTCCTTTAGAGACCCAAAGGCCTATCCCGATAATCATAAGTGCATAGGCACCGAAAATAACTTTGTCAAGTAAAGCGAATTCCATATTAGCAGCAGGGTTTAAAATCAGTTGTTAGTTCGTGACTTGTCCTGAAAAAGGCAGGAATTTAACCTGCCTCTATTCTTAAAATTATGCTAAATATATAAAAAATAATTTTATAAGCGTAGATGTTACGTTTAAAACTATAAAATTATTCCTTTACAGAAAACTGAAGGGAGATCCGGTTTTGATACACTTTTCCCGGCTCAAGTACGCTGGAAGGAAAATTCCTGAAATTGGGAGCATCCGGAAAATTCTGTGCTTCCAGGCATATAGAAGGATATTCGGCGAAACTCGTCGTATAGCTGAATTCTTCCGGAAGGGATTCCGGAGCATAGGCCACCATCGCCGGTTGGTTGGTCCTCAATTCCATTTTCACACCTGTGAGTGGTGAAAACAGTTGCGCCGCCACCTCTTCCTCATCGGTTGCCAGCACATACACATCGTCCAGATGCCGGTTTCCAATCAGTTTATTTTCCCGGTAATCTTTGGGGTTTCCTTTAAGCTTGACAAGATTTCCCGTTGGGAGCTGTTTTTCGTTCACTTCCAGCATTTTTTTCGCCTTTATCTGAAGAAAATGATCGCTCACACTACCGTTACCATTCAGGTTGAAATAGGCGTGATTGGTGAGATTTACCACTGTTTTCTTATCGGTGGTTGCTGTGTATTCTATCAGCACCTCATCTTTTTCGGTAAGCGTATATTTAACCGTTGCCGTAAGCTTTCCAGGATAGCCTTCTTCGCCATCCGGGCTTACGTACTGCAACTTCACTGAGGGATTCTCTCCGGAATTCTCCTCCTGAAAACTCCAGAACTTGTATTGAAATCCGAATTCTCCGCCATGCAGATGCACGCCATCCTTTTGATAAAGGGAATATTCTTCTTTCCCGATCTTGAATTTTCCTTCCGAGATACGGCCGGCATAACGACCAATAGACGCGCCGAAACACTGATTCCTCTCCCAATAATCAGCCGTCAGAAATTCTTCTGGTTTTGGCGATACAATCACATTGATCTCCTTCTGGTGCTTATCCTTCATCTTAAGACTCAAGATGGCTGCACCATAATTCATGATCTTGAGCTCGGTCCGCCTCTTATTGACCAGACTGAGCATTTTCAGACTTTGTTTCGTTTTATTTTCCAACTTCTCAGTTTTTCAATTGTACCTGTTCCCGTCTCTACGGAAGCATTTATTTTCTTTGGACCCACGGTCCTGGTATTCTTCTTCCGAAGAAAAATCCCTTCGGAACAGCTCCTACATATTTTCTGAAGTATCTTCGGAAACGTTGAATTCTATTTCCGAATCTCCGTAAACGGTATGGGTCTGCTTCTGAAAATCCTCTTTCTTAGCCTCAAAAATATTCGGCACATAGGTTTGCGGATTTAGATCGATAAGCGGAAACCAGGTGCTCTGGATCTGGATCTGAAGTTTATGACCCTTTTTGAAGGTGTGGTTCACACCCTGCAGAGTAAGATCAACTTCGGTTTTCTTATTGGGCTCAAAAGGTTCCGGATGTTCATAACTGTTCCTGAAACGCCCTCTCATCACTTCACTGCGCACCATCATATAATAGTTGCTCATTTTCAGGTCGGCCGGGGTTTCCTCATAATCTTCAGCATCAGGAGGAAAAACATCGATCACCTTCACTACCCAGTCTGCCGCAGTCCCGGTAGTTGCCACTTCCAACTTGGCCGTTATAGGACCAACCACATCCATATCTTCTTTCAGGACATCAGTTTCATACACGAGCACATCGGGCCTCCTGGCAGCGAAACGCTGATCGCCGGTCATATATTCCCGCGGGGTAAAAACCACCTTGATCTCGTCGTTATAGGAAACAGGCTTTTCAGGATCACTTACAAATATTTCCTTATGACCGGTAGGAGTTGACGTAAGTTCCTGGTGTTCTCCCAGGTAATAGGTAAGGCTTTTGGTATTTTTTGGAGGCCATTGAGCAAAAGTCTCCCATTCCTTTTTACCGGAATCGAAGATGTAGGCTTCAGGTAAACCGGAGTTCTTGTCGCCGCTTCCTTTCAGGAAATGATTGAAGAATTCGGTTTCTATGTTCTTCTGATAGTTTTCTGAAATATCATCTCCAAAATAGATGTTCCCGACGGTTTGTCTTTTTGCCGGTCTCGCCCAGTCGCCGTGACTCCAGGGGCCATAAACGATGGTATTATAGTTGTCACTACTCTTCTCGATCTTTTGGTAGATGTTGAAGGGCCCGTAAAGGTCTTCGGCATCAAAAAGTCCGCCTACGAGCATCACTGCAGGCTTTATGTTGTCAAGATACTGGATGATTCCCCGCGACTGCCAGAATTGGTCATAATTGGGATGTTCTTTCAGCTGCTGCCAGAATTCATTGTCTTCCGCATAATATTCATCAAGAGTAGAAAGCGGCTCATGATCCAGGAAGAACTGATATTGATCTTTGGTCCCTATCTCGGGAAATTTGTACCAGCTTTCGGTGGTTGGCGCGTCTTTCTGATAGCCGAATAGCGCCGTGGCCCGCCAATAACTCAAAAGATAAGCTCCATTGTGGTGAAAATCGTCAAAAAAGAAGTCGCTTATGCTGGCCTGCGGAGAAACCGCTTTCAGCGCAGGATGCCGGCTAAGCAGCGAATACGTAGCATAAAACCCGGGATAGGAAATTCCCCAGGTGCCCACTCTTCCGTTGTTGTTCTCAACATTCTTGACCAGCCAGTCAATAGTATCGTAAGTGTCGCTGGCTTCATCTATCTGTTTTCCTTTTTTATTCGGAATATAGGCCCGCATATTATCATATTTCCCCTCGCTCATCCAGCGACCGCGTACATCCTGGTAAACAATGATATTCCCCTGTTTCATCAGGTATTCATTGGGACCTATCTTTGAACGGAATTGATCTTTCCCGTAGGGGCGCGAGCTGTAAGGCGTGCGCTGCATCAAAATAGGATATTTCACCGAATGATCTTTGGGAGAGTAAATCGTGGTGTGCAGCTTTATCCCGTCACGCATAGGAATATCAACTTCCTGTTTGTCGTAGTTTTCCGAAACCTTGTATTCCTCCCCTGTTTGCGAAAAAACAGGAAAAGCAATAAGCCAGGCTACAACAACAATGAAGCTAAATCTTTGAAATTTCATTCTTTTCGGGTATGTTTTAAAACCCCTAAAGATAGAAATTACCGCTAAACCCTAAAAAATTTATTTTTTCGCCATTTCGTCCTGCTTCTCAAGACTGCTCTTAAGCCAGTTGAGATATTCAGAAGCGTCGGGAGTATATCCCACGGGCTCGTTCAGCAGATTCAGGTCGCTATCCATCAACACGTAGAAAGGCTGAGAATTGTTCCTGAAATTCAATGTCTGGAAGGTCGCCCATTTATCGCCTATGGTCTTTATCTCCTTGATACCGCCTCTTGGCTTCACAAAATTGAACTGCTCCTGTTGAGGCAATTCCTCGCGGTCATCAACATACAGGGAGATAAGTACATAATCATCCCTCATGGTCTCGTAAACCCCGGGATCTGTCCACACCTGCTCTTCCATCTTACGACAGTTCACGCAGGCCCAACCCGTAAAGTCGAGCATGATCGGCTTATTTTGCTCTTTAGCAGCTTTGAGGCCTTCTTCCCAGCTGTGGTAAGCCTGAAGCCCCATAGGTGCCTCTTCTCCTTTGTCATAAACGCTGTAGAACAATGGCGGTGGAAATCCGCTGAGCAACTTCAGATTTGCAAAGCTCGTATTGGTAAGCCCGGGTAGCAGGTACAGCACAAATAGCAGAGCTACTACTCCAACTCCGAAACGCGCCTTACTGATCTTTTTCTTCGGCCCGTCATGCGGAAAACGAATAAAACCAAAGAGGTAAAGAATCAAACCGATGCCTACCACGACCCATATTCCGAGGAAAACTTCACGCTTCAAAATTCCCCAATGCTCTACAAGATCGGCATTGGAGAAGAACTTGAAAGCCAGCGCCAATTCGATAAAACCAAGGGTGACTTTTACAGTATTCAACCAGCCCCCACTCTTCGGAAGTGAATTCAGCCAGTTTGGGAACAAGGCGAAAAGTGCAAAAGGCAAGGCCAGGGCGAGTCCAAAGCCGCCCATTCCGAAGGATAATTGCATTGCTCCGCCATCACTGCTCAAGGAGCCCCCCAAAAGCGAACCTAGAATAGGCCCGGTACAGGAAAAAGAAACCAGCGCCAAGGTGAGCGCCATGAAAAATATACCGATAATTCCTCCAATACTGGAAGCCTTGTCGTCCATTTTATTGCTCCAGGAACTGGGCAAAGTGATCTCATAAAAGCCAAAAAAGGAAAAGGCGAAAATGATAAAGATCACAAAGAACACAAGGTTCAGCGTAACATTGGTTGAAATATTATTGAGGATCTCCGGGTTCACGCTGTCCAGCAAGTGGAAAGGCAGACTAAGCAGCACATATATCAGGAAAATAAAAAATCCGTACATGATGGCGTTCACCAATCCTCTTTTGCGATCCTTTGCACCTTTGGTAAAGAAGGAAACCGTTAGTGGGATCATAGGAAAAACACAAGGTGTCAACAGGGCAATAAGTCCGCCAATGAAGCCCAGAAAGAAAATGGTCATAAAATTGCTTTCCTGTTTCTTTTCAGGAGCATAGGCCTCCATTCCCTTCAGGTCAAGATCCAGGTCTTGTGTAAGCTGTTTATCGCGGTCAGAAATTTCAAGGTCGGTAAAGCCGGCCTTTACTTCATTTTTGCCAACAGAGATATTAAACCGCTCTGTATCTGGCGGCAGGCACTGTGAATCGTTACACACCGAATAGTAGACCTCGGCAGTGACTTCGGGCTTTTCTGAACCTGTTAATTTTATCTTCTGTTTAAAAACCGCCTCCTCTTTAAAATAGGTAATATCGGCATCAAACACCGGGTCATGTATCGGCTCAACCTGTGGTTCCTGGGTCTCTCCAACGAGTTGGTAAGACTGGATCGAATCGTTAAAGGTAAAAGCAGTAGGAATTGGCGCCAGCTCGATATCGGCCTCTTTTTGAGAATACATATGCCACCCCTCATCAATAGTAGCTTTAAAGATAAGGGTGTAGATACTGTCATTTTCTTTTTCTACGGAAGCCTTCCAGGTTACGGGATCGGAGATCTGCGAATTATCTGTTGCGGAATATACCTGCGCCTGACCATGGAAAAAAGACAGGCTGAAAATGAACAGAATCAATAAATTTCTCATAAAGTGCACGTAATTTTAATAATCTTTTGATCAGCTGATGTAATAGCAAACCGATTGTCGGCTCTGTGATTGATTACCCAAACAATCTCATCTCCCGAGCACAGCAACCAAATATTTTCCTTCTCAGGCAAAGAGAATTTTTTGTCCTTAAAGAAGTCGCTTAATTTTTTTCTTCCTTTCATTCCGAAGGGGTGAAAATAGTCTCCTTCCTTCCATTTTCTAACGATTAACGGAAATTTAAGTTTTTCGGCTGCAACATAAACAGAATTTTTAGAAGTCTGACTTATCTCTTTCACCTCGCTCAGAGAAAAGGTAGCCATAGGCAACATTACAAAATCTTCGTCTTCTTTTATGCGGAATATCTTATCATCAACCTTGCCAACCTGCTCGGTCAGAATAAGAATTTCCCGGTCTTTCACCAGTCGGTGCGTATCCGAAAAAACTTTCTTACCCGGCTGGGCATCAAGCAGATTATAAACATCATCCCACTCGGTAAAGCCAAAAGACTTCAGAAGTTGATAAAGCACCGCTCGGGTATTGGGAATCTTCTTCAGAAAAGGGATGTCCAATTCGTAGCCGTATTGGTTCTTTTTTACCACTTCCGGATAAATAAGGCTGATATAATCTTCTACCAGGTCAAGATTCTCCTTAAGATGGGCCTGGGTTTGAGTAAAGCTTTTAAGGAACTGCGGATTGATCTCTTCCAGCAGTGGCACCACTTCGTGCCGTATTTTGTTCCGCAGATATTTTGTAGAGGCATTGCTGCTGTCTTCCCGCCAGGCGATCTCATTTTCCAGGGCGTATGCTTCAATTTCCTGCCGTGAAAAAGCGAGCAGCGGCCTAATGATCCTGTTCATTTCCATCTTTATCCC
>JBAWAB010000102.1:0-33410 GCA_049589035.1 Salegentibacter sp.
ATGTCCTAACTTCTGATGCTGCGGAAGCTTTTGCTGAAGCACCCGGAGGTTTTTATGATAAAGAACTGGCACATAAACTTGTGAAGTATCTGTTTGCGCCAAGAAATGCGATGGATCCCGCAGAAGCTTACAGAAAATTCCGCGGAAGAGATGCCACGATTGATGCTCTTATGAGAGACCGTGGTTTCCCTGTTCCGGAGGAAAAGGAAGAAAACCAGTAAATTTTATAGAGGCTGCTTAAAATTCAATTTTCGTCAACCTGAACCTCTCTGCCAACAGGCAGGTTTATTTCAGGTTCTTTGGTGATTTATAAATCATCATATTAGAGATTCTGAAACAAGTTCAGAATGACGTTCCTACGAACTTTTAAGCAGTCTCCTTTTTTACCAATCTGAAATTTTTGTAAAACCAGAACTCTTCAAAAAATTACTAATTTCGCCCCAACCGAAATTGGTCATATGCAGCGTCATTTCAAACTTTATAAACCTTACGGCTACCTTAGCCAGTTCATCTCGAAGGAGAAGCCACGGAAGAAAAACAAGCTGCTGGGGGATTTGTACGATTTTCCCGAAGGCACCATGTCTATCGGCCGGCTCGATAAGGATTCCGAGGGGCTTTTGCTGCTCACTACTGACGGCAAAGTAAGTGCGGGAGTCACCGGCAGAAAGGTGGAAAAGGAATATTACGTGCAGCTCGATGGCATTATTGATGATGCCTCTATTGAAAAACTTCAGCAAGGCCTGGAAATAAGCATTAACGGAGAAAAATTTCAGACGCTTCCTTGCAAGGCTTTTCGCCTTCAGGAAAGACCTGTATTTCCGGAACGTGCGAAAAAGATTCGCGACGAAAGGCACGGCCCCACCAGCTGGATCTCAGTTACGCTAACCGAAGGGAAATTCCGCCAGGTAAAAAAAATGACGGCTGCCGTTGGTTTTCCCACCCTGCGTCTTGTGCGAGTGCGGATAGGGAATGAAAAATTAGGAGCAATGCAGGCGGGGGAAGTTCAGGAGAAAACTTCTTTTTCTTACTGAAATTTCAGGCAGAAAGAGCCGCAGCATCAATCTTAAAGACCTCTCCAAAAAACCTAAAAGTTTCCTTCGCTTTTTCAGCTGCTTCAGTTTCTTCTTCCGCAGTAAACTCAGAAGAATTCACCTGTTTCAGAAAATCTTTCCAGCCATTGATATTATTGCGGTCCCCGTTGAAAAAATGATGTTGTTCCACAGAAGAAATATTTTGGCACTCTTCCAGCTCTTTGGCAATGAGCATTCCGCCCAATGCAGAGCCTTCTACCACGTAGGCCGCGCCTAAAGCCTGGGTTTTACTGTTTATGCTGATCTTTTTCTGAAAAGCTTTCAGAAAAGGCGGAATTTCAACCTGAAGCTCCCGCAGATCCTTCTCAAGCTGAAGATACTTCGCTCCTTTATACCCCTCAAGATGTGCGGCTATCGCTTTTTCAGTTACCGCATAGGCAATGTAATTCTGAAGCAACAGCAGCTTATAGTCTTGCAGGCTAATGCTGTGATCTATGATATACCTGGCAAGGTTCTCCTTCTCTATTTGCTCATGCAGGGGGGCTGTAGCTTTCCGCAGCTTATTCATCATCATTTTCTTCATCTTCTTCGAGTTCAAACTGGTTTAGGGTTTCTCTGATTTTCCGGATATTCTGCCGTTGTTCCTCATTATCAGCATTGAGATTGTTGAGATAATCGTAGACCTGGTTTACAGCCTTTTTATTCTGTCGCAGACGTTCCCGCAGATCTTCTCCTGCAATCATATTGAACTCCACCTTCTTAAAAAGAGGCTTCAGCTTCCCGGCGAGATCGTTCATATGTTTTTTCAGAATATAACCTGAAGCTCCCGCAAGAATAGTATTGGCGGCAAGCTCTTCGTCATCAATAGTTCCGGTAAGGAAAATAAAGGGAACAGAACTGTCGATATTCTTCACAAGTTCCAGAACATCGAGACCGCTGCAAGTGGGCAGGTTGTAATCGGAAATGATCACATCTGGCACGAAATTGATCATTTTTTCCCTGCAGGCAGCAAGATCATCCACCACTTTTATAATTGGTTCTTCCACGACCCTGGATATCTGCCTCTTGATAAGCATCACATCGGTTTCAAGATCTTCTACAAGTAAAATACGTAAAGACGTAGTAATCATGAGTTTAAATTTGTAATGTAAGCTATGTGTTGCTTCAATTTTGCAATAATCTTACCAGCTATTAAACATAAAAGAAAAAGGCAGCACCCTCTCCCTTCTCACTTTCTATCCAGATCTCTCCCTGGTGCTTTTCGAGCACCCGCTTTACCAGGGCCAGGCCTATGCCTGTGCCTTTAAAGTCTTTCCCGGCAAGCCGCGAAAAGGTCTGGAATATCTTATCGGCATACTGAGTATCTATCCCTATACCATTGTCTTTAATGAAATAAATAGTTTTTCCCTCCTCCTCAAAAGCGCCAATCTCAACCTGGGGATGTTCTTCTTTTCGCGAATACTTCAGCGCATTGTTCAGCAGATTTGACCAAAGCTGAAAGAGCATTCGTTTATCACCCCGCATAGCCGGAAGATCGGGTTGTACAAGGATCTTCGTCTTTGGGTAATTCAGCTTTACATTGAACAGCTCCAGTATTTCTTCAATCATGAAATTCACCGAAAAATCCTGTTCCCGCAGATTTTTGGCACTGATCTGGGAAAATGAAAGAATATCGTCTATGAGCAGGTTCATTTTGTCGGTAAGGCCAAGAATGGTCTCCACCAGTTCCTTCCCTTCTTCGCTGATCTCCCCCATATGGTCTTCCTTCAGAATATGAACATAACCATTGATGCCCCGCAACGGTGCCCGCAGATCGTGCGAAAGCCCATAACTAAAAAGTTCGAGTTCCTTATTGGCCTCGATCAACCGCTTGTTAAGATCGTTGATTTCGTTCTTTTGTCTCTTCACCGTAAAGTGGCTCACACTCTCCTTCAAGGCATGAAGGGTGCTGATATCAAAATCCCGCCAGGGCCGGGAAATGCCCCTGAGTTCCTGGCTCCATTTCTCGAAAGATTTCCGGGGGCTTAGCCGCTTTTTCTGCTCATCATAAAAGGCCTTTCTATCAGGATTTCCTCCCCAGTGAATGGTTTGAATGACTTCAGGCCTGAACCAAAGCAGGTATTTATCTTCCCCAATGCGCATACTTCCTATCCCCGAAGCCTCTTTTGAATATTCCGATGCCTTGGGATAGGTAACAGAGAGGTTCCGCGAAAAGAAAACATCTTCCTCCCGGGAATTCAGAAAATTCTGTTGAAGATCGAGAACCTGTTCCCTTGAAGGTGTCATCCCGATCAGGGCGACCTTCTCTTTATTTATTACCGCACCCCCTCCACAAGACACGAGCTGCGTGAATTTGGTTTCATAAGCTGTAAGGGCCGCAGGAAGATCTGGATCTTTCTGCAGCTGCAAGATGAGTTGTTCCCGAAGTTTACCGGTTTTTTCGGTTTGTGCAAGAAAATGATTGGTTTCCTTAAGTGCCAGTTCATTTGAAAGCATTTGTGCCAGGAACCTGCAACTTTCACGCTGATAATAATCAATGAATTTTGCAGAATAATGATGACAGGCAATAAGCCCCCATAGTTCCTCGTTCACCACAATAGCAGCGGTAAGTGAGGCGCCCACCCCCATATTTTGAAGATATTCAATATGAATGGGAGAAACACCGCGAATTCCAGATCTGGAAAGATCGAGAGGTTTTCCGTTCACCGGAGATATTTCCGGAGAAATTGGCACGGGAGTATAATCCACATCAGAAATAATGCGCACCCGGTGCTTTAAAAAAAGTTTCCTGGATTGAGCAGGAATGTCGGTTGAAGGATAATGCAGCCCGAGCCAGCTTTCCAGTTGAGCTTCTTTTTCTTCAGCGATCACTTCGCCGTTCCACTCTTCATCAAAACGGTAGATCATCACCCGGTCGTAGCCTAAAATCTCCCGGGTAAGAGAAGCTGCTTCTTTACATAATCCCTGTGCTGAGAAGGAAGAACGAAGCTTATTTAGAATCCTGGTAAGTTGTTTCTGAAAAAACCTGGGATCGGAATTTTCTACAATGGGTTCAAAATCCAGAACCAGGCTGTCTTCAGAAATATGGGGTAACATCACGAAGGATTTTTCCCCTATACAGATTTCTTCCGGAAGAAAACCTTCGGCGTCCTGCATTGCAGACCTTAGTTTTTCCTGCCCGGCTTCACCAAGAAGCATTGAAAGAGGTTGCTGAAGAAGCTTACGGAAATCTTTTCCGAAGAACCCTTGTGTATTTTCACTGCACTGCGTGATCTCAAGAGTTTCAAGATTGCAGGCGACAATAACTCCGTACGACTGAGATTTTCCTATAATGTGAATGGGCTCCTTACTACAATTAGAGAGGTCTACCTCCTCAGGATAAGAAACGGAATTATCGGTCATTAAGTTCTATTCTTTTAGCTTAAAGTAAAAGGTGCTACCTACTCCTACCTGGGAATCTACCCAAATTGAACCCTCGTGTAAAAGCACGATCTTCTCTACATGAGCGAGTCCCACGCCGGTGCCATCTGCCTTGTCGGTTTCTTTTACCCGGTTAAAAATGGTAAAAATCTCTTTCTGATCTTCTTCTGAAATCCCGACCCCATTGTCCATTACGGCGAAGGTCCAGAAGTCTCCTTCTTTATAGGCCGAGATCCTGACCACGGGCGAGCGTTCTTCGGGGGTATATTTGATGGCATTGGTGATAAGATTCTGGAATAAAAGCCGCAATTCTACCTCGTAGGCCATTAGCCTGGGCAGTGAACCGGTATGGATTTTTGCCCCGGTATCTTTGATCCGTTTTCCAAGATCATATTTCACAACTTCCACTAGCTCCTTGGTGTTCACGATCTTCTTACTGCCATTACGACCAATTCGTGAATGCTCGAGCAAGGCTTTTATCTGCGCTGAAAGACGCGTTGAGGAATTCTCGATAAAGCTTATATAATTTCTTCCTTTCTCATCAAGCTGCTTGGCGTAGATCTTTCCTAAGATGTCACTTCCAAACTTAATGGTGGAAAGTGGCTCCTGAAGGTCATGAGAACAAATGGATACAAATTGCTCCAGATCACGATTGGCACGTTCCAGATCCCTTTTTTGCTCCCTGAGCTGCCCTTCTGCCTTTTTAATAGCCAAAATATCCACACAGGTATAGCGAACGGTAACCATTTGGTCTTCCTCATCCTTTTCGGCCGTAGCATTCAGGATCACCGGAAGAATCTCTCCATTCTTTGTAAGCATATTCTGCTCCAGGTTCACAAGTTCTCCCGTATCGAGGAAGGCCTTATTTGATTTCAGTGCCTTAATCTGTTCCTTTTCATCATAAAGATCGAAAACAGGCAAACCAATAAGCTCTTCCTTGCTTTCATAACCAAGTTTAGTAACGGCCATTTTATTACACTGCACGATAAGCGAAGTCTTAGGATCGATGCTAATGTGCATTACAGGATCTTCTTCATAGAAGGATTTGAAGCGCCTTTCGCTGGCCACGAGCTTCTCTTTGGACTTCTGCAAAGATTCAATATCAATAAAAGTGATCACCACTCCGCAAACTCTCTCCTTAGAATCGCGGTAAGGTGAGATTCGACGCAAAAAATGTTCTCCACCCTTGGATATTATGGCTTTCTCCAAAGTTTTACCGGTTCGCAAGACTCTCTTGCAGCGCTCCAACAGTTTACTTTTTCCGATGCTGCTGGTAAAATGGCTGATAGGACGACCTTCATCTGAAGATAAGAAGCTGAAGTGCTCCTTAATGGCCGGGGTGAACTTGCGAATGCAGAGGTCAGAATCGAGGAAGATAGTTCCGATCTGGGTGCTTTCCAGCAGGTTATTCATATCGGCATTCAACGCCGCCAGATCCTCCATTTTCTGAAGGTTTTCAGCATTTACCGTATTGATCTCTTCATTTACACTTTGCAGCTCTTCATTGGTACTTTGTAACTCCTCATTAGAAGCTAAAAGCTCTTCGTTGGCGGCTTGTAATTCTTCATTGCTGGTCTCTATTTCTTCCAAAGAAGTCTGGAGTTCCTGCTTCGTATCCTTCAGTTCTTCCTCCAGGTTAGAAACATACTCTTTGGTTCGTCTGGTAAGGGTGATATTATCGACTTCTCGTACATCTTCCAGATTCACTTCCTTTTCAATGAAAGTCACCACATAGTAAACTTCCTTATCCAGATTTTGTTTCCTAACAGGCTTCACGATAACATCTACCCCCATGTCTTTCCCGTCATGCTTGAATACGGCATCCCGGTAGTAAATTTTTTCTTCCTGCTTGAGAGCCTTCTTTAAGGAGGTTTGCACAATAAATTTAAGATCTGCCCCCAGCATATCCAGCAGATTGATAGAGAAGCCTGAGACCGGCAGATTTGCATATTTTCGAAATTCCCCAGCTGCCTGGAGGATATTATACTCTGAATCAATATAAATACTGGCTCCACCAAATTGTTCAAGAATACTGGCGTTCAATTCATCCCCAAGTTTTTGCCTGGCAGGGCTTGGCTGAGACCCGCTTTTCTTTGTCTCTCTATTAGTGGAATTCTCGAAAAGATTGGTAGAAGCGGAATGAGCCAAACCAGATTTTAACCGGGTACTTGGCTGCACATTTTTATAAATCTTCCATTTTCTGTCGATCTCTTCGAAACTATCTCTCTCGCTCTGAACACTTTCGCTGGTCCCCAATACCAGGATTCCATCTTTCTTCAGGGCGTAATGCAACACATTGAGTGCCTTTTTTTGAATAGCCGCCTGGAAGTAGATCAGCAAATTACGGCATGACACCATATCCATATTGCTAAAAGGTGGATTCTTGATCACATTGTGCCGTGAGAAGATTACCGTACGCCGCAATTTTTCAACAACTTCGTAACCCGTGGTCTTGTTTAAAAAATACTTTAGCAATAACTCCTGAGGCACATCGGCTACTATACTTTCGGGATAGACACCCTTACTTCCCAATTCAATATGCTTATCTGAAATATCGGTAGCGAAGATCTTTAACTCAAGCTTCTTCTTTTGGCGTTCCATTTCTTCAAAAAGGATCATGGCAAAAGAATAGGCTTCTTCCCCGGTGCTACAGCCTACATCCCAAACTTTGAGAGTCTCTCCGCTTTCTTTACTGCGCACTATTTCAGGAATCACCTCTTTACGAAGGATCTGCCACACAGTGGGATCACGGAAAAATTTTGTAACCCCAATCAGGAATTCTCTGTAGAGAATGCCTACCTCATCTTCTTTGGATTTAAGATGGGAAAAATATTCGGCCAGCGATTTGCATTTACACACATTCACCCTTCTGGCTACCCGGCGCGCAAGGGTTGCATGCTTATATTCCCTGAAATCCAGCCCAGTTCTCTGATCTACATAATGCAGGATCTTCATTAGCTCGGTCTGGTCATAGGTTACATCGCCATCTTCAAAGTGAAAAACAGAAGGAGCGGTCAGGAAATTCTGCAGTTCAGAAGCCATATCATCGCTGGGCAAAACATAATCAACAAGCCCGGTATTGATGGCGCTCTGGGGCATTCCATCAAATTTCGACTGCTCCGGATCCTGGACCATGATCATGCCGTCATTTTCCTTGATGGCACGTGCGCCGCGGGTACCGTCACTCCCGGTTCCACTAAGAATTATACCGATAGCCTGTTCTTTTCGCTGTTTAGCCAGCGATTCAAAGAACATATCTATCGGGAGATTCAGGCTCTGATCCTTTGGTTTTTCTGTTAACCGAAGATGGTCATCTTCCAGCAGGAGATTGTTCTTGGGCGGAATAAGATAAATATGGCCGGGTTCGACTTTCATTCCATCGGCTATTTCTACAATAGGCAGGCTGGTGTTCTTCTGTAATAATTCCCCCATCATGCTCTTATAGTCTGGCGAAAGGTGCTGGATCACTACATAGGCACTGGTATCGTTCCCGGGAATATTTTGAAAAAAGGATTTTAAAGCTTCAAGTCCTCCTGCGCTCGCTCCTACAGCGATGATTCGCGCCTGACGTTTTAATTTGGAAGTGGCATTAACAGCTGAAGCCAATTGATCGTTGTTGTTCTTTGTCATTTACAGATTATGAAGAAAAAATATCTTTATTCAGGATTGAAAATCGCTAAAGATCAAAACTACCTGATAAGCTTTAGATCGGTGACACCATATGCCATTTATTTTAACACATATTAGTAAAACTGTAGGTTTTACGGCAGCCCCGCGAGGCCTAAAACGGCCGAAAATTGAAATTATCACAAATCGATCTGCTGGTTAGTTAAATTCAAGTTAAAGATAAAGCTGCAACTGTTAATTAGGGAACAGCAGGCACAAAAATTGGTGGGTTTTTAGGCCTCCCTTATGATTCTTCCCCCATTTCGTCTCCCTTCAAAAACTGATGAATGTCATTTCGGGATGCAGCCGTGTCCTTTAATTTTATGGTTTGGCTTAAGCAGTGAAGTTATGAAGAAGGCATTTTCATTCAGGCAAAGCTTCAGTTCCTTTTTCATTGAAATAGGAGAACTCTCTGCCTTTGCCGGCAGATTCTTCCGCACGCTGTTCTCCAGACCCTTTGAATTCAGGGAATTCTTGCGCCAATGCTTCAATATGGGCAACCAATCAATGCTGCTCGTGGGAGTTACGGGTTTTATTCTCGGGCTGGTGTTTACCCTGCAATCAAGGCCAACATTGGAAGAATTTGGAGCAGTTTCCTGGATGCCCAGCATGATAGGAATCTCCATCGTCAGGGAGATAGGGCCTGTCATCATTGCCCTTATCTGCGCCGGAAGAATTGGCTCGGGCATAGGTGCCGAATTAGGTTCTATGCGGGTAACCGAGCAGATAGACGCCATGGAAGTCTCCGGCACCAATCCATTTAAATACCTTGTAGTCACCAGGATCCTTGCCACCACCCTGATGTTGCCCCTCCTGGTCATCATTGGAGACTTTATTGCTATGATAGCCTCAGCCCTTGTAGAAAATCTAAAGGGAAATGTTTCTTTCCTGCTTTATTTCAACCAGGTTTTTGACGCATTAGGCTTCAGCGACCTGGTTCCGGCAACGGTCAAGACGTTTTTCTTTGGTTTTGCCATTGGGCTCGTGGGCTGCTTCAAGGGATATAACAGTAAAAAGGGAACCGAAGGGGTGGGCCGCGCCTCTAACTCGGCCGTAGTCTTTACTTCCCTCCTGCTCTTTATCCTTGATTTTATGGCGGTTTTTATAACCGATATTTTTTACGACTAGTATGGAAAAGACCAGCTCAAATATTGTTGAAAAAGATACAGAGGTGGTTCTGAGCATCCATGACCTGTACAAGAGTTTTGGAGATCAGAAGATACTGAACGGGGTTAGTATGGAGCTGCGGAATGGCGAAAACCTGGTACTCATGGGCAAGTCGGGCGCCGGCAAATCGGTGTTGATAAAATGCCTTGTCGGGCTGATGGATCCCGATAGGGGTTCGGTCGAAATTTTGGGAAGAAATATTCTCAACCTTAAAAGAGAAGAACTGGACGAACTGCGCACCGACATTGGATTTCTATTTCAGGGAAGCGCCTTATATGATTCCATGACGGTACGGGAAAACCTGGAATTTCCGCTGCGCAGGCACACCAGTAAATTCGATTTGAAAGATACCGATGCACTCGTGAAAGAAGCGCTGGAAAATGTTGGACTGGCTTCGGCTATTGATCTTATGCCTGCAGAGCTTTCAGGAGGAATGCAGAGACGAATCGCCCTGGCAAGGGCCCTTATTCTGAAGCCGAAGATCATCCTGTATGACGAACCCACTACAGGCCTTGACCCCATTACCGCCAAAGAAATAGTGCATCTTATGATGAGCGTCCAGGAGAAATACAAGACCAGCTCGCTTATTATTACCCATGATGTGGATTGTGCCCGGGTTATATCGAACCGAATGATCCTGTTACTTGACGGGATCAATTATGCAGAAGGAACCTTTCAGGAACTTTTGACTTCTGAAGATCCAAAGATTAAAGCATTCTTTAAATAGCTAGAAATGAAAAATAATACACAACAAAACCTTCGGCTCGGAATATTTGTAATTTCGGGGCTGCTCATTTTGGTTATCGGGATCTACTTTATAGGGAAACGGCAGAATATGTTCGGGAATTCTACCAAAATCAGCACTGTTTTCAAAAATGTGAACGGACTCCAGCTGGGAAACAACGTTCGCTATGCCGGTGTAAATGTGGGAACCGTGAAGGGCATAACAATCATGAACGATACCAGCATTTGTGTTGACATGTACATTAATGAAAATACGATTGGGCTAATCAAAAGGAATTCCCTGGCCACTGTAAATTCTGACGGGCTGGTAGGCAGCATGATCATCAATATTATTCCAGGGGAAGGAGGCATCGATGAGCCGGTACATCCGGGGGACACTCTGGAATCGCTTAGCAAGATCGCCACGGCCGATATGCTTACCACTCTCAACACCACAAATGAGAATGCAGCGCTTTTAACCGCAGATCTTCTTAAAATCACCAATTCCATCAACGCCGGAGAAGGAGTTTTAGGATCTTTGCTGAAGGATGAAAAGATGTCTCAGGATATAAAATCCAGTCTCGCCAATCTTCAGCAGACCACCCTAAATGCCGCAAAAACCCTCAATGAAATCAACAAGATCATTGGAGAAGTGAACCTGCAGGAAAGTGTAGCCGGAGTACTACTGACAGATACAACTTCTGCCAAAGAACTTTCGACCATCATCAGCAGTCTTAGCGAATCGGCCGAAAACATTCAGCAGGTAAGTTCCAATCTCGAGGATTTTTCCGCGGAAATAAAAAACGGAAAAGGTGCTTTAAACCACGTCATCAACGATACCAGCTTTGTGAACAGCCTGGACAATACACTTGAAAATGTAGAATCTGCCAGTGCGAAATTCAACGAAAATATGGAGGCTTTAAAGCACAATATTCTTTTTCGGGGCTACTTCAGAAGAATAGAACGACAGAAGGCCAGGCAAATGGAGGACAAAGACACCCTGAAATAACACCAATTTCAATAAAGCTGATAGTTATCATTAACAAAATAAAGGAAACTTCTTAGCTTCATACTCTAATTTCATCACGATGAAAAAGATCATCTACACCACCGATTTTTCAGAAAATTCAATTGCTGCCCTCAAATATGCCTATGCCCTGGCCCCATTGTTGGAAGCAGATCTAATTGCCTTACATGTGTATAGTAACGGCGAGCTATTCACGGGAGGCTCTCACAAGAAAAAAGACCGTGAGAAACATTTAGAAAAACTCGAAAACTTCTGCAGCACTCATCTGGGGGAGGATTTTAATAAACTTGATATTTCGGTAGCGGCTATAAAAGGATCAAAAATACCGGCTACCATCTTTGATTTCGTTAGAGACCTTGATGTGTACATGCTTGTAATGGGCGCCTGCGGTACCGGCACTTTGAAAGAAGTCGTGATGGGAAGCACCACCAAAGAAATGCTGTCGCTTTCTACTTTCCCGGTCCTTGCTGTACCTTCTCACCTGGATTACAAACCTCTCAACAGGGTAATCTACACCAGTCTTTTTTATAAGGAAGATATTTCTAATATTTATGAGCTCGTGAGGATCGTCTCCCCTCTAGGGGTAGAAATTGAAGTGGTGCATGTGACCGATAAGGAAGAGATGAAATCAACCAAACGCCTTGAGAAATTCAAAAAAGAAGTTGAAGAGAAAGTGAGCTATGAAAAGGTCAAATACCGACTCATCTTTTCTGACAAGGTCTTTGAAGCTCTGAAGAGTTTTATTGACGACACAAGGCCCGATATGGTGGTGATGCTGGAACGGAAGAAAAAAGCAGAGATCAGCAATATTTTGTATCGCGACAAAGTAAAACGCATGCAAACCTGCATCCAGGTTCCTATTTTGAGCTTTCCGGTGAAAACCTGATCATACCGTTTTCATCACAGCATGCTGTTCATGCGCCAGCGTTTGAGATCTGGTAACATTTTGATGAGCTTTTGGGCTTCTTCCAGACTTATCTCGTTATGAACCTCAGCCATTTCCATGAGTTTCACTTCCAGGTGATGCATGGTAAGGTGGTGATTGGTGAATTCTCCATCTTTAAAGCAGGCAAAGCAGAAGTCTTCATTGAGACTCTGATCCCTGTTGGTTCCGCGGTTCTGTGTCGTGAGAGGGCCTCCGCAACTTTGGCAAATGTCGCTATTCATAACTTGCTGTTTGAAAGGATCGATTTCAATTTGTAAAGCATCACCAATTCCGATTTATTTTTTCCTAAAAACGAATCGGCAATAGCTTCAGCAGTTTTCAATGTTAGTGCTTTCACGGGTTCAGTAAAATATTCCCCATGGGCCTGCCTGTATTCATGAAATTCTTCGAAGGCTTCATTGGCGCTTAAATTATGAGTTTCGAGCCAATCGACCATTGTTTCTATCTGGAAAGAAGCATCGGCGCCAAATTCATCGGTCGATTTCTCAATTCCTGCCCACTTCTGCTGCACCAGCCATTGAAGGGTTTCTTTTTCCTCTTTCCGGACTACTCTGTCAGCAGCCGCCACGGCAAAAAAAGCCTTTCCGAGGTTCTCATAAAATTCCCGTGCCTCCCGAATTTTCATAGAAGCAATATTTATTCCTTTAAAGATACAGGAAAATGCCGAAAAAGCACCTCGCGAACGCCAACAATTCCTCCTTCGAAACGGCAGATCATTTCAAGTATTAATTTTTTAAGGATCAGGAACTTAAAGAACAAAAATTGTCAGTATATTTAGGATGAAAATACCCCGTTCTCAGAAGATGATTTTCTTCTTGCTTTTCCGGGTAACTGACGAGTATTCTTCCTTCAATGCGCATCGCGCTTCCTGGTAAGAATTGACCATCTTAAAGAGTAATAACAGTCGATCGTTTTTCAGATGAAAAAAATATTATTAATTGAAGATGATCAAACCCTACGGGAAAACACGAAAGAAATGCTGGAGCTTTCGGGTTACAAGGTCTATGATACCGCTGATGGCAGGAGTGGCTTAGCTTTGGCCCTGCAACACCTGCCTGATCTTATTGTATGCGATATCATGATGCCTACAATGGATGGCTATGAAGTCCTGGATGCTTTAGGAAAGAAAGAGGCTACCCGTTATATTCCCTTTATCTTTCTTTCGGCGAAGGCAGAAGTCCAGGATATACGCAAAGGAATGACGCGGGGCGCCGATGATTATGTTACCAAACCCTTCAGGGAGCAGGACTTGTTGAGCACCATTGAAAGCAGGATTGCAAAATTCGCTATTCTGAGCCGTAAAAGGAACAGAAAAGAAGAACCTGTAAAAGAGCAAATCTCAGACCTGGACCTATTGAGGAATTACTTCAGAGAAAAAGGAAATTATGAAGAGGTCCGAAAAAGTGATATTATTTACAAGGAACAAAAAAATGCCTACTACATTTATATGTTAGAAGATGGCCTGGTAAAAACCCACCGCATGGATGAATACGGGAAGGAACTCATCACCGGCCTTTACAAGAAAGGAGATTTTTTCGGATTTTATCACTTTAAGCAAGTGGCGCCTTATCCCGAAACGGCAACGGTTTTAGAAGCCGGCGGTCATTACAAACTTCATAACCGGGAGTTCCAGAAGATCCTTAGCCAAAGCCATAAACTCACCATTGAGCTAGCCCAGCTTTTATCTGACAATCTATCCAACCTCAAGACGCATTTGCTGGAGATGGCCTATGCCTCTGTGCTGAAAAAGACCACCAACACGATTCTGCAATTTGCAGAAGTCCTGCAGGATGACCCGGCAGAAGGTATTAAAATATCCCGAAGCGATCTTGCGAGCGTGGCAGGAATATCTACCGAGAGTTTTATAAGAAGTCTTTCCAGCCTGAAAAAAGAAGGCCTGATAGATATTGAAGGTCGAAATATAAAAGTTCTCGACTTAGATAAATTACACAATATCAAATAATTATCCCACCACCACAGAGACAAAATCTGAAAATCCTAAATAAAAGTTAAAAAGCAGCTTCCTGATATTTATCATGCTTTTTAGCTGCTCTTCATCCTATATTAGTAATGTTAAAGAAGTTTAGGTACTGTTTAGGTTAACATCTAAAAATATTTGATATTTCGAGTACGTTATTGGAGTTGAAATATCAGATTTAGAAGATTGCAACGTACTTAAGACCAGATACACAAATTTTACTTTCATGTAAAATCACTGGTATCATTAAGAGTAAAGATGTATGTTTAATATCTTCTGAGAAACAGGAAGCATGCGCTTCCTGTTTCTGTTTTTACAGCTTTTTTATTCCCTTTAATATGGCTCAAAATAATTTTTCGAAATTGATTTTTATCATTTTAATCCGCTTTGTTTAGTGATAAATTAGAAAGAATAATAATCTGATTATTAACTTTTAATACTTAAAACCATGTCACTTGTAAAATCTAACAAACGGAACTTACCTTTCTTCGGTGAGTCGTTAATGAGCCAGGATCCATTCTTTTCTGATTTGATGGATACCCGCCGTGGACTCTTCAATTTAAACAGAGTTTTCAACGGTGACGTAGACAGAGACTATGCTCCTGCTATTAATGTGAAGGATACTGAAAAAGAGTACCAGGTAGAGCTTGCTGCACCAGGACTCAAAAAAGAGGATTTCAAAATTACCATGGATGACGGTATTTTGACCATTTCTGCTGAAAAGGAACAAAACCACGAAGAAGAAAAAGAAGGATTTGTTCGCAAAGAATTCAGCTACAACAGTTTTGTACGTTCTATGAGCCTTCCCGAAACTATCGACGAAGACAAAGAAGTAAAAGCCGAATATAGAGATGGTATTCTTAAACTTATGCTCAGCAAAAAACCTGTCGCTAAACAAAAAGAACCAAAAACCATTAAGGTTTCTTAAAGGATGCTCTTTTCATGAAACGGGGAGAATTCTCCCCGTTTTTCATTTTCCTTCTTGCTTCTCAAAAACGGCCGGGGCTGATATTCGTCATAGTTTCCGGTGCTCTTTCCCCCTAAATTTAAAAGAAAATCAGGAGCGATGAGAAAGATTGTACTACCCACCGATTTTTCGGCAAATGCCTATAATGCCCTGCAGTATGCCGTAGAACTCTTCAAGTATGAGAAATGCGAGTTTTTCATACTGCATGCCTATGCCGACGAGGTGTATAATCAAGAAGCGGTTGTAACCCGGGAACTGATGGAGGAACTAAAGCAAAGTGTACTTCAGAAATCAAATGCAAAGCTGGAGAAGATCCTGGCAGAGATCAATGAGTTTTCACCCAATCCCAGGCATAGCTTCCGCAGTATTTCGTCCTTCGGAGTGCTGGTAGACGAAGTGAACGATCTCATCAATGAAGAAAATGCAGATCTCTGCCTTATGGGCACCCGGGGCAAGACCAATGACCGCAACATTAGTTTTGGAAGCAACACTTTGCAGGTTTTAAAATATGTACAGTGCCCCGTCTTGTGCATCCCGGCAGATTTCCCTTATAAGAAACCCGATAAGCTCCTTTTCCCCACCGATTATATGGTGCCCTACCAAAAAAGGGAACTCAAATTAGTGACAGAAATTGCGCGCTCATACCGCTCAGAGCTCCACGTGTTATACGTTTCGAAATTTCCTGCAGAATCATTTCGTCAAAAGGACAATCAACTATTTCTTAAAGAGCAGTTTTTTCAAACCGACTTTTATTTTCACTGGGAGGATGAACCGGAAAGATTTGAAGCCATCATCCATTTTATTGACAAAAATGAAATAGATATGCTCATCATGGTGAATTCAAGGCATTCCTACCTCGAAACCATACTTTATGAATCTACAATAGACAGGATAGGGCTGCATCCAAAGATCCCTTTCCTGGTACTTCAGAATTTTAACCGTGAGTGCTGAGAATCACTGTTTAATTGACAATTGTCATAGTGAAAACAGTAGAAGCCAGCTATATTTATTGAAAATGACCAGCCATGAAAAGAATTCTCCTTCCAACCGACTTTTCAGAAAACGCGTACAATGCCATTAAGTATGCTGTGCAGCTCTTCAAGAATGAAAAGTGCAGTTTTTATCTGCTAAATACCTACACACCCGTTCTCTACGATAACGAGTACATCCTGTACAATGCCACGCAACCTACCCTGGAGGAGATCTACAGGACCAACTCGATAAAAGGCCTGGAAAAAGTGGCGCGGCACATTCACAAAGATTTTCCTAACCCTAATCACACCTTCTCGCAAATCTCTTCCTTTAATATGCTGAACGAAGAGATCAAAAAGCAGGTAGAGGAGAAAAATATTGAGCTAATCATTATGGGTACACAGGGCGCTACCGGCGCCGATGAGATTCTCTTCGGAACCCATACTGTGCACGCCATGAAGAAAGCACATTGCCCACTTTTTGCCATACCTTCCGACTATGAGTATCAGGATCCCAAGCACCTTCTTTTCCCCACCGACTACGGAATTGAATACCAGGAAGAACATGTGGGACCCATGCTGGAAATGGCGAACAAATACAACTCCAAAATAGATATTCTGAATGTCTACTTCGGATCTCCGCTAAATGAAGAACAGGAAAAGGCCAAAAAAGAACTGGCGGCAAAACTGGCCAAAATTGACCATCAGTTTTACAGTGTGGAAAAAAACAGCGTTCCCGAAGCGATCACCGATTTTCAAAAAGAAAATCCGGTTGATATTCTTTTTATGATCAACAACAAACATTCATTCTTTGAGAACCTGCTTTTCAAGCCGGTAGTCAACAGAATCGGATTCCGGATAAAAGTTCCCTTCATGGTTATCCCGACCGGTAAACATGCCTCCTGATTATGAAAAATATTCTCGTCCCCACCGATTTTTCCGAGAACGCCTGGAATGCCCTGCAGTACGCCATCTCATTATTTGAAAATGACAGGGTGGCTTTCTATCTGCTCAACGCGTATCACTCTCACTATTTCACGACCGATACCTTGCTGGTTCCGGAGAACGTGGAAGTTGCCTATGAGAAAGCCAGAACCACCTCCGAACAAGGCTTGAAAGAGCTCTTGATAAGGCTTGAGCCTTATAAAAATGAGAATCACAGCTTCAAAACCGTTTCAATTTACAATGCCACGGTAGAGGCGGTAAGTGAAGTAACTAAAAAATACAAGATCAAACTGGTGGTGATGGGAACTATGGGAGAGAATGATGCTTTAGATAAAGTATACGGCACCAATGCGGTTAACGTGATGAAAAAGATCCACCGCTGCCCTGTCCTGGTAATTCCTGAACATGCCTCTTATCACAAGAGTGGAAAGAAAGAAGTTGTATTTGCCACCAATTTCAGAGATACCTATAGAAAAAGAACACTGAAATACCTGCCTGAAATCGCTAAAAATTATTCAGCCTCTTTAAGGATCCTTTACATACAGGAGACCGA
Organism: Salegentibacter sp.; assembly: GCA_049589035.1. Taxonomy (GTDB): domain Bacteria; phylum Bacteroidota; class Bacteroidia; order Flavobacteriales; family Flavobacteriaceae; genus Salegentibacter_A. Next base: position 17,395 of record JBAWAB010000102.1, read on the forward strand.
AAGATCTCTCTCGTCAGAGCAGGAAGAAAATAAAGAATGGCTTCAGGAATATGTGAAAGATGTGAGCCATAGCTTCCACACGCTTACAAAAATAGAGCTGGGCGCGGGCATACATTCGTTCATCCAGAGCCGGGGCAGCCATATGCTGGCCATAATAAACAAGAAACACAATTTCTTCAACAGCATTTTTTCGGGTTCTATAATTGAAGAGATTGGGCAAAAACCGCGAATTCCGGTACTGGTGCTGCAAGATTGGGAAGACCGGCGGCAGTAGTTTTTTCAGGCTGCAAAGCTTCTTTTAATACTTCGGAAAATGGAAAGCACAAATTTAAAAATAGTGAAGGCTTCCGGAGAGAAGATCTCCTTCTCCATGGATAAAATTGCTGCTTCTCTACGACGTTCCGGAGCAAAAGAAGAAGTGATAAAGCCAATTTTAAATACCCTGGCTACCGAATTGTACGACGGCATAAGTACCAAAGAGATCTACAACCGGGCCTATCGGCTCCTGAAAAAGAAGAACAGCACAACGGCCTCCCGTTACAAACTAAAAAAGGCAATTTATGAACTTGGGCCCACAGGTTTTCCTTTTGAGAAATTCGTCGCAGCCATTCTGCAGTACAGTGGTTACGAGGTTGAAACCGGCAAAATAGTTGATGGAGCCTGCGTTACGCATGAGATAGATGTAATTGCCGGGAAAAGCCCCGAAAAGCTGCTGATAGAATGTAAATTCCACAATGAACAAGGCCGCAACTGCGATGTAAAGATCCCTTTGTACATTGACTCCAGGTTCAGGGATATTCGTGAGTTTTACCACTCAAAAAACATGGCAGAAGAATATTTTAATGAAGGATGGGTGGTTACCAACACCCGCTTTACTACTGATGCGCTGAGGTATGGCAAATGCGCCGGCCTTTTCCTACTGAGCTGGGATCTTCCAAAGGGAAACAGCCTGAAGGACCGCATCGACAGGCTGGGCCTTTACCCGATAACTGTTTCGGACCTGATGACCCAACGGGAAAAACAATTCCTGCTGAGCCGCGATGTGGTTTTGTGCAGGCAACTGCTCCACGATAAGTTTTACCTGGACCATCTGGATGTTTCGGAGCACCGCAAGAAAAAGATTCTGCAGGAGATGGAGAAAATCTGTCAAAAAAGTAAGCACATTCCGGTATGAGCGAAAAAGTAAAATTACACTTTTTAGGAGCCGCGGGCACTGTTACCGGCTCAAAATTCCTGCTGGAAGCGGATGGGAAGAATATTCTGATAGATTGTGGCATGTTTCAGGGTTCAGAGGAATTGCGGGACCTTAACAGGGAGTCATTCGCTTTCCCTCCCGAAAAGATCGATATGATCCTGCTCACACATGGCCATCTTGACCACTGCGGCTATATTCCGAAGCTAAGGCAGCAGGGATTCAGAGGATCGGTCTATGGAACCGCACCGAGTCTCGCGGTCGCTTCTGTGATTCTGCTGGACAGTGCGAAGATCATGGAAGAGCAGGCCCAGAAGGCCAGTGAAGATGAATCCAAAGATCAGGAGCCGGCCCTTCCCTTTTACTCGGTGTTGGAAGCTGAAGCCGCCATTAGAGCATTTAAAAGTGTAGTCCCCGATTTCTGGAACAATATCTCCAAAGAGATCCGCTACCGTTTTCTGATGAACGGACACATTTTGGGTGCCACATTCATTGAAATGGAAGTCTATGGCAAGACCTTCATATTTTCCGGAGATATTGGAAGGGAAAAAGACGACCTGCTCGACCAGCCGGAACGTCCCGTTCATGCCGATTTCATGCTGCTGGAAAGTACCTATGGTGACCGGCTTCACCCACCCGAAAATCCTGAGAAGATCATGCTTGATGCGGCCAGGGAAGCCCTGGAGAAAAAGGGGAATCTTATCATTCCCAGCTTTGCAGTTGAAAGATTGCAGCTACTCATGTACAAACTATGGAACCTCCACAAGAAGGGCCTCTTACCCAATATTCCCGTCTTCATTGACAGCCCTATGGGAAGCCAGGTGCTTGAGCTTTTTTCACGATTTCCGTCATGGCACAAGCTAAAAATGGAAGACCTGAAAGGAATGCGAAAACACTTTCATATTACCGCTTCCTACAGAGACACCTGGAAGATTATTGATGACCCTAAACCCAAGATCATCATTGCCGGCAGTGGAATGGTTTCCGGCGGCAGGGTGCTCACCTATCTCCGGTATTATATAGAAAAACCTGAAACCACGGTTCTCCTGGCTGGTTTTCAGGCTGAAGGTACCCGGGGCAGGCAATTGCTTGAAGGTGCCGACGAGATTAAGATCTTCGGAAAAAATTGCGAAGTGAAGGCCAGAATTCTCCAAATGCAAAGCCTTTCGGCTCATGCCGATCAGCAGGAACTACTTAACTGGCTCAGCAAGCTGAAGAAAGCACCTGAAAAGATCTTTTTAATCCATGGGGAACCTATTGCCGCCGACACTTTACGCCTGAAGATCGAAGATACTTATGGCTGGGCAACGGTGATCCCGCAGCTTAAAGAAGTCGTGGAACTGGAAATTTAGCCTTTTTTCTCTCCTGATATTTATCATTTTAATTGAAGCTTTTTGAGCTTATCTTGGGTAAGATCAAAAAGCATGAAGTTATGAATGCCTCCGCTAAACACAGGTTCACAGGCAATGAAAAAAGCATGGAAGAATTTCAGCTCAACACAGCTGCATGGAAAGAAGAACTTCTGCAAATAACTGAAGAGGCTCAATTTTTCCGGCATTTTCTTGCTGCCGATATCTTTGAGGTTTCCAATCCTGAAGCCTTCCAGCAACTCCTGCTATATTCTGACCGCCTGGAAAGCCTTCGCGAGGATTGCCAGGAGCTCAATACCCTGGTTCAGAATCACAGGTATGATATTGACGGAATGCTGGAGTGCGACGATGTGGGCTGCGAGGCCTTTTACTTCCAGGAACACGAAAAGCTAAGACTTCAGCTACAGGCGTTCTACAAACTCTTTCAACAGCTCAGGTCTGAAGTCTGTAAGTATACGATGCCTCTTTTGAGGCAGCATCCGGAAACGTAATAATAAAATAATACCAGTAGTCATGAAAACGACCGATAAAAACTTCAGGTACATCGAATGGAAAAGCCCTGAAGAAATGCATTACTCTTCCCTTCAGTGGCTATCGGAAATGGAATTTGTTCAGGATGAACATTATTTCTTTGAAGATATGCTGAAGGAGTACACGCTCCCTATTATCGAATCACAGCTTCTTTCCGAAGTAAAAGGGCTGATAGATAAACTTTCCCAATCAAAAACCAAAGCTGAAAAGCTCATGAAGAAGATACGGGAACACAATAATGGTCTGGATATCATGGTTGATGGCAAAGATCAGCCTAAGGAAGAAAAAGAATACAAGATCGAGCACCGGCAACTGCTCAAAGAATTCAACGTCTTTTCCAGGGAATATCAGGATCTGAAAAAAGAAGTATTCGAAACCGTTTCCAAAGCGATGAAGAAACAGAAACAAAAACGTTTATTAACCTAGATAAGCATTAATTGAAGGCCGGGCGCACTAAAAAACTGCGCCCGGCTTTTTTATTCGAAAACATTCCGGCTTTCAAAAAGCTCCTGAAACCAGCTAAGAATTGTAACTTTATACAACAATTGATATTCTGAACATCTGATAAACTCTTCGAGATGAAATGGACCTTTCTGGCAGTGATATGGCTCTTTTTAAGTTGTGGCTCTGCCAGGCTGGTAGATTCCGACAAAAAGCATCCTGAACAATTCAAGATGCAAAAGGTCCTGGTAATAGGTAGTACCTCCAACAGATACGCCCGAAAGAAATTCGAGGAACAGCTCGCGAAAAAGCTCCGGCACGAAGGCATCGACGCAAAGGAAAGCCTTGAGCATTTTGAGGATTATTTCAGTATCGCCGAAAAATCGGAGAAAGACCTGCAGAAGCTGGAGAAAGAATTTAGAACGCAGGGATTCAACAGCATCCTCTTGAGCCGCACTACTCAAGAAAAAGATCAGCTCAACCTTGGCCAGTCTCTCAACATCTTCCAACGCATTTTCGGGAGCCACCAAGACGATGATTATAACAATAAGATGATCTATAAAGGGGAGGACAAACCTAAAAAAGTCTTCAGGACCGAGACCGCGCTCTACAGTCTGGAGGACAAAAAAAGCAAGCTCATCTGGACAGGAAAAATTGATATAATTAATCCCCAAACCATCAAAGATTCAGTGAGAAAATATGTGTTCCTGCTCATGGCCACCTTGAGATCTGAAGGTTTCATTGCTGACTGATTCTTCTTCAGGAGCCAAACTCTGCCAATATTGCAGCATTTTGTCATATGGTCTGTTTTATAGGAAATCCCTATTCCTAATAGAATGTTTCAATAGCTTCTTCCTCTTCCGCTTCAGCAGGAGCTGAATCAGGAGAAAGAAGATAGCTGTGACAGAAAATGGCACATTCTGCCAAAGTTAGGGCTGGTATAGGCTCAGCGTCTATTTTTTATGATTCCCTACTTCTCCCAGGCCAATGTTTTAACCTTTCCTTCCGAAAAAATAAGCGAAAAAAAATTAACTTTCTGAAGGAGGCAAGGCGGGTTTCTTCCCGTTTCCGGAAAGCTCGCATAGTCTTTGCGCCAACAGTGGTGAAATTAATTCAGATCTGGAATGAAAAGGTCATTCCGGAGAAAAACCAAAAAAATAAGAATGAAAGTACTAGTTATTGGAGCAGGGAATATGGGACTTACTTATGCCGAGGGAATGGCGAAGTCCAGTTTACTCAACCGAAGAAACCTGATGATCTTCGACAAATCGGCTGAAGTGCTCACCTCGCTCAGTAAACTTGATCATTTTGATGTATACGACCAGATAGACCACTGCCTGCCAAATGCCGATGTGGTATTTTTGGCGGTTAAGCCATACCACTGTGACGATCTTTTTGAAGAGATCAAACCCATGGTAAACAATGAGCAGATATTTGTATCGCTCATGGCCGGGGTCACGATTGGAAAAATTCAGGAAGGACTCGGTGTAAAAAAAGTGGTTCGCTCCATGCCTAACCTTCCGGCTCAGGTAGGAAAAGGAGTTACTTCCTATACCGCCGCCGAAGAAGTTTCGAGAGTTGAGCTCCTCATGGTGCGTAACCTACTCGATACCACTGGCGAATCTATTCATGTGGACACCGAGAATGATATAGACGCCTCTACGGGTATTTCAGGTAGCGGACCAGCTTATGTGTTCTATTTTATGCAGTCTATGCTGGAAGCAGCATTGAAAATGGGCTTTTCAGAAAACGATTCCAAAGTATTGGTGAGTCAGACTTTTGAAGGGGCCGTGAAGCTCTTCAATGAATCTGACCTTTCTCCTACCACCTGGATGGAGCGTGTGGCCTCAAAAGGAGGAACTACCCGCGCCGCCCTTGATTCTATGGAAGACAATAATGTAAAGGAACTGATTAAAGAAGCCGCGTACGCAGCCTTTGACCGCGCTGTGGAACTCGGAAAGGAATAACAAAAAGTACATCTTAAAAACCCTAAAATGGACAAAAAGAGAATAGTTGTAAAAGTTGGGACCAATGTAATGACCAATAAAGACAACAGAATTATAGGCCCTGTACTAAAACATCTTGTGGAACAGATTGCCCACCTCTACGAACAAGATATCCTTGTGGTGCTGGTATCCTCAGGATCGGCTATTGCCGGAAAAGAGATCCTGGGAGAGATCAACATCTCCGATGATTCAAAACGTCGCCAGGTCTATTCCTCGGTAGGTCAACCGCGGATGATGAGGCACTACTACAGCATTTTTCATGACTACGGAATGCGCTGTGCCCAGGTACTGGCCACCAAAAGAGACTTTAGCCCTGGGATTCACCGTGAGAACATGATCAATTGTTATGAATCGCTGTTATCGGAAGGGATTATTCCCATTGCAAACGAGGACGACGCCGTTTCGGTGACCATGTCGATGTTCTCAGACAATGACGAACTGGCAAGTTTGGTAGCCGAACTCATCGGCGCAGATTCGCTGATCATCTTGAGTGATACTGAGGGACTCTATACCGGGCATCCTGACGATGACGATTCAGAAAAACTTAATAAAGTGCAGGTTGACCAGAACGTAGAAAAATATGTGCAGGAATCTGATAAAGGTGAAGGTGAAGGTCGCGGCGGAATGGAATCGAAAATCAAGATCGCCAAAAGCACCGCTTCCAAAAATATCACCACCTATATCGCCAATGGAAAACGCAAGAACGTAATCCTGGAGATCATGGAAGGCAAACCTGTTGGAACCAAATTTACTGCGTAAGCGCAGCAACAACAAAAGAAACACGAAATGAAGCTGATAGACACACAAACTAAAAATAATGTCCTCAAATCTATGATGCAGATCCTGGATAAGAGGCGCAAAGAGATTATAGAAGCTAATAAAAAGGACCTGGAGGCTTTTCAGAAAGACGATCAGGCAATGTATGACCGGTTGATCGTTGACGATAAAAAAGTTGACGGAATGATCCAGTCGGTAAAAGAAGTAATGGAGCAGGATGATCCTGTGGGACAAACCATCGAACACCGCAAACTGGATACAGGTCTTGACATTACTAATAAAACGGCACCCTTTGGGACCATCATGATTATTTACGAATCCCGCCCCGATGTCACCATCGAGGCCTCGGTGCTCGCTTTTAAAGCAAACAATAAAATTTACCTTAAAGGAGGGAAAGAAGCCATTCACAGCAACAAAATTCTGGAAGAATGTTGGCACGAAGCTCTGAAGGAAAATGGTCTTGATGAAGACTGGATCCGGTTACTGCATATGAGCCGTACCGAAACCCAGGAATTCCTTAAGAACCCGCCCGAACAACTCGACCTGATCGTTCCGCGGGGAGGAGAAAGGCTTATCGCCTTTGTAAAGGAACACGCTACCGGCGCTGTTCTGGTGAGCGGCCGCGGAAACAACTTCCTGTATGTTTCTAAAAATGCTGATTGGGAAACCGCTAAAAAGGTCATCCTAAACGCCAAAACCGACAAGATCTCAGGTTGTAATGCCTTAGACAAAGTGTTGGTAGACAAAAACGTTCCGGGCTACGAGGAGAAACTAAAAGATCTTCAGAAGTTGATGAAAGACAACAAAGTTGATATCCTGGTGGACAACGAAGTCGCTAAGGTTCTGACTGAAGAAGAAAAAATCCCTTCCGAAGATACATGGTACGAAGAATTTCTGGCCATGAAGATCGTTATCGGAAGCATTGACGGATTGGACGCAGCTATAGACAAGATCAACAAATACTCTGGTGGACACTCCGCTTCCATTATTACGACAGATAAGAAAGAAGCAGAGAATTTCATGGAGCAGGTAGACAGCGCGGCTGTTTATCACAACGCCTCAACCCGGTTTACCGATGGCGGCCAGATGGGCGTTGGTGCCGAGCTTGCCATTAGTACCGATAAACTTCACCATCGCGGTCCCCTGGGCCTTAAGCAACTGGTTACCAACAAGTATTATGTTTTAGGTGAAGGCCATATAAGGCAGTAAATACGAACATAAAAATTGAGGAAAAGTCGCTAATTTTAGCGGCTTTTCTTTTCTCTATTCCTGAACAAAAGAGGTCGTCAGGCAGAGTTTTGTAACGTTTCAGGTAGAAATAAGTCTTATATATAAAATACTTTACAAATGAAGAAAATACTTTATGCTGTTGCAGTGATCTCTGCTCTTTACGGCTGTAAAACTTCCAAAATAGGCACTGTCAAAGAGCAACCAATTTTGGCCAATATCGACCTGGTAAATGTGCAGGATGACAAAGTACAGGTAAGCGTCGATCCCGCCCGTTTCGCTTCAGACTCGACTGTTTTTTACCTTCCGAAAACCGTGCCCGGCACCTACTCTACCGATAATTATGGGCAATTCATTGATGATTTCAAAGCTCTCGATTACCAGGGAAATGAACTTAAGGCCACAAAACTTGACGATAATTCCTGGAGCATTGCCAATGCCGAAGATCTGGACAAAGTAACCTATTGGGTAAACGACAGTTTTGATATTGAAGGAGAAAGAGATGTTTTCTCTCCTTCAGGAACCAATATTGAAAAGAACAAGAATTTTCTTTTGAACCTTCACGCCTTTGTGGGTTATTTCCAGGATCTCAAGGAAAGCAAATATCGCCTGGAAATAAAACGCCCTGATGCCCTTGTGCCGGGAACTTCTATGACCATGTTGTCTTCAGAAAAGAACGGCGAAAATAACGAAACCGATGTTTTCCTGGCCGATCGTTACTTCCAGGTGACCGATCATCCTATTATGTATGCCGCCCCAGATACCACCAGCTTTATGGTTGGTAATATGAAAGTGCTTCTGGATGTCTATTCCCCAAACCACGTCTATTCAACTAAAGACATCAAACCCGGGATTGAAAAAATGATCAGGGCGCAAAAAGATTTCCTGGGAGACATTAACAGTACCGACAACTATGCGATCCTGGTATACCTTTCCGACTCCAACAGAATGGATGCCAGAGGTTTTGGTGCTTTAGAACACCACACTTCAACCACCGTTGTTTTTCCTGAAACCATCCCGGCTAACCGCCTTGAGGAATCCATGACAGATGTAGTCTCGCATGAATTTTTTCACACTTTGACGCCGCTTACCGTGCATTCCAAAGAGATCCAGTATTTTGACTACAATGATCCTAAGATGTCGGAGCATTTGTGGATGTATGAAGGTGTCACCGAATATTTCGCAAATCTCTTCCAGGTCAAGGAAGATCTCATCTCCAATCAGGATTTCTACGACAGGATCTCAGACAAGATAGAGACTTCCAGGAACTATGATGACAGCATGCCTTTTACGGAGCTGAGCAAGAATGTTCTTCAGGAAAAATACCACAAGCAATACTACAATGTCTACCAAAAGGGAGCACTCATCGGAATGACTTTAGACATCCGCCTGCGTGAGCTGAGCAACGGCGAGATGGGTATCCTCGACCTAATGAAAAAACTCAATGCAAAGTACGGAAAAAACAATGCTTTTAATGACGAGGACCTCATCCCAACCATCGTAGAGATGACTTATCCCGAAATTCAGGATTTCTTTGATCAATATGTTACCGGCACGACCCCGATTCCTTACGACCAGTTCCTTGCGAAGGTTGGCCTGGAAGAGAAAACCGTGGAAACGAACTCGGGATATTTTCTCCAGGGCCAGATTCCTTATATAGACGGCGACCCGGCTACCGGAGAACTTTTCTTCAGAAAAGGCATCACTTTCAATTCTTTTCTGAAAAAACTCGGAGTACAAGGAGGAGATGTGATCAAATCTGTCAACGGAAAAGAATACAATATTCAGAATGTCTACAATATGGTAATGACCGCTGAATCCTGGGAAGAAGGTACCGATGTAACTTTCGTTCTTGAAAGAGACGGAGAAGAGATCACCCTTACCGGCACTACTTTTCAGCCTACGGTAGATTCTGTTAAAATAGTAGAGACAGATCTTCCGGAAGGCAGTCCGGAAGTACAGCTGCGCAAAGGATGGCTCAAAGGATAGAATTTCAGCAATGATAAAAACCAAAGCGGTAGTTTTCACTACCGCTTTTTTATTTTAAAGTTCCTTCAAATCGCCTACCTTGGAAGAGAATCTTTGAATTCCAAAAACCGGGTGAAGCTTTATGGAAATTCCCATTCTTAAAGATATTGTTGTAATTCTGGGTTTATCGATCCTGATCATCCTGGCTTTTCAGAAGATAAAGGTTCCTTCGATCCTGGGTTTTCTCCTGGCAGGCATCATTGCGGGACCGCACGCTTTTAACCTGATAAGTTCTACTCACGAGGTAGAACTGCTTTCCGAAATCGGCATTATTTTCCTTTTGTTCATTATTGGGATTGAGCTTTCACTCAAAGGTCTGGCTTCCATCAAAAAGATGATCCTCTTGGGAGGCGGTCTTCAGGTAGGAGGCACCATTTTACTCACCACGCTGCTCTCTGTATTTATGGGCTTGTCTTTAAATACCTCGATTTTTCTTGGGTTCTTGTTCTCCCTTAGCAGCACCGCAATCGTGTTGAAACTTTTCCAGGAGAAGGGAGAAGTCTCCTCCCCTCACGGAAGACTGGCGGTAGCCATTCTTATCTTTCAGGACCTGGTGGTGGTGCCCATGATCTTATTAACTCCGCTGCTGGCCGGAAAATCAGATGATATTCTTCAAACCCTGGGAATTCTCTTTATCAAGATCCTAATCGTTGGTCTGGTCATTTATCTCCTGGCGATTTTTGTAGTCCCGCGCGTATTCAGGATGGTAATAAAGACCAAGAACAGGGAACTTTTTATTCTCACCACGATCGTCTTTTGCTTCGGTATCGCCTGGCTCACGTCCTCCGTGGGCCTTTCATTAGCTTTGGGCGCCTTTTTCGCCGGGCTCATTATTTCAGAATCTGATTACAGCCACCAGGCCACGGCCAATGTGCTTCCTTTCCGGGAGATCTTCATCAGTTTCTTTTTTATTTCGGTGGGTTCCCTGCTCGAGATCCAATTTTTCCTGAATCATATTCTTGTGATCCTGGGCCTGATACTGGGAGTTGTTCTGCTGAAAATGCTGGTGATCGCGATTACAGTGCTAAGTCTTCGCTATCCTCCCCGAACCGTATTCATGACCCTGTTTTCACTTTTCCAGGTTGGGGAATTTTCCCTATTGTTATCTGCCGTCGGCCTGGAGAATGATCTGCTTTCTCCCACCATTTATCAGTATTTTCTGGCGATCTCGATCATCAGTATGGGGCTTACGCCGGTGCTAATCAAGAAATCTGGCCAGATCACCTATTTTCTCCTGAAAATCCCTATTCCTTCAGCAGTACGAAAACGGCTGAAAAATTTCAGGAAAAAGAGGGCCGAAGAACAGGCAAGCATTCCCGAGCTGAGGGATCATCTTGTTATCATCGGCTACGGAATAAACGGCCGCAATATCGCAAAAGCTGCCAAAAATGCCCATATTCCTTATGTGATCGTAGACCTGGAGCCTGAAGCTTTTCAGGAGGCGAAAAAGAATAAGGAACCGGTGGTCTTCGGCGATGCCACGAACGAAGTAATCCTGAAACATGTGCATGTTCAGGAAGCAAGGGTGGTTGTGATCGCTATTTCAGATTCCGAGGCGACCATGAAGATCATCAACTCTGTGCGCTCTTTTAGCCAAACGGCCTGGATCATAGTTCGCACCCGGTATGTACGGGAAATTGAGGAAAATATCCGCCTTGGTGCAGATGAAGTCATCCCGGAAGAATTTGAGACTTCCATAGAGATCTTCAGCAGGGTGCTTCGGAAGTATCTTATCCCGGCCAACGAAATTCAACATTTTATAGATCAGCTTCGTTCCTCAGATTACGAGATGCTCACCACCATCAAAGATCAGCACACACCTCATTACAAACACCTCCATATCCCGAATAAGGAAATCGTCACGTTGAAGGTGGAACAGGGGGCAAATTCCATCGTAGAGAAAACCATCGAAGAAGGTGGGATTGGCAAAAATTATGGCGTCACCGTTCTGGCTATAAAACGGAATACACAGTACCTTACCGAGATCTCCCCGACTACAATGATAAAAAAGGGAGATTTGCTCTACCTTTTTGGCCACCCTCAAAATATTCATGAACTCAACCAGATTCTTTCGGTTTAAGCTCCAAAAGCAGTGTTAAAACAAGCTAAAATATGCACTATGATTGGCTGCAGAGCAGAAAATGAATATCTTTAATACAGAGTGAACCCCCTAACCAACCAATAAGATATATGTCTGTGCTACCTGATCACTTTGTGCGCTATCAGAAATTCATGAGCTTCATGCTCAAATACTGGAACAGCGACCTTTTTAACAGAACCACGTCAAATGCCCTGGAAGAAGACTTGGAGAAGGAAAGCGACGATTCCTTCGATCAATCTCCACAAGAACTGGTGGAAGACCTGGAGAAAATGGGCCCCACTTATGTCAAGCTGGGGCAATTACTTTCTACCCGGCCAGACCTCTTACCCGATGCTTACCTGAAGGCGCTCACCACCCTGCAGGACGACCTTCCTCCAATACCCTATGAAGAGGTACGTGAAATTGTGGAAGAAGAACTGGGCATTCGAATTTCCAAATCATTTGAAAGTTTTGAAGAAAAACCTTTGGCAAGTGCTTCTATCGGGCAGGTTCACCGGGCAAGTCTTCGGTCGGGACAGCCGGTGGCTGTAAAGGTACAAAGGCCGGGGATCCGCAAACAATTTCTGGAAGATCTGGACACCCTCGAGGAAATCGCTCACCTGGCGGTAAAACATACCAAAGCTGCACGCAAATATGCTTTCGACGATGTATTGGCAGAACTGCGGAAGATATTGTTACATGAGCTCGATTATAAAAGGGAGGCGCAGAATCTTGTGCAATTAGGCGAAAATCTGGAGGAGTTCCGGCACCTGGTCGTACCACAGCCTATTTTAGATTACACCGCAGCTAAAGTGCTTACGATGGAATATGTGGAAGGCACAAAGATCACTTCCGTTTCACCCTTAAAAAAGATCGAATTTGATTACGCTCCCCTGGTAGATCAACTTGTAGAAGCTTACCTGCAGCAGATCATCGTAGATGGCTTTGTACATGCCGATCCGCACCCGGGAAATGTACAGTTTACCAAAAATGATAAGATCGCACTAATGGATCTTGGAATGGTCGCGCAGTTTTCGCCGGCAATGCAGGAGCACCTGTTACAGTTGCTTATAGCCCTGAGTAATAATAATGGAGAGGAAACCGCCAAGGTGATCTTGTCTATGAGTGAAAAAAAACTTGATGCCGATAAAAGCACCTTCAGCAAAGCGGTTTCAGAAATTGTTCTTGAAAGCCAGAACAGTACCGCCAAGGATATGCAAACTGGCAGATTGCTTATTCAATTCAACCGACTGGCTGCCGAAAATGGGATCCATCTCCCTGTGGAAGCGAACATTCTAGGAAAGATCCTGCTTAACCTCGATCAGATCGTCGCTTTTCTCGATCCCGATTTCGATCTGAGAAAAGCCGTAAGGATACATGTTCAGAAGATCATGCAGAAAAAAATGCTGGAACAGCTGAAACCTGAAAATTTCTTTACGGTTCTCCTTGAATCGAAGAAATTAGCTGAAAACCTGCCGGAACGCATCAATAAGATATCAGAGAATCTCGCGGAGAACAATTTCAAAATGCGGATAGAAGCTATTGACGAGAAACGGGTAACCGATGGATTTCAAAAGGTTGCAAACCGCATCACCCTTGGGCTTATTATTGCAGCCACCATTATTGGAGCTTCCATGCTTATGCAGGTACCCTCCGATTTTACCATTTTTGGATATCCGGGGCTTGCCATGATCTTTTTCCTTCTGGCGGCTATTGGCGCTTTGGTACTCAGCTATGTCATCGTTTTTCGCGATGAGAATCTCGATGATTAAGTGATTTGCTGCGGAAAAATTCGCTGATCCTTCTCTTCGGAAGCGACCATTTCTTGCAGGAGTCTGCAATTGGACGTATTTTTCTGCTTCAAAACAAAACATCCGAAAATGAAGCATTGCTATTTCTTGCTAATTTTGTTGATCTCCATGGGCAGTTTTGCTCAAAAAATTGAAATCCCGCTGGACACCACGGTGGTCACCAATCACAGCGTAAAAATAAATGGAGAAGAGATAAAATATACGGCTACGGCCGGAATGCAACCGGTATGGAATGATGATCGTGAACCTATTGCCAGCCTGTTCTATACCTATTATAAAAGAACAGATGTCAAAAATAACGAAAATCGGCCCCTGGTAATTTCTTTCAATGGCGGTCCCGGTTCTGCTTCCGTTTGGATGCATATTGCCTATACGGGGCCAAGATTGCTTAAAATAAGCAAGGAAGGATTTCCCCTCCAGCCATACGGAATCAAAGAAAATCCCTATTCCATTCTCGATGTAGCCGATATTGTATATGTAAATCCTGTAAATACTGGTTATTCCCGGCCTATTCCTGGCAAAGATGGCAAAGTGGATCGTAAGAAATTCTTCGGTGTGAACGCTGATATTTCGTACCTGGCGGAATGGGTAAATACTTTTGTGACACGAACCAATCGCTGGCTGTCTCCAAAATTCCTTATCGGCGAAAGCTACGGCACCACACGCGTGGCCGGTTTGGCGCTGAAACTTCAGCAAAGCCAATGGATGTATTTGAATGGCGTTATTTTGGTTTCTCCTACTGAACTTGGCATCGAAAGGAACGGCCCTGTAGAAATAGCCAATCGTCTGCCCTACTTTACGGCAGCAGCCTGGTATCACAAAGCTCTTCCGCAGGCGCTGCAACAAAAGGACCTGGAAGAGATACTTCCCGAAGTTGAAGATTATGCCATAAATAAGGTGCTACCAGCCTTGGTAAAAGGCGGTTTTACCGAAGATGCCACGAGGCAGAAAATCGCTGAAAAAATGGCCTATTATTCCGGTCTTTCCAAAGATATGATCCTGAAGAATAATCTGGAAGTGCCCATCAGCAGCTTTTGGAAGGAACTTCTGCGCGATAAAAACGGCTATACCATCGGCAGATTGGACTCGCGGTATTTAGGACTCGATTCGAAAGAGGCCGGAGAAAATCCCGATTATAACGCCGAATTAACCTCATGGCTGCATTCTTTTACCCCGGCAATTAATTATTACCTTCGGGAAAGACTGAATTTCAAAACCGATCTGAAATATTTCATGTTTGGGCCAGTTCATCCCTGGGACCGCAGCAACAACAATACGGGTGAGAACCTGCGCCAGGCAATGGCTCAAAATCCGAACCTCAATCTTATGATCCAGTCGGGGTATTTTGATGGCGCCACCACCTATTTCAACGCGAAATATTCGATGTGGCAGCTTGACCCCAGCGGTAAGATGAAAGACCGCCTCACCTGGAAAGGTTATCGCAGCGGCCATATGATGTATTTGCGTAATGAAGACCTCAAAACGGCCAATAATGACCTGCGGCAATTTATCCTGAAAAGCATTCCGAAGGAAGGAGAGCCGGCAGTTTATACCGAATAATTACCCAGACTGTCTCAGAAGTAGGATAGTATGTCATTCTCAATTTATTTCAGAATCTCATCCCATCCAGAGCCCCCGAAACAAGCCCGGGTATCTCGACTAGCCTTCTGAGACAGCCTCTTTATTCTACTGCATCAAAAAGGCTTTTAGATCTTCATAATTGCTGATTTGTTCTGATTTCTTCTCCTTCTTCATGGCAGCTTTGATAGAATTGGGAATTTCAATTTTTTGACCGACGGTTTCCTCTACGGTATCCAGGAATTTCACCGGATGAGCCGTTTCCAGGAAGACTCCGTAGAAATCAGGATTTCCTTTCTGAAATTCCCGCAATCCGAGATAGCCTACCGCCCCATGTGGATCCATTATATAGCCGCTATTTTCAAAAACCTCCTTCATCACGGCTTTGGTAGCCTTATCGTCAAAACTGTAAGAAGAGAGTTTTTCTTTAATATTTCCGAACCGGTTACCGAAAAGTTCTTGTATCCTCACAAAATTACTGGGATTCCCCACGTCCATTGCATTAGAAATAGTTCGCACAGTATCTTTTGGCTCGTACTTTTCAGTCTGGAGATAGCGCGTCACCACGTTATTGGCATTGTTGGAAGCTACGAAATGCTCTATGGGCAAGCCCATTTCCCGGGCCAGAAGGCCGGCGCAAATATTCCCAAAATTCCCGCTTGGTACAGAAAACACTAATTTTTTACCTATTTCAGCTAATTGCTTATAGGCATAAAAATAATAGAACATCTGAGGAAGCCAGCGAGCGACATTGATCGAATTCGCCGAAGTCAGCCTTCTTTTTTGCTGAATTTCATCATCGAGAAAAGCCTGTTTCACCATGTCCTGACATTGATCGAAAGCTCCTTCCACTTCCAGGGCCGTGATATTCTGCCCCAGCGTGGTCAACTGCTTTTCCTGAATATCACTCACTTTCCCCTTAGGATAAAGGATCACCACATCGATACCTTCCACTCCTAAAAATCCATTGGCCAC
>JBAWAB010000103.1:0-1554 GCA_049589035.1 Salegentibacter sp.
AGTCGGTAGACCCGGCACCCGACTGATTCACATTGGTTTGTTGCAAACTT
Organism: Salegentibacter sp.; assembly: GCA_049589035.1. Lineage (GTDB taxonomy): Bacteria > Bacteroidota > Bacteroidia > Flavobacteriales > Flavobacteriaceae > Salegentibacter_A. The sequence continues at coordinate 51 of JBAWAB010000103.1, forward strand.
ATAAACCCACGCTTTTCCTCGAAATTCGTAATGAGCACCACGTACACCTGCCCCGCAACTGCATTTGGAATGTCCATATGCTCCACAGCATCCCTTTCATAACTACAATCCACCATTTTTTGGGCTACCAGTTGGCCAGTATCACAATAGGAATCCCCGCGGTTAAAAGGGCCCCAGACAACGAAATCAACATCCAGCTGAGCGCCGCTGCCGTCCCTGTTCTGGAATTGTGAAATTGTAAAGGAGAGATTTCCGCTTTTTTCGACTTGGAGAAAAAACCACGCGGGATAGGGCTGTGTTTCAAGACAACCATAATATGGCCCAACTTCTGCCTGAGCCAACCCGCCATTAAAAGGATTTGAATTCTCAAAAACCAGTTCCTCGCTTCCGGCACAAAAAGGCTCCAGCGTTGCGCAGGAATTCCCCTGAGCACGCATAAGATTGACTGCCAGCAGAAAAAATGACAGTAAAAGTATGCTTTGCAAGTTTTTCATGGTTTTTGCATACGTCTATACAAATTAAAAAATAAAAACCACAGTATATGGCTTTGCTTCAGAATTACCTAAAAACCTATTAAATATGTATCTTTGCAAGCTAAACAAGCTGTTTACGACTATATTGTAAAAAAGGAATGAAAATAGACAAGATTTTGAATGAAATAGATGAGATGGGCGACGCCCATGCAAGCAGCAGCGCTAACACTCCACTTCGTGATGACGCTTTTGACTTAAGCGATATTGAAAAAATAGCCAGTATAAAAGATGACGTAAAACGCATCATGGATACGCTGGGGCTTGATCTTACCGACGACAGTTTGAAAGGCACTCCACAGCGGGTGGCAAAAATGTTCGTGAACGAGATATTTTCCGGCCTCGATCCCAAGCGAAAGCCAAAAGCTTCCACTTTTGAAAATAAATACCAGTACGGTGAAATGCTGGTAGAGAAGAATATTACTGTTTACTCTACCTGTGAACACCACTTGCTTCCAATTGTAGGGAAAGCACACGTAGCCTATATCTCTAACGGAACAGTGGTAGGTTTGTCAAAAATGAACCGTATCGTTGACTATTTCGCCAAGAGACCACAGGTTCAGGAAAGGATGACCATGCAGATAGTACAGGAATTGCAGAATGTATTGGGCACTCCCGATGTTGCCTGTGTAATCGATGCGAAACACCTTTGCGTGAACAGCCGGGGGATCCGCGATATCGAAAGCAGTACCGTAACCAGCGAATTTGGAGGAGCATTCAAACAAAAAGACGTGAAAAGAGAATTTCTTGACTATATTAAATTAGACACTGCTTTTTAAGCAGCCCAACATTCTTTTCAACTAAAACTACCAACTATTTATGGCGCTTTACCAGGAACAAAGCCTTCAACTATATAATTCAATGACGGGTGAAAAGGAAAAATTCACCCCTCTTAACGAAGGAAATGTAGGAATGTATGTTTGCGGACCTACGGTTTACAGTAATGTTCATTTAGGCAATTGCCGCACTTTTAT
>JBAWAB010000104.1:0-4222 GCA_049589035.1 Salegentibacter sp.
TTCCACGTTTTATCATCAATCTTGAGGATGATGAGGTAGAATGGCTGGAAGATTTCGATTCCAGTGATGAGGAGGAACTGGCTAACGAAGCCGAAGGTCTAATCGTCCAGGCCAGTGAATTCTACGACAGGGAAGTCGCCCGATATGAGGAATAATGGAACAACTTTCCCAGCTCGACCATAAACTTTTCCTTTTCCTTAATAATCTCGGAAATCCGCACTGGGACTGGGTATGGCTTGCCATTAGTGACAAATGGATGGCCATTCCCCTATATGCCTTGCTGCTCTTTCTGCTTTACAGAAAATTAGGGCTAAAAACCACTGTTTTTACCCTCGTGATTGTAGCCTTGCTTATCGCTTCCACAGATCAACTGGCCAACCTGTTTAAGCACGGCTTTGAGAGATTGCGGCCCTGTGGCCAGGAAGGAGTGAGGGAATATGCCCGCTTTGTTGCGAAACGCTGCGGCCATTACGGCTTCTTTTCGGCGCATGCTGCCAATTCAGCCGGAGTGGCAGTTTTTCTTGGTTTAGTCTTCAGGAGATATTATCGCAATATGATCTGGTTTCTGGCTTTCTGGGCGGTGATCGTAGCCTATAGCCGCGTTTACCTGGGCGTTCATTATCCGGGTGATATTCTCGTCGGAATGCTTATCGGCTCTTTATTGGGATATCTCTTTTTCCGGCTTTATTTATTTCTGCTGAAGAAATACGAAAAGAAGCTTACTTCTTCTGAAGCACATAAAACCACGTGATCAACCTATCCTTGTAGCCACGTTTTTCCGGATTCACATAATTTAGGTCGTATCTGGCTTCCTGGGTGATATTGTACATTTTTCGCAGTTCCTTCAGGGCTGTGGTGTCTGCCTTCTGCATTAAAAGTCCGAATCGATCTTGTTGCGGAAGCCGAAGGCCATCTTCTTCCAGGGAGGGAATCGGTTTTCCATATTCCCAGATGAGCTCGGGCGTGAGGGGATGATATTCGTAGACGCTAAGGCCTTCTGCTGCCTCCAGTTTCCGAAGATTAGAGATATTGTTGAATCTGGGATTGTCAAGAAAGGAATCCGTCAGCGGAAAGGCAAAAATGATGATGGCGCAGATAAAAGCGACCGTCAAGTAAAAGACTTTCGGGTAATTCTTCTTTTTCAGATAAAAGAATATTGCGGCACCAATTCCGAAGAGGGCGACAGAAGTTGCGATATACCAGAACCAGTAACTTCCTTCAAGGTCAAGGATGAAAAATCCTGCCACAGGAAAGGCAAGGCCAATAAGGCCAATGAGACCATGGTTGAAATAGACCACCCAGCTTTCCTTCCGCGGAAGTTGCTGAAATTGTCTAAAGAGATATTCGATATAAAAACCGGTGTTCAATGCCATTGGAATAAGGACCGGCAGGAGGTAACGCGATTTTTTTTCGGGAATGATTGACAGCAGGACTACTGCTGAAAGAGTCCACAGCAGCGAAAACTGATAGGCTTTTTTGTTGGAGACGCGGCTTTTTAGGTAAGGATAAAGCAGGGCCACAAACGAAGGAATGGTCCAGATGCCGCTTTGGGTGAAAAAGCTCCAGTAATAATAAAAAGGTCGGAGGTTGTAACTGCCCCAGTTCGTGGTCTCTTTTTCAGCGATCTTGAGAAATGCTGCCGGATCGGCCAATCTCACATAAATAAACCACCAGGTACCAAGCACAGCCGAGATCAGAAGAAAAATGAAAAAAGCCTTCCATTTTTGACCAAAATCGCGGTAGCGGTAAATGATTCCGTAGGCAATAAGAAAAGGCAGCAGCAGGGCGTACAGGGATACCGGGCCTTTGCTCATAAAGGAAAATCCCAGAAAGACTCCGGCCAGGATCGCATTTTTATAAACTTGTACATTGCTGCTAAAGAACTGCCAGAGGTAATATATCGTCACCATCATAAAGGCATGGGTAAAAATGTCCCATTGGCCATTTCTCCCGGAGAAGATGATGTAGAACGAGCTCGCCAAAATAAGAGAACTCAAAAATGCCTGTTTTTGACTTATTTTAATTCGCGGCACAAAGCGGTAGAAAACGAGCAATAATAGCATAGAGCTTAGTGCAGCCGGCAACCGCATGGCAAAGCGGCTGGTAAATCCAAAAATGCTCCCGCTAATGGCGGTGAGCCAGGTAGGTAAAGGAGGTTTTTGGTACCTGGGCAGATCGTTGAGCGTAGTGAGCAGCCAGTTGTGGTGAGTGACCATTTCGCGGGCGGTGATGAAATTACGCGCTTCCATGATATTCACGTAAATGGCGTCCAGATTCGCAAAAAAGATGAGGATCCCGACCCCGATCAGGATGAAGAAATAGGACTTCTTTTTAGAAACCTCAGGCATATTTTTTAGTGCTTAAGATGATATTCCGGGCATAGATAACACTTCCCAGGAGATGGCCCGCAAATAAAACCGGATCTCTTCTAATGATCGCATAGGTGAGGATGAGCACCGCCCCGATGAGACTGAGCAGCCAGAAGCCCAGTGGCAATACAGATTCCTTGATCCTTTCAGAATAAATCCACTGATAGAAGAACCGAAGGTTAAAGATCGCCTGCGCTATTGTTCCAAGGATGAGCAACCACAGCGGGATAGCTTCATTAAAGAACAACTTGTGAATATCGTAGGTGTTGTTATTATAAGAATAGATCACAATAAGTACCGGGAACAGGTACAGGAACCAGCGCAGGGCTTTGGGGGCTTTTTGCCACTCTCCCTGTAGCTGCAGGTTTCTGATGTAAATAAAATAGGTCACCGCCTGCCCAAACATGATCGAAAAGTCATCACGCAGGTAACCGTACACGAAAAGCAGGAAAGAGGCGATAAGGCTTAGTTTCCAGAACAGAGTAGGAGTAAGCACCTTTTTGTGCTTTTCAGAAAGCAGCCATTGCAGGACCAGCCTTCCGGAGAAAAGTATCTGTGCCAAAAAACCAATAGCATAGATCTGCCAGTTACTCATCACGTTTTACCACTTTGTAATTGATGTATTTCTTCTTCATCCATAAATAGGCGAAGCAGTCAATAAACGGGCCAACCAGCCGGTTCATGAGGTGGAATTTGGCTGTTCCGGCGATCCGAGGATAATGGCGCACGGGTATCTGTTTGATCTTTCCGTTCTGCAACAGGATCATTGCCGGCAGAAAGCGGTGCAAGCCTTTGAACATCGGGATCCTTTTGGCGTAATCGGCTTTAATGACCTTGAGAGGACAACCCGTATCATCCATTCCGTCATGGGTGAAGCTGCGGCGGATGAGGTTCGCGATCAGGGACGACATGTTTTTTGTAAAGGAATCCTTACGATCTGAACGCACTCCGGTTACCAGGTCATATTCCCCAATATAATCCATCAGCAGGTTAAAGTCTTCAGGGTCCGTCTGCAGATCAGAATCGATGTAACCGATCAGCGGAGTTTCAGCGTAATCGAAACCTGCTTTGATCGCCGCGCTTAGTCCGCGGTTTTCTTCAAAAGAAATAAAGTGAAAATCTTCATTGCGTTGGCAGATGTCCTCCACCAAAGTAAGGCTGTTGTCGGAAGAGCCATCATTAACAAACAGGATACAGGTCTTTTTTCGGGCTACCTGCAGATAGGTGTTTAACTGTTGCTCTACCCGCTGAAGGTTCTCTTCTTCGTTATAAAGAGGAACAATTATGGTAAATTCAGGATTCATAAAATTCTAATTGGGTGCAAATGTATTAATAATTATACATTCGGAGGAGGAAAAGAGCTTCCGCAAAAATGCACTTATTTGACAGAATGATTGTAATTTGCGGCGCAAAAGGGGAAAAGAAATTTTTTCTGGGAAATTAAGACTCTATGAAAATTTTGATCACGGGAGCTGCAGGTTTTATCGGTTCTCATACAGCAGAGAAATTACAGGCTGAAGGTTACGACGTTACAGGACTCGATAATTTCAATGATTATTACGATGTATCCCTGAAAAAGTTGAATGCGGAATCCCTTTCTGAACTGGGGATTGAAATCCTGAAAGCTGATCTGCGCGAGCCTTCTTCGCTAAAATCTTTGCCTAAAGATTTTGATTTCATCATTCATTTTGCAGCTCAACCTGGAATTTCAGCTTCCAGTACTTTCGAAGAATACCTCACCAATAATGTGATCGGGACTCAAAACCTCCTGAATTTTGCACTCGAAAATGAAAATCTGAAGCATTTTTTTAATATCGGCACCTCTTCTATCTACGGGTTGGAGGCCACGCATC
>JBAWAB010000105.1:0-3821 GCA_049589035.1 Salegentibacter sp.
ACAGGACTTTTAAAACTAATCCTGCCGGAACTTACTGCCCTTGAAGGTATCGATGAAATTGAAGGGCAGCGTCACAAAGACAATTTCTGGCACACACTGGAAGTGGTTGACAATATTTCTGAAAACACCGATGACCTTTGGCTACGTTGGGCCGCCCTACTCCACGATATCGGGAAAGCTCCCACCAAGAAATTCCATAAAAAGATAGGCTGGACCTTCCACGGACACGAATTTGTAGGATCTAAAATGGTCTATAAACTTTTCAAGCGGCTGCGAATGCCATTGAACGAAAAGATGAAGTTCGTTCAAAAAATGGTGCTTATGAGTTCGCGCCCAATCGCTATTGCCGATGATCACGTAACAGATTCAGCGGTACGCAGGCTCATTTTTGATGCCGGCGATTATATTGAAGACCTGATGACGCTTTGCGAGGCCGATATCACTACCAAAAATCCGAAGCGCTTCAGAAAATATCACAACAATTTCAAGCTCGTTCGGGAAAAGATGAAGGAAGTCGAGGAGCGGGACCATATTCGCAATTTTCAGCCTCCGGTTTCCGGAGAAGAGATCATGGAAACTTTCGATCTTAAGCCTTCCCGGGAAATTGGAATTATTAAAGAAGCCATCAAGGAAGCCATACTGGAAGGAGAAATCCCCAACGAATACGAGGCTGCGCGGGATTTCATGCTTCAGAAAGGAAAGGAGATCGGCCTGAAACCATCCAAATCTATCAAAAACTAATGCTTTCAATTATAACCCCAATCTTACTTCGATGAAAGACAATAAAAAAGTGGTTTACTGGCTGCTTACGGGCTGTTTTCTGATTTTTCTAATGGTTATTGTGGGTGGGATCACGCGATTGACGAATTCCGGCCTTTCTATTTCAAATTATAAGCTGATCAGCGGAATTGTGCCGCCCCTGAATCACCAGGAATGGGTGGAGGCTTTTAATCTTTACAAGCAATATCCCGAATATCAGAAGTTGCATTTCCATTTCACCCTGCAGGATTTTAAGGGAATCTATTTTTGGGAATGGATTCACCGGGTGATCGGAAGGCTTATCGGGATCGTGTTCTTTATTCCTTTCGTTTATTTTGTGCTTACAAAACAGCTTTCGAGCTCGACCACAAAAAAAGCGCTGGTTCTTCTCGGCCTGGGCGCTTTCCAGGGATTTATGGGTTGGTATATGGTAAAAAGCGGGCTGGTGGACCGGCCTTCAGTAAGTCATTACAGGTTGGCAGCACACTTGATGACCGCCTTTATCACCTTCGCCTATACTCTTTGGGTGGCGCTGGACATTATTTATCCGAATAAAAAACAGATCAACAAGAGTTTCCGGAACCTGGTGCGGCTGGGCCTCGGGATTTTGCTATTGCAAATCATCTACGGCGCTTTTGTTGCCGGCCTTGATGCTGGTTTCATCCACAACTTCTGGCCTACAATGGCCGAAGGAAAATGGATCCATGAGACCGTCTTTATAGAAGAGCATCCGGTATGGAGAAACTTTGTAGAAGGCAAAAGCGGAGTGCAATTTGTTCACCGCTATATAGCCTATGTAGTAGTGGCCGTTATCCTGTTGATATGGTACAAAGCGCGGAAACTTCAGCTTACCGAACCTCAGCGCAACGGAGTAAATGCTCTTTTGGCGATGGTCTTCGTTCAATTCATTCTAGGAGTCTTTACTCTTCTCTATGCTGTTCCCGTATGGCTGGGAGTATTGCACCAGGTGGGTGCCTTTTTGTTGCTCACAGCGATGACCTTCACCCTGCACAGATTCAGCAAATGACCCCAATTTTTCGAATCTAATTCTGTATCTTTGCACTTTTAAATTTTATTGCTATGGTCTACAGATTTAGAGTAATTCTTGATGCAGAAGAAGACGTGTTCAGAGATATAGAGATGTTACAGGAGAGTAGCCTGGAAGATCTGCACAACACTATCGTTCAATCCTTTGGATTCGACGGTACCGAAATGGCTTCTTTTTATGTAAGTGATGATGAATGGAATCAGGGAGAAGAAATTTCCCAGTTCGACATGGGAGATGATTCTGCACGCCTGATGAATGAAACCACTCTTGATTCGGTTCTTTCAGAAGACCAGACCAAGATGATCTACGTTTACGATTTCTTTAATTTGTGGACCTTTTTTGTAGAACTTGCCGAGATCGCTGAGATCGAGGAAGGCAGGGATTATCCTAACCTCATGTTCGTTCACGGGCAGATCCCTATGACTGCTCCCGACAAGGAGTTTACTGCGGAAGAAGAAGAGCCGCTTTCCGGCGAATTTGACGATGATTTCGATATTGACGATTACGACAATCTTTCGTTCGACGAAAACTGGAATTAGTTTCAGTTTTCAAAATCTTAGCAGATCAAGGCAATCCTGAAGGTCTGAATAAAAATTGCCTTTCCCGGCTTTTTTTCCTTTAAAAAATCAGAAAAATAGGTTTTCTTCGTAGCCCTTTTAGCTACAACCATAATCATATTTAAACTTTATGATCAACTTATATAACGCCCAGATCGAATCTTTATCTATTCACCGGGTAGGCAACAAAAGCAGGAACGAGAACATCTTTCTTTCTGCTGCTCCCTACCAGCTTAACGATGAGATCACGCCACTTATCAAGGAATATTTCCTGAAGCCCTTCCGCGAAAAGGAAGAAAATTATTTCCATTTTTCACATGAGGCAGATCTCGAATTCAATGAACTGTGGAACCTGGCTAATGCGATCTTTGACGATCCGCATCAAACCCATGAACTTTCAAAAAAGATCACCACCCTGCTTTTTGAACAATCTTCGCATCCGCACATCAAAAGCGGAGAAGTATACGTGGTTTATTTCGACAATATGCAGCTGGACAACGAGAAAATTTCGGCTATTGGCATTTTCAAATCAGAATTGAAACACGATTTCCTTCAGTTCCAGGAAAAAGGAAGTATTCTGGATATGATTGTTCAACAAGGGATCAATTTGAATAAACTTGACAAAGGCGCGCTGATCTTCAACAAAAGCCGGGAAGAAGGTTACAAGATACTTTCCGTAGATTCCAATAAATATGACACCAAATACTGGCTGGAGAATTTCCTTGGGGTTGATGTTATGAAAGATGATAATTACCATACCAAGACCTATCTTAAATTCTGTAAAGATTTTGCGAAGGATGTAGTGCTTCCTGCGGAAGACAAAAAGGAAGAGGTGATGTTCATGAACCGAAGTATGGATTATTTCGCGAAAAACGACGATTTTGAAGAATCGAATTTTTTGAATTCGGTGATCGACAATCCAGATCTGATCCCGGAGTTCAAACACTACAAAACCGAAAAAGCGCCCAAATTCAAGATCGAGGATCTAACCCAGTTCCCGATCGCGAACAAAGCCGTGACCGATGCCCGGAAAAAGCTCAAAAATATCATCAATCTCGACACGAATATCCAGATCAAAATGGATTTTGTAAATGCTGAGTCGGCAGATAAATTCGTCGAAAAAGGCTGGGATGAAGAAAAGCAGATGTACTATTACCTGGTTTACTTCAATAAAGAAGAAAAAAGCTAAATAAAGGTCTGAAAAGTTGCTTATCGCGTCAACCTGAACTCGTTTCAGGTTCTTTAAGATCTTACAACTAATGGTAAGATTCTGAAATAACTTAAGAATGACGTAAATGATGAAAGCAACTTTTCAGGCCTGCTCTTTTCTAGTCAAGCATCCGCTTCATATTCACATTTTCATAGTTGCGCTGCACGAAATTCAGCGCTGTACGCAGGATTTGCCCCATGGTTCTGGCCCTCTTGAATTTCATATCACTGGTATACTTATATAGATC
>JBAWAB010000106.1:0-2792 GCA_049589035.1 Salegentibacter sp.
TATTTTTCATTGAATCTTAGCTTCTTTGTTAGACTTCTTCCATTCTTTCTCTTTCCACATGCTGTAAAGCACTGGCACTATGAACATCGTCATCACCTGGATAAGCATTCCGCCGAAAGTGGGAATAGCCATTGGGATCATGATATCGGAACCCTTTCCTGTGGAAGTAAGCACCGGCAGCAGAGCGATCACTGCGACCGCGGCTGTCATCATGGCCGGTCTTACCCTTTGCCTTCCCGCCTGCAGTACCGATTGTCTTATTTCTGAAATTCCCTTCGGTTTTTCCTTGCTGAAGGTCTGTTTAAGATAAGTTCCCATGATCACCCCATCATCGGTGGCAATGCCGAAAAGGGCAATAAAACCAACCCAAACCGCCACGCTCAGGTTGACCGTTCCCATCTGGAACAGGTCGCGCATGTTTTCCCCGAAGACTGAAAAGTTGAGGAACGAACTCTGACCGTAAAGCCACAGCATGATAAATCCCCCCGAAAAAGCCACGAATACCCCTGAAAATACCATAAAGGTAGTTTGCAGATTGCCAAACTGAAAGAAGAGGATGAGCAGAATGGCCAGCAGCGAGATCGGGATCACGATCGCAAGGCGTTTTGCGGCCCTGATCTGGTTCTCGTAATTTCCGGCAAATTTGAAGTTGACAGAAGCCGGAATTTGTAGTTCTCCGCTGTCGATCTTCGCCTGGATGACTTTCTTGGCCTGCTCAACCGCCTGAACTTCTGAATAGCCTTCGTTTTTATCGAATATCACATAACTGTTCAGGAAGGTATCTTCACTTTTGATGGATTGCGGTCCCTGCCGATAGGTAATATCTGCCAGTTCTCCCAAAGGAACCTGCGTGCCCACCGGTGTCGGAATAAGAATATTCTTTACATCTTCGGGATTATCGCGAAATTCCCGTGCATATCTTACCCTCACCGGATACCTTTCGCGACCTTCAACGGTATGGGTTTGCGCATTTCCCCCAATTGCCGAGCCAATGAACATTTGCATATCTTGAACGGAAAGTCCGTAGCGGGCAATAGCTTTTCTGTCGATGTTGATTTCGAGGTAAGGTTTTCCCACCACTCTATCGGCAAAAACCGACGAAGCCTTCACAGCAGGCACCTGTTGCAATACTTTTTCCAGCGCAAGACCGGCCTTTTCGATGGTTTTGAGATCGGGACCAAACACCTTTAGTCCCATAGGCGCTCTCATTCCGGTTTGGAGCATGATGAGCCTCGTTTGAATAGGCTGTAACTTCGGTGCCGAAGTAAGCCCGGGAATATTGCTGGTGGTTTTCACGATCTCATTCCAGATATCGTCGGAAGATTTAATCTGGGGCCGCCACTGCCTGAAGTATTCGCCATCGTCATCGGGCACCAGCCTACTGGCATCAAAATTCCGGAGATCACCATTTTCCGCGGAAAAAGTACCGCCTCCCTTCAGCACGAACTCATCATCGTCATTTACTTTGAAACGGGCGCGATGGCCGTCTTCATCCAGCACATATTCGGTTTTGTACTGAATGATATTCTCATACATGGAAACCGGGGCAGGATCTAAAGCCGACTTTGTACGGCCCCATTTCCCGACGACCATCTCCACTTCGGGAATGGCATTCACCCGCTGGTCGAGCAGGCTTATCACTTCGCGGTTCTCTTCTACTCCGGAATGTGGCATGGTTGAAGGCATCAGGAGAAAAGAACCTTCATCGAGAGAGGGCATGAATTCTTCTCCCAATCCGGGAAATTTATGATCCAGCTTCTGCCAGCCCGAGGTTTGCCGAAGTTCCATGCCGATCTCGTTTCCGCCATCGGCAACAAATCCGAAGATACTGTCAAAGCCTTTCCAGGAGACCATTCCGAAGAGAAAAACAATGATCGGAATTGCCAGGAATTTCCATTTATTGGCCAGGCACCATTCGAGGATGGGCGTATAATAACGCACTACCAGCAGCAAAGTTCCCAAGATGAGCGACAGCAGGATTACAACAAAAATAAAATTCACCAGGCTGTTGTGCGCTGCACCCAGAGGAAGCCATTCTATGGCAAGAAAATAGGTAACGGTAAGCACCACAAGGGCCAGAGTAATGAATCCGGTGTACTTCCTGTGTTCCGGTTTCAGGTAATCTTTCGATATATTATTCGCAGCCAGCGCGATGATCACCAGCCCCGCCCATACTACGTGAAAAATGGCCACATAAAGGCCTAAAATGATCAGGGCGATATTCGATATTTTAGCCGACTTCTTTTTGCCGAATTTCACTGAAAATATCCAGTAGGCAAAAGAAGGAATAATAATGAGCCCCAGTACCAGCGCGGCCAGCAGGGCAAAGGTTTTGGTAAAAGCCAGTGGGCGGAACAATTTTCCTTCAGCAGCCTGCATGGCAAAAACCGGGAGAAAACTGATGACGGTAGTGGCAAGAGCGGTCATTACTGCGGAAGCTACCTCCACGGTGCTTTCATAGACCACTTCGAGCATTCGCCTTCCCTTCGCGCCCAGATTCTGTGGCATTTCCAGGTGCCTGATGATATTTTCAGTAAAGATAATTCCCACATCCACCATCACCCCGATGGCAATAGCGATTCCCGAAAGGGCCACTACATTGGCGGGAATACTCGTATAACGCATCACAATGAAGGTCATGAGCACGCCTACCGGCAGCAAACTTGAAATTATAATTGAAGCTCGGAGGTTCAGCACCAGGATAAGCACCACCAGAATACTGATGAGCACCTCGTGACTTAAGGCCGATTCCAGCGTACCCAAAGTTTCATTGATAAGGCCGGAACGGTCAT
>JBAWAB010000107.1:0-10058 GCA_049589035.1 Salegentibacter sp.
GCACGTGAGCTGAAGTCTGAGCACTCTCTACCATGTGGTGAGCGATCATTTTACCCATACGGCTCATCTCGATAATTTCATCTTCACCCGAACGCACCGGCACATCCTGTTTTGCCACGGCAGGCTCTAGTTTCCCGGTATCTATAGATTTTCCTTTAGGTTCAGTTTTTGGTGCTGCTCCCTGTTGAGAACGGTTTTCGACATAGTCCAGAATATCATTCTTGGTAACGCGGCCGTCTTTGCCGCTTCCCTCAAGTTTTTCAAGTTCGTCCAGGCTGATGCCTTCCTCCTTAGCAATATTTTTTACCAGCGGAGAGTAAAAACGGGAAGCTTCAGAAAAATCCTGGCTTCCTGCATTTTGTTGGGCAGTTTCTACGGTAGCTTCCACTTCTTCAGTAAAAGAATCTTCGGCTGCAGGAGCAAGTTCATCATCAAGATCAAGCTCATCATTTTCCACCTCTCCTTCGGTCTCGATGATCGCAATGGTTTGCCCTACCTGTACCACATCGTCAGCCTCAAAAAGTTTTTTAACCAATTTGCCATCTACTTCGCTGGGGACCTCGCTGTCCACTTTATCGGTAGCGATTTCAAGCACGGGCTCATCGGCTTCAATAGTATCTCCTACTTCTTTTAACCAACTGGTTATGGTTGCCTCAGCAACACTTTCCCCCATTTTAGGTAATTTAAGTTCAAACTTTGCCATATCTATAATTGAGAGGTATTTTTTATTATTATGAATGCGAATTTAATCAAAATTCAGCTTCATTTCTATTAAAAAGTTAATAAAATTGAAATATACTGCATTTCTTTTGGCTGGAAACCTGCAGATTTGCTTGCGTAAAAATACAATTTCGGTAGCTGAATAGAAAAAGAATCCTCTTTTTTACTGCGGAAGCATTCCGAATAAAGCCTTCTGAAATTCTATGATTTTAGGGAATTCTCGAAAGGAATACGGTTGGTGATACTTCTACCCAGGGTCACCTCATCAGCATATTCAAGTTCGTCTCCCACTGAAATTCCGCGCGCTATCGTACTGGTTTTCACCTGAAGCCCTTCGAGCTGCTTAAAAATATAGAAGTTGGTAGTATCCCCTTCAAGCGTGCTACTTAAAGCAAAAATAATCTCTTCTACCTCTCCCGATTTCACCTTCTCGATAAGAGGCCTAATAGTAAGCTGGGAAGGTCCAATCCCGTCCATCGGACTTATTTTTCCGCCTAAAACATGATAAAGGCCGCGATATTGGCCGGTATTCTCAATCGCCATCACGTCGCGGATATCTTCTACCACACAAACGATCTCTGCCGATCTTGCAGGATTTGCGCAGAGCTCGCAGAGCTCGGTATCACTGATGTTAAAACAGTTTTTGCAAAGTTTGATCTCGCTGCGCAGTTTACCTAAAGCCTTGGTTAACTGTTCGGTTTGAGAGGCGGGTTGCTTTAAAAGATGAAGCACCAGCCTAAGCGCGGTACGCTTGCCAATTCCCGGAAGTTGAGACATCTCATCCACGGCCTGCTCCAGTAATTTTGAAGAAAAATCCATACTGCGAAATTAAGATTTTTACAGCTGATTTCATTCCAAAAAGCTGAAGTTTAAGCTTAATTTGTAAATTCGCCCCCATAACAAAAATTCATGCAGCCTTACCAGATTCTACTACTCATTGCCGGCTATTTCGGCGTTCTAATACTTATCTCCTATCTAACCAGCCGTGGTGGCAGCAATGCCGAATTTTTCCAGGCCAACCGCCAGTCGCCCTGGTACCTGGTGGCCTTCGGGATGATAGGCGCCTCCCTTAGCGGGATCACTTTTATTTCGATCCCCGGAACGGTAGAATTCAGCAGTTTCAGCTATTTCCAGGTGGTGCTGGGATACACCGTTGGCTATGCGGTCATTGGAATGGTTTTGCTGCCGCTCTATTATCGGTTGAATTTAACTTCTATATATTCCTATCTCGGAAACCGCTTTGGAAATAATTCCTATAAAACCGGTGCTTCCTTTTTCCTATTATCGCGAATCGTGGGCTCAAGTTTCCGGCTTTTCCTGGTGGCCAATGTTTTGCAGCTGATCGTTTTTGACGCCATGGGCGTTCCTTTTTATGTAACGGTTTCAATCACCATCCTGCTTATCTGGCTGTACACCTTCAGAAGCGGAATTAATACCATCGTTTGGACCGATACGCTGCAAACCTTATTTATGTTGCTGGCATTAGGGATCACCATTGTTTTTATTTCCGAAGACATGGGAATCTCTGCAGGAAATATGGTCGATTATGTATCGCATAGCGAACTGTCAAAAATGTTCTTTTTTGAAGACTGGAAAAGCAGGGATTTTTTCTTTAAGCAATTTATTTCAGGAGCTTTTATAGCTATTGTAATGACAGGGCTTGACCAGGATATGATGCAAAAGAACCTCACCTGCCGCAATCTGAAAGATGCTCAAAAGAATATGTTCTGGTTTACGGGAGTATTGGTGATCGTGAATTTATTATTCCTCGTACTGGGAGTACTGCTAACCGACTATGCCGACCTTCACGGAATCACAGCACAAAGAGATGATCTTTTTCCAGCCATCGCCACCGGAAGTGAACTTGGATTTGGGGTAGCAATTCTGTTTATCCTGGGACTTATTGCCGCGGCCTATTCCAGTGCCGATAGTGCTTTGACCTCGCTCACCACCTCCTTCAGCATCGATATTCTAGAGATAGAAAAAAGATACAGCGAAGAAAAACAGGTAAAGATAAGGAAGCGAATTCATATTGGGATTTCGCTGGTCCTCATTCTGGTAATGCTGGTCTTCAAATATGCGATCGCTGACAAGAGTGTGATCAACAAACTCTTTGAATTTGCTGGCTATACCTACGGGCCACTCCTGGGACTGTATACCTACGGGCTCTTTACGAAGTGGCAGGTAAAGGACAAATGGGTGCCCCTGATTGCGATTCTCTCCCCGGTACTTTCCTATATCATCAGCATCAACAGCCTGCACTGGTTTGGCTTTGAATTTGGCTTCTTTATCCTGATCCTGAACGGCCTGCTGACTTTCCTCGGATTAGTACTGGTTCGTACCAAGCATAATTAAGGTGCAGGCCACCTCCACCTCGATACCGTGTTCTCTCAGGAGCTGATAAAATTCCGGATTTTCGGTACCGGGATTGAAAATCACGCGCTTTGGATCCAGGGAAAGAATATAATCGTAATACTCCGGCTGACGTTTCGGCCCCAAGTAAAGAGTCACTGTATCAATGTCCTCAAAGGGCACTTTTTCAGTTTCAATTTCTACTCCTGCCACATTCCCCTTCCGCAGACCGATTGCCACCGTGGGTTGTTTATGGCTCACCAGGCGGTTGATCGCCAGGTAAGAATAGCGGGCGGGATTCATAGAGGCTCCGATAACTAAAGTTTTTTTCTTCATAACACAAAGGTAAAAAGATAGGACGAAGTGTAACAACTTTAAAATAGGAAGGTCTTTGGAATGAGGACCGGCCTTGCAAAGCCATCTGTTAATTTTGATGGTTAGTGTTAGATGGTTTTGCTGCCCGCGTTCATAGCTGAACGCGGGCTTCTTTTTAGTTGCTCCCGCAGGGAAGATTTAACAACTCCGGCTTTTTTTTGGATATGTTGTAACAAATGTCTTTTGGAGCCGTCTTTATAATAGAAGCCTTTTTAAGGAAAGTTATTTTTTATCTACTATGTAATACAAAGTATATTCTATAACATAGATCGAAGAACTTTCAGGGCTCTGCAACAGGAAATTTAAGAAGTAGTCTCGAGATAAAAGGCCGGATTTTTCCGAAGCTATGATCTTTAATCATGTATAACAAGGTATTATCTATAACACAATAATCATCAAATCAATCAAAAAATGAAACAGTTTTTCTTATGCATCGCGATCTTAGCCTCTACCATCAGCATGGCATTTAATGATCCGATAGGCCGCATCACCGGCTCGGTTATTGACGAACAATTAAAAGAACCCATTCCCTACGCCACCGTTCTCATCAATGATATGGACGGAAACCTGGTATCGGGAAATACTTCAGCCGAAGACGGGAGCTTCGTACTCGAAAAGGTGCCGGCCGGAAAGTATATCTTCAAAATACAGTTCATCGGCTATAAACCTTACACCCGGGAAATCGATATCGAAAAAGGGCATAATGCCATCGCCATAGGAACAGTAGCCCTGGAACCCGATGTAGCCATGCTGGACGGCGTCACTGTAGTTTCTGAACGTTCCACTATAGAGCAACGGGTGGACCGCAAGATCATTAATGTGGGTAAAGACCTCACTACTGCCGGCGCCACGGCTTCAGAAATTATGGTCAACCTGCCAAGCATTACCGTAGATCAGGACGGCAATATTTCAATGCGCGGCAATGACAATATACGCATCCTTGTAGACGGAAAGCCAACAACCATCCCTGCCGCTCAACTGCTGAAGCAGATCCCTTCTACCTCGATCAAAAAGATCGAATTGATCACCAATCCATCAGCAAAGTACAATCCGGAAGGGATGAGCGGGATCATCAATATTGTGCTACACAAGAATACTCAGAATGGTTTCAACGGAAATCTGGACGGCGGCGTCACTTTTTCAGACAATGTGCAGGGCAATGGTTCGCTGAACATGAACTACCGCCGGAACAAATTCAATTTTTATGCAAACCTTGGAGGAACGCTGGGAAAATCGGCGGGCCAGGAAGGACAGATCACCAACATGAGCACTGACGGAACCGAATACCTCGATTTTGTTTTCGACAACACGAACTATCTCTATAAAGTGGGAGTAGATTATTACCTTGATGACAACAACACCCTCTCCTTCTACACCAATCAAAATCATTCTGATCTGGACATCCTGGGCGATTTTAATGTTATTTATCCGGAAGGTGACCAGGAGGATATTTTTCAGCATTCATTGATCAACAACCTGCACCACAGCGCCACCTATAACTTCGACTATAAGCACGATTTTGCCAAAGAAGGCCATAATATCGAACTGGAAGCCGATTACAACCACGTAGACGCCGATGAAGACGCCCAAATCGACTTCACAGGAAATTCAGCTTTTGAAGATTACCAGGATTTGCGGGATGATCAAATTGAGAATACCACCATCAACCTGGATTATGTGAATCCGCTGAGCGATGTGAGCAAACTGGAGTTGGGAGCCGAGGCAAGATTGCGAAATACTGATCAGGATTACCAAACCAACAATGCTAACCTAATGAACAGGCTGTACAAATATGACAATAGCATTTACTCGGCCTACGCCACTTTCGGCCAGACCTTTGAAAAATGGTCTTACCAGCTTGGGGCGAGGCTGGAGCAGTATGATGTGCAGGCCGATCTTAATGCGGAACGGGTTTACGAAGACAATTACCTTACCGTATATCCTACCGCTTTCCTTTCCTACAATCTTTCTGAAAAGAAAAGCCTTCAGTTTAGTTTCGGAAGAAGAGTGGACCGACCTTCTCTTGGCCAGGTGAGCCCCATAAGGGATGTGAGCACACCACGACTGACGGTTACAGGAAATCCTGAACTGGAGCCACAATTCACGAATTCGGTAGAATTCAATTACAATCAGAACCTTGAAAAAGGGAATCTTACCGCCGGCACCTTCTTCCGAAGAACCAGCAATGCAATCAACCAGATCATGTTGCCCGATGAGGAAGATCCTGCTAACATCATTATGACCTATGCTAACGCCGATCTTAATTTCTCCTACGGCTTTGAGCTTTCAGGGAGTTTCAAACCCGTGAAGTGGTGGAACATTAACGGAAGTGCCGAATTTTACAGCCAGAAAGATCAGGGAATAGTGGGGACAGAAGAAATAGAGGTCACCAACACCAATTTCGATATCAAACTTAATCAGAGTTTTAAAGCCAATGATCAGCTTAGTTTTCAACTCTTTGGCTTCTATCAGGCGCCGGTTAAAATGCTGCAGATAAGAGTGGAAGATGTTTATTTCGTAAATCTGGGAGCTCGGTACAGTTTTTGGAATGATAAAGCCAGCTTGAGCCTGAACATGAAAGATATTTTCAATACAAGGGAATACAATATTTCTTCTGAAGCACCGGTGGCCCAGGAGGGAACTATAAAACCACACAGCCGCCAGTTGTACGTTGGATTTTCTTATAGGTTTGGAGGCAGTAAATATTCCGCTCTTAAAAGAAAGCATCGCGATGAAGGCGAAGCTGGCGGCGGCGGAATATTCTAAAAAATATGAATTAGTTTGTTTTGTTAGTTGATTAGTTAGTTAGAAAAAAGCCTGAATCGGGAAAGATTCAGGCTTTTTTATTGGTGTTCTGTTTATGTCTAGATCAGGCTTCTACGGCGTACATTTTATCACGTTGTTCCTTGATCTTCGGATCGCTCATGTATTCGTCGAATGTCAGATAGCGGTCGATAGCGCCATTCGGAGTAAGCTCGATCACACGATTCGCTACGGTTTGTGCAAATTCGTGGTCATGTGTAGTGAATAGCACCGTTCCTTTAAAATTCTTCAGAGAGTTGTTGAAAGCCGTGATCGATTCCAGGTCGAGGTGGTTGGTAGGCTCGTCGAGCATAAGAACGTTAGCGCGCAACATCATCATTCGGCTCAACATACAACGCACTTTTTCCCCTCCCGAAAGGACTCTGGAAGTCTTCAAAGCTTCTTCCCCGCTGAAAAGCATTTTTCCCAGGAATCCGCGGATATAAACCTCTTCCCGCTCCTGCTCAGTTTTTGCCCACTGGCGCAACCAATCCACGAGCGTAAGATCGTTGTCGAAATAATTTGAATTATCCAGCGGAAGGTATGACTGATTTGTAGTAACCCCCCAGGAATATTTCCCGCTCACGGCCTCCTGTTTCCCATTGATGATCTCGTAAAAAGCTGTGGTAGCTCTCGAATCTCTTGAATATACAACCACCTTGTCGCCCTTGGCCAGGTTGATGTTCACATCCTTGAATAGTGTTTCGCCTTCAATAGAAGCCTCCAGTTTTTCAACATTCAGGATCTGGTCTCCCGCCTCCCGCTCTCTTTCGAAAATAATGGCAGGATATCTACGGCTGGAAGGCCTGATCTCTTCGATATTCAGCTTGTCGATCATCTTTTTACGGGAAGTAGCCTGTTTCGATTTAGCCACGTTCGCACTGAATCGCTGAATGAATTCCTGAAGTTCCTTTTTCTTTTCTTCAGCTTTCTTGTTTTGCTGAGCTCTTTGTCTTGCAGCAAGCTGTGAAGACTCATACCAGAAGGTATAGTTCCCGCTAAAGTGATTTATTTTTCCGAAGTCAATATCAGAAATATGGGTACACACGGCATCCAGGAAGTGACGGTCGTGAGAGACCACGATCACGGTATTTTCATAGTTGGCAAGGAAGTTCTCCAGCCAGGAAATAGTCTCGTAATCCAGATCGTTAGTAGGCTCATCCATGATGAGCACATCAGGATTTCCAAAAAGGGCCTGAGCTAAAAGCACCCGTACCTTTTGCTTCCCGTCAAGATCTTTCATCAGGCTATAATGCAAATCTTCCCTGATCCCGAGATTCGACAAAAGAGAGGCTGCATTACTGTCGGCATTCCAGCCGTTCATCTCTTCGAATTCGGCTTGCAGGACTCCTACGCGTTCTCCATCCGCATCACTAAAGTCTTCCTTAGCATAGATCTCGTCCATCTCTTTTTTAATACTGAAGAGAGGTTTATTCCCCATAATTACCGTTTCCAGCACCTGGTGCTCGTCATAAAGGTTGTGGTTTTGCTCCAAAACCGACATACGTTTTCCCGGCTCGAGGTGTACATGGCCGGAAGTAGGGTCAGATTTTCCGGAAAGGATCTTCAAAAAAGTAGACTTTCCAGCCCCGTTGGCTCCAATTATTCCGTAGCAATTGCCTTGGGTGAAGGTGGTATTCACCTCGTCAAACAAGACGCGCTTACCGAACTGGACTGAAAGATTTGAAACTGAAAGCATATATAAATTTGTTGAAATTTTCTGCAAAAGTAGCCAATAAAGGCCAACTCCTGAAAGATTAACGTTTTAAAAATTGCTTTTAACTTGTGGTTAACACGCCAATGAGGTGGTAGCTTCTATATTTGTTCGGCAAACCCTATTATTACTACCAGTGTTTAGTCCCAGCCTCTGATGAAATACTACCTGCTTGGCATTATTATAACTGCTTTATTTTTTGCCGGATGTGAGAACTCTTCTAATTCTCCGGACGGAGAAGTGTACCTGGGTGGCAAAATAGTGAATCCAAATGCCGATTTTCTTTTACTCCTCAAAGATGACGTTCCCGTAGATACACTCAGATTAAATGAATCGGGTGAATTTGGTGAAAAACTGGAGGGGCTCGATGCCGGCATTTACACCTTCAATCATCCGCCTGAAAACCAAATTATGTATCTAAAGCCGGGAGACAGTGTTGTGCTCTGGCTGAATACCCTGCAATTTGATGAATCTATAAATTTCAGCGGAAGAGGTGCCGAGGAAAGTACTTTTCTTCTGGACATGTTCCTGCACAACCAACGCAATAATGATCTAATTCTTTCCTATTATAAAATAAAACCGGAAAAATTTGCGGCCAAGACCGATTCGATCAAAAAAGAACGTATTGCCGAGTTGGATAAACTAAAGAAAAAGCATCATTTCTCTGATGAATTTCTGGATATTGCAAACGCCAGTATTAACTATGAATACTACGACCTAAGGGAACGCTATAGCTTTCTGATAAGAAAATACTTCCACCAGTTTGAAAAGGAGATTCCAAAAGATTTTTATAGTTACAGGAAAGAGATCGATTTTAACAGGGAAAATCTGCAGAATTTCTATGTCTATTTAAACCTGATAGACGATTACCTGCGAACCCGTTCCATCGAATATTGCGAAAAGAATAACATCAGCCGTCGCTCCTGCTACGACCTCAATGCATTTGCGAACGTGAAGCGGCGCATGAAAATGATCGACTCCCTGTCGCATACGCCCGGAATCAAGAACGAATTCCTGGACCGCCTTGCCTCACAAAGCGTAATTATGTCGGGTACTGAAACCCGGATAGACTCCATTCTAAATCTTCTGGAAAAACTGGACTATAGCAACCTTAAAGACATCCAGAACCTCGCACAGATCCACAAAAACTTTTTGGTTGGAAAATCCATGAAGGACAAAACACTGATGAATACTGATGGAGAAGTGGTCACCTATGCGCAGCTTCTGGACAAACCTCTTATCACCTTCACCTGGAGCATATACTCTCCCGCGCATCACAAATGGCAACACAAAATCATTCAGGATCTACGTAAAAAATACCCTGAAGTGAAATTCATCGGGATCAATATTGACCAGGGAGAAGTGAAAGACTGGCTAACCACTGTCGAAAAGAACAACTACAACAAAAACTACGAATTTCAGCTGGCGAAAAGGGATATGGATGAGAAAACCTTGCGTAATTACATCTCCAAAATGCTCTTTCTTAACAAAGACGGCGTCATCGTAAAAGGAGATGCCCAGCTTAACCCGGTTACCTTTGAGAAAGACGTGGTCGAATTTCTTAACCGTTAAGCATTCAAAAACCTAATCATCACCTATAAAAAAAGCCGCCCAAGGGCAGCTTTTTTAGTTCTTTAGGAATGTACTTATTGATTTCCCTTCTTATAATCGGCAAGGAATTTCTCAAGCCCTATATCGGTCAATGGATGTTTCAGCAGACCTTCTATTGAAGAAAGCGGCCCAGTCATCACATCGGCGCCCAGTTTGGCACATTCTATCACGTGCATGGTATGTCTTACTGAAGCTGCGAGGATTTCGGTTTCGAAGCCGTAGTTATCATAAATCAGGCGAATTTCAGCAATGAGGTTAAGTCCATCGGTAGAAATATCATCAAGCCTTCCAATAAACGGAGAAACATAGGTAGCTCCGGCTTTTGCAGCCAGCAGCGCCTGTCCCACTGAAAACACCAGGGTACAATTGGTTTTGATGCCCTTGTCGCTGAAATATTTAATGGCTTTCACCCCTTCTTTTATCATAGGAACTTTCACGATGATCTGCTCGTGCAGCTCTGCCAGCTCCTCTCCTTCTCTCACGA
>JBAWAB010000108.1:0-6140 GCA_049589035.1 Salegentibacter sp.
ATTCTAATACCCGGGTGCTGGAATTGGTAGACAGGCATGGTTGAGGGCCATGTGTCCATTAGGGCGTGCGGGTTCAAGTCCCGCTCCGGGTACTTTTTAAATCATATTTTTTATTCAAATCTAAGAGGCTATGAGCCTTTTTTTTATGTCTAAATTTATTTTGTTTAATTTTTTTATTTAAAAATTAAACAAAATAAATTTAGGCATAAAAAAAAAGGCTCGTGGCCTGTAAGATTATATTAAAAATGTTTTATAAAAAGTACCCGGAGCGGGACTTGAACCCGCACGCCCTAATGGACACATGGCCCTCAACCATGCCTGTCTACCAATTCCAGCACCCGGGTATTAGAATTTGGAAAAAAGTTTTCCAAAGGCTGGTTGAATTAAAAATACGAAAAAGAAAATTCTCGTAAAGAACATAATAGTGATCTGGCTGGGGCTTCCTTCGGCGTCACTTACGTTTCGCTCAGGATAAACTTCTCGCCCTATGAAAAGTCAGATCAAAAAAGTGATCTGGCTGGGGCTCGAACCCAGGACCCTCTCCTTAAAAGGGAGATGCTCTACCAACTGAGCTACCAGATCAAGAAAGCAATCAACTTTTTTGCGAATGCGGGTGCAAATATAAGATCATTAATTTATTTTTCAAGCCTAAATTCATATAAATTTGTAATTGTTTTCAATTCATTTAAAAACTAGAAGTTTATCTATGAAAATATTTTTAACAGGCTATATGGGATCCGGAAAATCTGTGATCGGGAAGAAGCTGGCAGAAAGCCTGAAATACAGTTATGTAGATCTTGATGAGCAGATCGAGGTGATAGAAGGGATGCGTATTGATGATATATTTAATGAAAAAGGAGAGCTTTATTTTCGCAAGCTTGAAAATAAAATATTAATGGATGTGCTGGAAGAAACTGCCGACCTGGTAGTTTCTTTGGGAGGAGGAACGCCTTGCTACGGCGATAATTTTGAGGAGATAAAGAGCTCTGGAAAAACAATATATCTAAAAGCTTCGGTACAGGAACTAACCGAGAGGTTGTTTCCGGAGAAGCTATACCGCCCGGTAATTAGTCATCTTGAGACGAGGGAACTGCTGGAGGAATTCGTTAGAAAGCATCTTTTTGAGAGAGCCTTCTATTACAACCAATCTGATATTATCGTAAAGGTCGATAAGAAGAAGCCTGAAGAAATAGTCAGGGAAATAGAGGAAAAACTATAATAGTTCGGCTTTTTCCTGGTTCTTTTTCAAACTTACCTGCACGGTTTCATTCAACGAAGTAGAAAGAGAAATTCCCTTAAAATCGGCTTTTACGGGATACTTTTTGTGATTTCTATCGACCAGTACAGCCGTCTGGAATTGTTTTAGGGGCACCTCCAGAAAATGCCTGACGCCATAGATGAGGGTGGTTCCTGAATTGAGAACGTCATCAATCAATACGAGCGATTTATTCTGGTATTCGTCCGGTTGAAGTGAGGTCACTACCTTTTCCAACGGATTTTTCTTATTGACCTTTACCTCACAAAGAATGATCTGAAGTGGTGAGATCTGCTGCAGTTCCTTCTGAAGCCTTTTGGCCAGGTCAAAACCATTAGCAGCTATTCCGGCTAAAACTATTTCGCTTTCCGAAACATTGCTTTCGTAGATCTGGTAAGCAATGCGTTTGATCTTGTGGTTGATCTCCTTGTTGTTCAGGATCAGGATATTTTCTTTCATTGGTCGGTTTTTTTGACGAATTTAAAAAAGAGTTCGTTTCCCTGGCGCGGGGGGATGGAATTATAAGAGGGTTCCAAAATTTCTATCTCAAAAAGCGGATCGAAATATTCCAGATATTCCTGTTTGCTTCCTCCAAATGGAGGGCCGTCTTCGGCGAGTTCAAAGGTGAAGAGCAATCCTACGATCTTTCCTTTATTCCGCAGGAGTTCGAAGGCCTTCCAGGCATAATCGGCTCTTCTGTCTACAGGTAATGCGCAAAAGAAGGTTTGCTCCAGGATCAGGTCAAAATCGCCTTCTACCTCAAAAAAATCGATGTGTAATAGCTGTTCCTTGGGAAATTCAGGAACCCGCTTTTGCAGGTTTTGAAGAGGTTCTTCGGCCAGCTCGGCCACATACACATTTTTGAAGCCTTTTCTGAAGAGGTATTCTGCTTCATAGGCATTTCCGGCACCCGGAATAAGGATCTTCTGTTCTTTATTCTCCAACTGATCGATATATGCTTTGAGCGGAGTAGAGATTGCGCCAATATCCCAGCCTGTCTGGCCTTCCCGGTAACGCGCCGACCAATATTCCGCAGCAGTACTATTCTTTTTCATCACCTTCGTTGTTTTCAAACCAATCGTCAATATCCCTGCGGTCTTTTTTGGTAGGTCTGCCGGTGCCTTTCTTGCGATAATAATCCTTGGAATATTTGAGTAATTCCTGTTTTTCAAAAGCTTCCCGGGGAGTGATATCGTTCACGTACAAATTAACAAGTTTTGCACCTACCCGGCTCGGGGGAAGATCCAGCACCTCGATTTCATAATTGATCTGGTTCTTTCGTACCGTCAATTTGTCGCCGGGGAAGACCTCTTTGGAAGGTTTTGTGTTAGCCCCTTCTATCTTCACTTTTCCCTGTTTGCATGCCCCGGTAGCGATACTCCGGGTTTTAAAATAACGCACGCACCATAGAAATTTATCAACTCTCATAAACTGGCCTTTAATCCTTCAACAAAAATACAAGAATATTGTATCTTGCGGCCCTAAAAATACTATAGCATGAGATTGAACAGACTTTTTGTTGGGTTTTTAACGGTGGCGAGCTTATTTGCCTGTCACAAAGACAACCCAAACCAGCAGCAAGTGGAAATCAGAGATAAAGGCGAACAAGCGGTCGCCGATGATGAGGCTCTGCGATCTTACCTGGGAAGTCATTTCTATAATTATGAGGAATTTGAAAATCCGCAAGAAGGTTTTGATTATTCGATCAAAATAGACACTATTGCCGGAGATAATGCCGATAAAACTTCTATTCTGGACTCAGATAACCTGGTTGTCCAAACTATTACCGAGGATGATGTTGACTATAGTCTGTACATTTTGAAGGCAAGAGAAGGAGCTGGAGATCACCCAAAATTCTCCGATTCTACCCTGGTTTCTTACGAGGGAAATCTTTTGAACGATGCGCTTTTCGATAGCTCAGGTAGCCCGGTTTGGTTCGATAATACTCGCGTGATCAAGGGCTTTGGCCGTGGCATTACAGAATTTGGTGCTGCCAGCAACTACAGCGTAAATGACGACAACACGATCAAATGGACCAATGACTACGGAATTGGTGCTCTTTTTATTCCCTCAGGACTCGGCTATTTTGCCAGTGGGCAGCCGAATATCCCTGCTTACAGTCCGCTGATTTTTAAGGTTAATCTTTACCGGGTGAACGAAGCCGATCATGATAACGACGGAATCCCTTCCTGGATGGAAGACCTTGATGAAGATAAAAATCTGTTGAACGATGATTCAGATGGAGATAATGTGCCGAATTTTGCCGATCCAGATGATGATGGTGACGGAACTCCTACCCGTAAGGAAATCACAATTAACGAGGATGGATCTATAACCTTCCCCGATAGCAATAACAATGGAATTCCAGATTATCTGGATCCGGATACTTTCAGTAATGATTAATTTTCGCAAGAAAGTATAACAAAAAAGGAAAGCCCCGGAAATTGATTTCGGGGCTTTCTTTTTTGTTGAGGTTTTATTTAAAAAGCATAGGAGGCACTCAGGATCCACTGGGTTGGCCGGGAATCCAATTTGAACCGTTCCGAAGCTGTATCCACAAAAGCGGTATTTTCCTTAAAAGCGCTTTCGTAGCGTACATCGAAGCCAAGACGGCCGAATGTTAATCCGGCGCCAAGCTGGTAACCTACGCTAATGTCATTCTCTACATCACTCACCGAAAAGCTGGTGTTCTCCAGCTCGTTTTTCAGTACATATTGGAAAGAGGGACCTGCCTTGATGTTTAGTGGTCCAAGCACCTTAAGCCCTAAGAGCACCGGAGCATCGATCTTGGTGAGTTTATAGTCGAAACTATTGTATTTGGTCTTGAGCTGTGTGTACATCAATTCTGGCTGAAGAAAAATGCCGAGCATTTCGAATTGAGAAAAAAATCCCAGGTGAAAACCTGTTCTGTTTTCGCCTTCTTCAAAGGAAGAACTGAAATCGGAAGCTGCTTCATTTACGTTCTGATAATCTCCGGTGGCACCATAGTTCAGGCCACCCTTGATACCGAATTTGGCACTTTGAGCCATCAGGCTTGTCCCGCTAAAGATCAGGGCAATTAGCAATAATTTTTTCATGGTTTCATATTTTGGATTAGATAGAGATAACGTGTTCCATTTGTTAATTATTTCTGAAGATAAAAAAAGCCCTTCAGAAGCATTCTCCGAAAGGCCTTAATTTATGAGCAATTTCAACACTTATTTGCGTTTGATCACTTTTTCTGAAGCTTTTACAATGGCCTCGGCGTTCAGGCCATATTTTGCCATTAGCTGTTCGGGAGTTCCGCTTTCGCCAAAAACATCCTGGGTTGCCACAAATTCCTGTGGAGTAGGGGTGCTTAGAGAGAGCGTTCTTGCTACGCTTTCGCCAAGGCCACCAAGGAAGTTGTGCTCTTCAGCAGTTACCACACAGCCTGTTTTTTTAACCGAATTGATGATGGCTTCTTCATCCAGAGGCTTGATCGTGTGGATATTGATCACCTCGGCGCTGATGCCTTTTTCGTTAAGCTGTTCGGCTGCCTGAATGGCTTCCCATACCAGGTGACCGGTAGCGATGATAGTTACATCGGTCCCTTCCAGAAGGTGAACGGCTTTTCCGATCTCAAATTTTTGATCTTCAGGAGTGAAATTGGCCACTTTTGGTCTTCCGAAGCGAAGGTAAACAGGGCCTTCATGTTCCGCGATGGCCAGGGTCGCTGCTTTAGTCTGGTTATAATCACAGGTGTTGATCACGGTCATCCCCGGAAGCATCTTCATAAGCCCGATATCTTCCAGGATCTGGTGAGTGGCTCCATCTTCTCCAAGAGTGACGCCCGAGTGCGAAGCACATATCTTCACGTTTTTTCCTGAATATGCCACACTTTGGCGAATCTGGTCGTAAACCCGACCGGTAGCGAAGTTGGCGAAAGTTCCTGCAAAAGGAATCTTGCCACCAATCGTTAGTCCTGCTGACATCCCGATCATATTGGCCTCGGCTATTCCTACCTGGAAAAAACGCTCGGGATTTTCATCAATAAAATCCTGCATTTTTAAGGAGCCTACCAGGTCGGCGCATAGCGCTACGACATTCGGATTATTGCGGCCCAGTTCGGTAAGGCCCGCGCCAAAACCGGAACGGGTATCTTTTTTTCCTGAATCTGTATATTTTTTCATGTTGTTTCTTTTGTCTTTTCCGCCTTTGCGGAAAACTGATTTTTAATGGATACGAAGCTTTGGGAATTAATAATCTCCTAAAGTTTCAGGGTTTTGAGCAAGTGCGTTCTCCAGTTGCTCGTCATTGGGAGCTTTTCCGTGCCATGCGTGTGTGTGCATCATAAAATCCACTCCGTGGCCCATTACCGTATGCATCAGGATACATACCGGTTTTCCTTTTCCTGTTCTGGTTTTGGCTTCTTCCAGGCCGTCGATCACCTGGTTCAGGTCATTTCCATCTTCTATCTCCATAACATCCCAGCCAAAAGCTTCGAATTTTGCCCTCACATTTCCTAACGGAAGAACGGTTTCTGTGCTTCCGTCAATTTGCTGCCCGTTAAGGTCTATTGTAGAAATGATGTTGTCCACATGATTTCCGGCGGCATACATGATCGCTTCCCAGTTCTGGCCTTCCTGTAATTCCCCGTCTCCGTGAAGGGTGTACACAAGATGCTTGTCTTTATTAAGTTTCTTTGCTTGAGCGGCACCAAGAGCTACCGACATTCCCTGACCCAAAGAACCTGAAGCTACTCTTATTCCAGGAAGTCCTTCATGAGTAGTTGGGTGACCCTGTAGGCGTGAGTCGATAAGGCGGAAGGTGTTGAGTTCCTCTACCGGGAAATATCCGGTGCGGGCAAGGACGCTGTAAAATACCGGAGAAATATGGCCGTTGGAAAGGAAGAAAATGTCTTCGT
>JBAWAB010000109.1:0-23980 GCA_049589035.1 Salegentibacter sp.
CCGTACCTTCAAAATACGTGAGCCTTTCCAACGGTATTATGGTGGATCAAAAGGAAAATGGAGACGGCACCCGCACCGACACCTGGAAAATGGATCAGCCGCACTCACCTTACCTGTTCATGATGGCCGTAGGGGATTTTAAAGTATATCATGACAAATGGAAAGATAAAGCGGTAGACTATTACCTGGAACCGGCCTATGCTCCCTATGCTGAAGAGATCTTTGGAGACACGCCCGAAATGATGTCGCTTTACTCTGATCTCCTGGGAGTGGATTTTCCGTGGTCGAAATACGCCCAGGTCGTCGTTCGCGATTATGTGTCGGGCGCTATGGAAAATACCACTGCTACCCTTCATGGAGAATCTATTCAGAAGACCCCGCGGGAACTCCTCGACGAAAGCCCCGAAGAGGTTATTTGCCATGAATTGTTTCACCAATGGTTCGGGGATTATGTAACCGCCGAAAGCTGGAGCAATATCACCCTTAACGAATCTTTTGCCGATTATAGCGAAACTTTATGGGATGCTCATAAGCACGGCCAGGATGCCGGAGATGAAAAGAACTATAACGACATGCTGGCATACATGCAACTGCCAGACCGTGCTCACCGCGATCTTGTGAACTTCTATTATAAACACCCGCTACAAATGTTCGATCGGGTGTCTTACCAGAAAGGAGGCCGCATTCTTCACATGCTGCGTCATTATGTAGGTGACGAGGCTTTCTTTGCCAGCCTCAAGGAATACCTCAATACTTACAACCACAGTAATGCTGAAGCACAGCAACTACGCCTTGTGTTTGAAAAAGTCACCGGAAAAGACCTAAGCTGGTTTTGGGATCAATGGTATTATGGCAAGGGCTATCCTGTGCTCGATGTAAACTACACTTATGACAACAGCACTAAGATGGCAAAGGTTTTCATCTCACAAGCCCAGGACGGGGAGCGTATTTTCCGCCTGCCCATGAAAGTAGATGTGTATGATGCCAGCGGCGGGAAAAGACGTATAAACTATACGCTTGATGCCAGGGAAGACACTCTTCAAATCCCCTATCCGAATGGCGCAAAGCCTGCCCTTATTGACGTGGATGCGGAAAAAGTGCTTCTGGCAAAAATAAACGACCATAAAAACCTCGACCAATTCATCTATTCCTATGATCATGCAGGAATTTATGTAACCCGGAGGCAGGCTATCGAATATGCCGCAAAACATCAGGATGATGAAAAAGCCCGGAAATTCCTGTTGCGAACTCTTCAGGATCCTTATCAGGGTATCCGGCAACTAAGCCTTAGCCAGTTAGACCTTCAGAATAAAGCGATGTTAAAAGGAGCGTCACCAATTCTGAAGAAAATGGCACAAAATGATAAGGATGCAAGGGTAAGAACGGCAGCATTGAACGCGCTCGCCGGGCTTCAGGATAAATCATTCCACAGCTTATTCCTTTCTTCACTAAAAGATCGCTCTTATGCTGTGGAAGCGGCTGCACTAAAAGGCCTTTCCGGTCTGGATACTGAAGAAGGATATCAGCAGGCACTCGGCTTTAAGAAAGATAATCTCTCCAGCCTTACCAGCGAACTGGCACAGATCTTTGCTGCCCGTGGTGCCGATAGCGAGAAGGATTTCTTCCAAAGCAGTTTTGCCAAAGCTTCTATTTTTGGCTCTCTGGGGCTTCTGGACTCCTATGTGACCTGGCTTGAAAATGTCCAAAATGAAGAGCTGGTAAAGAGCAGCGTAAAACAGATAAGTGACCGGCTGAATTCTTTCAATAACCCGCGTTTCATCATGGGTGGAATAAAAGCACTGCACCAGTTGAGTCAGGCCAAAGAAGGAGATCCTTCCATGCAGAATTTCATTGAAGAAAAGATCGAACAACTGCAGCAAAGAGTAAATTCCCTTCAGTAAAATTTCAGCTGATTCATCTAAAGAAGCTGTCTCAAAAGTAGCTAAGATGTTATTCTGAACCTGTCTGCCATCTGATAGGTTCAGAATCTTAAATGGAGTGACTTCAAGCCTAAAATCTTGCCCGGAATTCACGAACGTCTTTCGCGCATTTTCCGGATATATAAGGTTGTCTTACGGGGATCTCTGGAGCCAAAAACGGCTAAATCTACGGCTTATCCAAAGAAATTATTCGTGCATTCGTGGCTTTCTTTCATTTGGATGTGAAAGGGTTATAGGATCTCAGATAATTTACTCCCTATTCATTCAATACCTAAACACGTTCGGGTTCAACAATCGGGCTCCTTAGACGGCTTCTTAAGTAAGTATTTTCCTCCGCTTTTAAACAAAATACCCGCTCAACAAGCCGGAATCTTTCTTAAAAGGACATTATTTAACCCTAATTTAAGAGGTGTTGTTAATTTGTCTTGCTACATTTAGAGCTTATTTTAACATTTGTTAAATATTATCGGGGAGTTAGCAATTGTGAATAAACTTAACCTACGCAAAAGAACTATGTCTTCAAAGGATCCACTTTTTAGGGAGGAAACGGTTAGTAATTATGAAGTTTTACAAACTGTTTTTGATACGACCAACCTTGCTATTGCTGTTCTGAAAACCCTGTATGACGAGACGGGGGAAATAAAAGATTTCCTCTACCTGCGCATTAATAAGGTTCTTCGCGAGCTATATCAGGATAAAAATCCTCTGGGCCATACCGTATTGGAGATCTCCACATACAGCGTTCAAATGGGTATTTTTGAAGCTCTGAAAGAAGTTGCGAAATCCGGTCAGCCTCTGGACAGGGATTTTCATTACAATCAGGAAGGTCAGGATACCTGGTTTCGTCTCACGGTGCGACCTCAAAAGGATTTGCTGGTCGCCACCCTGGAAGATATTACCCAACCTAAGGCCGAGGCCGAGGAACTCAAGGAAACAGTGCGTTTTAAACGGCAACTGGTACGAACTTCTCCCGAAACGATTCTGATAATTAACCTGAATACCCATAAGGTTAGGTATATCAACAAGGATATTTTTCCGGAGGTAGGAATGACCCGTGAAAAGATCCAGGGCATGCCTCTTGCAGATATTCTGCCGTTCATACATCCCCGCGACCGCGAGAAAGTGACAGCACTTCACAAAAAACTTCTAAAATCTTCAGACGACGATATTATTGATATTGAGGTAAGACTTAAACTCAAAGGAGACACCTGGGAGTGGTTTAGTGTCCGCGGAAAAATATTTCACCGAAAAAGTGCGGACTGGGTCGATGAATATGTGCTGCTCGTAAGAAACATTACTGAACAGAAAAATACTCAGAAAGCACTGCTAAAGGCTGAAAAATTCTCTATCCAGGGAGAAATAGCCCGCACCCTGGCGCACGAGCTTCGAAATCCTTTAGCCAGCATTGGCATGGCCGCAGAACTGTTGGAAAAGAAAGTAGATCCCTCTCAAAGAGAGGAGCTCAAAAATTATATAGATATCCTTTCCCGAAGTACTGCAACCCTTAACAACCTGGTGAGTAACCTTCTAAATACCTCTAATTATTCCCCGGCAGTTCTCCGCAAAGAAGACCTGGCAGAAATTCTGAAAAGTACAATTGAGAAAGCTGCAGACCGCATTTATCTGGCAGGGATCAAGGTCATTAGTAAATTTGATGGGCCTTATCCCATTTTGGCTGACAAGGAAAAACTTATCATTGCGCTGCTGAATATCATTGTGAATGCCAGTGAAGCTACCACTCCAGATCATGGAATTATAGAAATTGCTGTCACCAAAAACAAAACTGATTTTATTCTGAGCATTCGGGACAATGGGCACGGACTGGAACAAGATCAGATAGACAAACTCTTTGAAGCTTTTTATACCAACAAAAGCACGGGAGTTGGGGTGGGCCTGAGTTCTGTAAAGACCATTCTCGAAGACCACGACGCCCCTGTGAAGGTAACCAGCAAGCCCAATGTTGGCACCTGCTTTGACATTTCTTTTCACAACGCTTCGCTGGAATAGAAACAAGAAATCACAGACTTTAGCTCCTGTAGATTATTTTCTTCCGGATTTCTCCTGAATCCATGGATTTTATGATGATTTAGCAAAAAATTATAAATACTTACGACTACAGCCTGTAGTTGAATTCTTAACTTCATCTTTTTGCTCTGCATCCATTGTTTATGCCGGAGAGCTAAACTTCTAAAAACATCAAATTTCAAATCTATGGACATACTCGACTTTTTCCGATTTCTCGGAGATAAGAAAAAAGCACATTATCTTATTTTTATTCTTATCGTCCTCTTTCTGATCTTTACGGCCGTCGTCGCTTTTTTACCCACTACCGTTATAGACATTGAGTTTTCTGAAGAAGTACAGGAAGACAGCAGCCCCCTTCTCAATTTTATAATGAAGGCTATTAGTTGGTTTGGGGTGAGTGCCGTAGCCCTCACTCTCGTGCTGGGCACGGCTCTAATTTTTTTCCTCTATAAATACCGCACCGAAGCACTTTTTGTACTGAGTACCCTGGGAGTGACGCTGCTCACTTTCGGGATCAAGGTCCTGATTAACCGCCCCAGGCCAACCGCAGATCTGGTGAACATCGTTGAACATGCGCAGCACCAAAGCTTTCCCAGCGGCCATACTACCTTCTATCTGGTTTTCTTTGGTTTCCTTAGTTTTCTTATGCTGCGGAATCACTATCTTAACAAGCCCCTTCGAATTTTCGTGATAAGCCTCTCATTCCTACTGATTTTTACGGTGCCCTTTTCACGCATTTACCTTGGTGCCCATTGGTTTACCGATGTGGGAGCCGGCTTTGTTCTTGGCCTGCTTTATCTTTATTTTCTTATCAGAATTTATCTTAACCGGGTCCATAAGGGCAGGTAAACCGGAGCTTTTAGCCTTCCCACCCAATAACGCGGGCTGCCGGTCGCCCGGGAAAAACTCCCCGATATACCTTATTTTATTCCGAGGGAATTAAACCGGGGTGCATAACGGCATTAGCCGATAATTTGCTATTTTCGTCAGGTAAAATTCATTTTAAAATCAACAAATACGGTATGAAACGTTTAATTTTTCTTCCGTCCATTGCCCTGGCTTTGGTAATGACGTCCTGTGCCAACAGTGACGCCAGCCAATCCAAAGACGCGGCAGCCGACGATTCATCAAATAACCCTTTACTACAGCCGAGCGATCTTCCCTACGAAGCTCCCGACTTCAATGAGATTGAAGACAGCGATTTTCAGCCTGCCATGGAAAAAGGCATGAGAGAACAGCTCGCAAAGATCGAGGAGATAGCCAATAGTAAAGAGGCTCCTACCTTCGAAAATACGCTGGTAGCCATGGAAAAAAGTGGCCAGACTCTGGACAGAGTCTATGGCGTATTCAATTTGCTGAGCAGCGCCAACACCAACCCTGAACTTCAGAAGATCCAGGAGGAAGAAGCGCCCAGGCTTGCCGCACATCAGGATGCCATCTATCTCAATGACAAGCTCTTTAACAGAGTCACAACTCTGTATAAAAAGCGCGACAGTCTTGATCTCGAACCGGAATCAAAGAAATTGGTAGAATATTACTACCAAAAATTTACTCTGGCAGGAGCCAATCTTTCCGAAGAAGATAAAAACGCTCTTAAAAAGCTAAACGAAGAAGAAGCTAAACTTAGCGCTCAATTCACCAATCATCTTTTGGCCGCTGCAAAAGAAGCCGCTCTCGTAGTTAGTGACAAAGCACAACTGGAAGGTCTTTCTGAAAATGAAATCCAGGCAGCCTCACAAAATGCTGAAGACAACGAACTTCAGAACAAATACCTGCTTCCGCTGCAGAATACCACTCAGCAGCCAGCTTTACAGTCTTTAAGCAACCGTGATGTGAGAAAGGAACTTTTTGAGCATTCCTGGACCCGTGCGGAACAGGGAGGCGATAACGACACCCGTAAGATCATTTCACGCTTGGCCGAGATAAGAGCGCAACAAGCAAAGCTTTTGGGCTACCATAATTTCGCTGCGTGGAAACTTCAGAACCAAATGGCCAAAAATCCGGAAAATGTGAAGGATTTTCTTGAAAAGCTTATCGCTCCTGCCACGAAGAAAGCGCAGCAGGAAGCTGCTGAAATTCAGAAGGTGATCAACAAGGAAGGAAAGAATTTTAAACTGGAGCCCTGGGACTGGAATTACTATGCTGAAAAGGTACGCAAGGCAAAATACGACCTTGATGAAAGCCAGGTAAAACCTTACTTCGAATTGAACAAAGTACTGCAGGATGGTGTTTTCTATGCTGCACACGAATTGTATGGCCTTAGCTTCAAAGAACGTCACGATATTCCGGTGTACCAGGAAGATGTGAAGGTTTACGAAGTTTTTAATGAAGACAGCACTACCGTTGGACTTTTCTACACCGATTATTTTAAACGCGACAACAAATCTGGTGGTGCCTGGATGGACAATATTGTAGGCCAATCTAAACTGCTCAACAAAAAGCCGGTGATCTACAATGTGTGCAATTTCACCAAGCCTGCTCCGGGGCAGCCGGCACTCATTAGCTATGATGATGTGACCACGATGTTCCACGAATTTGGACATGCCTTGCACGGACTTTTCGCCAGCCAGCAGTATCCCACTTTGTCGGGAACAAACACCGCACGTGATTTTGTAGAATTCCCTTCTCAGTTCAACGAGCACTGGGCGATCTATCCAAAAGTTTTCCGCAACTACGCGGTTCACTATAAGACTGGAGAACCTATGCCTCAGGAACTCGTAGATAAAATCAAAAAAGCCACCACCTTCAACCAGGGTTATGCCCTTACTGAACTTTTGGCTGCTGCCGATCTCGATATGGAATGGCACACGATCTCTGCAAATGATTCTATCAAAGATGTAGATCAATTTGAAGCTGATGCCTTAAAAAGGACCAATCTTGCCTTGCAGGAAGTTCCGCCGAGATATCGCTCAACTTATTTCCTACACATCTGGGGGAACGGCTATGCCGCAGGTTACTACGCTTATTTGTGGACAGAAATGCTGGACGACGATGCTTATTCCTGGTTCGAGGAAAATGGCGGTATGACCCGTGAAAACGGACAACGCTTCCGGGATATGATCCTTTCACAGGGAAATACCCAGGATTATGCTAAGATGTTCCTCGACTTTAGAGGTCACAAACCCGATATCACTCCTATGCTTCAAAACAGGGGCTTAGTAAAAATATAATTCAGATTAAAACTGAAGCTTAAAAGCCGCCTTCCTTATTCAACGGAGGCGGCTTTTTTCGTGAAAATGAAGAGCAAGTCCAGTTTCCATCCGGGGCCAGGATTATCTCCAAAAAAAGCAGAATAATTCTATCTTCTGAAAGATCATAAATTCGCTTCCTTAGCGGCGAAATTCGTAGTTTAGCTTCAGGAATTCCTGAAGTATGACCCTGCCCGATAAAAAGATCTATTCTCTGTCACAGCTCACGCGCTCTATCCAGAACGTGATTAGTGCCCGGTGCAGCAATACGGTATGGATCAAGGCCGAAATCGTGAAGCTCAATCATTATCCCAAGTCTGGTCATTGTTATCCGGCTCTGGTAGAGAAGAAGCACGGCAGGGTGGTCGCCGAAATGCGTGGCAACATCTGGAGCGACACCTATCAGATGATCAACAAAAAGTTCCGGGAAATCCTCAAAGAAGACCTTAAAGATCATATGAACGTGGTGATCCAGGGTCATGTCACTTACCATCCTGTACATGGCCTGGCCTTGAATATTACAGATATTGATCCGGAATACACCCTTGGAGAGCTGGCAAAGGAGAAATCGGAAACCATTCAGAAGCTCAAAAATGAAGGGATTTTTGACACAAATAAAAAAACGCATCTGCCGCTTTTACCAAAGACCCTGGCCGTGATCTCGGTAGAAAGCAGCAAGGGCTATCAGGATTTTCTGAATATCATCAATAATAACCCCGGAAATTACCAATTTCACCACCTGCTTTTTCCTGCAATCCTGCAGGGCGAAAGAGCCGTAAGTACGATTTTGGAACAGCTGGAAAAAATAAGTCACAAATCTGATGTCTTTGATGCTGTGGCTATTATTCGCGGTGGCGGTGGAGAGATAGGCCTTAGCTGTTTCGACAACTATTTTTTAGCTGAAAAAATTGCCACTTTTCCTATTCCGGTGCTCACCGGTATTGGTCATTCTACCAACGAGACCGTCAGCGAAATGGTAAGCTTTCAGAGCTTTATCACCCCCACGAAAATTGCCGAATTCCTGCTGCAAAGATTTCAGGATTTCCACCTGAAAGTGCAAAATGCTGAAGGAAGCCTGCAAAGGGAAAGCAACATACTTTTCAGAAGTCAAAGCTCGGGATTACAGGAAACCGCACGCCTCTTCAATTCGCTCACCAACCGTGCGCTCGACCAGAATAAATCGGAGCTCGAGCGAATGCGAAGTCTGCTAATTTCGGAAAGCAAAGCCTTGCTCCAGGCACAAAGGGAATTCTTGAGAGAAACAGCAAAAAATATCAGCAGCTCCGGCGCTTCAGCTCTTAATGAACAAAAACATCAGCTTGACCAGAGTTTGTTTCAGCTAAAAAACCTCAATCAGCGTATGCTTCAGAAGCAAAAGGATCAGCTGAAAGAAGCCGAAAAAAGTCTGTTGTCCTCTGCGCCAGGTTTTTTAAAAGAAGTAAGAAAGGAACTGCTTTTTTCCGAAGAAAAGCTGAAATTGCTTTCTCCGGAAAGCATTTTAAAACGTGGTTACAGCATCACCAGAAAAAACGGCAAAGTAGTGAGCAATCATGAACAGCTGAAGCCCAAAGACATTATAGAAACACAGGTTTTTGAAGGAAAGATCAGGAGCCGTGTGGAAGCAACTTCTAAACATCAAGAAAATGAGTGAAGAAATAAGCTATACTGAAGCCTACAGCGAACTGCAGGAAATAGTTTCAGAAATGGAGAATTCTGAAATAAGTATCGACGAGCTGGATACGAAGATAAAACGTGCCTCAGAGCTACTGAAGGTCTGCAAGGATAAACTTTTCAAGACCGAAAAAAATGTACAGCAGATCCTGGAAGATATCAGGAATTATTCGATAGACAAATAAGTTTTCTTCAGGAAAAAGCTTGCTGTTGGGATTAAGACCGAAATTGGCCTTTTTCAGCTAATTAATTCGGCCGAACCTACTGCTCTGGCTTCTTCTCTTTCATAAGAAAATCAACAATATTGTCAAGTTCCTCCTTGCTTAAGGTTCCTCCGAAAGCCGGCATATTTTCGGCTCCGTTTACGATCCTGATGATCATTTGCTCCCTCGTCATCCGCTGCTGCACATTGGTGAGCTCGGGGCCGCGAATACCACCATTTTTCCCCACTTTATGGCAATAGATACAGCCCATAGTGTTGAAGAGTTCAATCCCGTGCCGCACCCCGGGAGAAGGATTGGGAACCGTAGTATAGATAGAAATTCTCTTTGCATCAAACCTTGGCGCCCAGGGGGCACGATTGCCGATATACCAAAGTGACCAAACCGACACCAGTACAAAGATCACTCCTCCTATTGCCCATGGACGCCGCAGCGGACTTCGTTCGCCACCTTTG
This sequence comes from Salegentibacter sp., assembly GCA_049589035.1. GTDB lineage: Bacteria > Bacteroidota > Bacteroidia > Flavobacteriales > Flavobacteriaceae > Salegentibacter_A. The sequence goes on from JBAWAB010000109.1 coordinate 9,501, forward strand.
GCCAGAAAGGGTATCGAGAACAGGAAAGCACCACCCACCAGCGGAATGAGTACAATCATGTAAGATTCAATACGCCAGGGCATCAAGGCGAACATCGCGTAGATCCAGGTAAAATACCAGTCGGGTTGTGGATGTGCTTTAATGTAGGAGGTGTCGGGAAGAGCGGTAAGTTCGGGGGCTCCCACCAGCCAGGCGAAGCCTATCAAAATGACCAAAATCACCAGGGCAGTGACGGCATCCCGCCATATTACATTCGGAAAGAAAGGCTCTCCTTTCTTTTTTAGTAGCTTTTTGTACCAGTCACGATAGGACCTTGGATCTACTTTTCTACCGGCCTTTGGAGGTTCAGAGATCCCGTTCCTGAAAACAAGCCAGATATGAAATCCCAGAATAGCAAAAAGAATAGCCGGCACCAGGAGAGTGTGCATCGAAAAGTACCGGTTGAGGGTTTCCCCGCTTACAGTGGTTCCGCCGAGAAAAAAATGCGCCACCGAATCCCCAATGAAAGGGATGCGCCCCATTTGCTCGGCCCCCACAACAGCGGTCCATACGCCGTTGCTGTCCCAGCGCAGCAATTGACCTGTAAAGGCCATGGTGATAGTCACAGCGAGCAATAAAACGCCACTTATCCAGTTCATCTCACGCGGATATTTGTAGGCCGCAAACAGATAAACCCTCACCATGTGGACCCCCAGCAGCACGATCATGCCCGATGCGCCCCAACTGTGAAGTCCGCGGATAAAACTACCCAAAAAAGCCTGGTGTTCAATATACTGAAGGGACTGGTAAGCGGCATTAGTGGTAGGCTGATATAGAAAAGCCAGGGCAATACCCGTTAACACCTGCACGATGAGACAAAGTAAGGTAGCACTGCCCCACACGTAGTTCCACCCGGTGCCCGGCGGTACCAGGTGAGTTTTCAAAGGTTTGACCAGTTCACTAAAACCGCCCCGGTCATCGAGCCATTTTCCTATTTTCTTCAATCTTTTTTTCACGCTCCTGATCCTATATTGGTTATTGGAATACCCTGAGTGGCTATCTGCACATCATCTCCCTTCAGCCTTATCTTATAATGATACATCCCACGTGGAGGCGGGCCTGCAGCTCTTGATCCGTCTTTGTAAAAAACTCCGCCATGGCAGGGGCAAAGAAAAAGCTCTGCCTGCTTGTCCCAGCGCACCGGACAGCCCAGATGGGCGCAGTTCACAGCAAAGGCCAGCAGCTTGTCATCTTTTTGCCGCCTCACGTAGGCAGCCGTATTCTGAAGTTTAGTAGACCAGTCGTAGACAGTAGCATTTTTGAAGGTGACCATTCTGGTTTCCCCTTTGTTGAATTCGTCAAGTTTGCCTACCGTTCTCCACACATTCCTTTCCTTACGCGTTACGGGATCGAGCATGGCTGTAATAAGAGGTAAAGAAAGAATCCCTCCTATAGCCGCGCCTATTCCCACCGTTAACCTGCTGAGAAAACTCCTTCGGTCAAGTGCGTCTTTTTTATCCTCTTCATTTTCGCAATTACAGCTCATCTTTTTCCTTTTTTTCCTGTTTGATTTCCTTGTACAAATCGGTTATCCATCCTCCCAGCGCTACTGAAAAAATAATCAAACCAGCAGCAGAGATCACCCAGACACTTATAATTCCCCAGAAGATAAAGACCACTCCCATTGCCAGGAAGAAAGGCCAGTAAGTTGGCTTGGGCAAACGTTGAGGATTAGCTTTATGACCAGATTTCATAGGCGGTTCTTATTTTCTGTAATATTTTTTTCTATAATTTCTTCGGAATTTCCCGCCGCACCCTTCACCAGGAGCGATTTTTCATTTCCGAAAAGAGCTTCATTCCGGGTATCCATCCATTTTATAAGAATATGCAGTGAAGCGGCCACATAAAAAATACAGCCGGGCACCCACATGATCATTCCGGCAAATTCCTGATCGGACCGTACCGACATCGGGATGGGATTTCGCAAAACCGTGAGCAGAGGTGCAGCATGTTCTATAGATGCTGAAGCGGCTGAAAAAGCCACCCATAACCCCAATATGGAACAGCTGACGCAGGAGGTAAAAAGAAAGATTACACTGCGCAAGGGGGTTATTCTCCTGGAGAGATCGGGATGAAAAACGGGTTTAAGAAAGATCATGCCACAGATGAGCAGCAACAACATTATCAGCCAGTCGGGAGTTGCAATGATCCAGCCGGGAGTATTGCCGGCGGTTATTCCGCAGATGGCCAGGCCGGTTTCCGAAGAAAGTTTGGCCGCACTCCAAAAATGCAAACCCCACATGCCAACAGCTCCTGTAAACCATGCCAGCAGTACAGCTTTTGTGGAAGGCCTGTGACTTTTTTTGATCTTTTTTCCACTTTTGTTGCTCAGCGGCACCGCACTCCACAAAAAAACAGGCACAATAAGAAGGAGGATAACCTGTTGGATCATGGTAATGCTGTGCAACCCAAAATCGCGCAAATGGGCTAAGGGCGAAGCTGTTGCCAGGTAGATCAGGCTAAGAGCCAAAGTCATCGAGAGCATTTTTCTGATCCCCGGCCGAAACCAGATCCAGAAAACACCAAGCAGGACAAACAGGATCACTGCTGAAGCCAGCGACCAGTTTTGAGGAAGAAGTATGTAGTGCATTAAGTCCATAGCAACGGGGTTATATAAACATAGAAAAATACGAACAACCAGACCACATCTACGAAATGCCAGTATATCTCCATACCGCGCATCGCCGGTCCATTTAGCAGTTTGAATTTCGTAAATGAAAGCCCAAAAAGGATGCTGAGACCTATTAGTCCAATAATAACATGCAGGCTGTGAAAGCCGGTAAGGGTAAAGAAGATCGAACCAAAGATATCTTTGCTAATCGTCATCTGCTTCTTATACAGGTCTATATATTCCTTGATCTGGCCATACATGAAAATGATGCCCATCAGAATCGTCAATGCGAGGCCGATCTTGAATTTCAGTAGTTTATTCCTGTGCAGGGATCTTTTGCTCCACATCAGGGTAAAACTGCTGCCCACCAACAGGGACGTAAAACCCCCAATTTTAACCTCGTGCAGATATTGTGAAACCGTATCGGTGGCATCGGTGAAGTTGCGATAATACACATAGGCTATAATAAGCGCAATGAAGAAGAACGCTTCCGAACCTATAAAAAAGAGCATCACTAATTTTCCTTTGTCCTTCATTAGTTCAGTTTTTTATCAGGGTTTTCCGGATGTTTAATATCCCAAATGGGACGACGGCTGTGCACGTGGGGCAGCTCTCCAAAATTCTTAATGGTCGGTGGCGAGGGCGCATACCACTCCAGCGTCCAGGCCTCCCATGGATTGGCTTCCGCAGTTCTTTTCTTTTTCAGGGTACTATAAAGATTGTACAGAAAGATCGCTACGGCAATAAACATGAGAACAGCTCCCGCACTCGAGATCACATTGAGCGTTCGCCAATAAGGCTGATCGGGATAGGTATATACCCTTCGCGGCATTCCCAGCATCCCGAGGATATGCTGAAGCAAAAAGGTCATATTAAAGCCGATCACAAACAGCCATAGTTGCCATTTTCCAAGTTTTTCTGAGAGTTGTCTCCCTGTCATCTTCGGAAACCAATAGAAGATTCCGGCGAAAACTGCGAATGCAGTTCCGCCGAGGAATACGTAATGCAGATGTGCCACCACGTAATAGGTATCGGTGAGTTGCCAGTCCAGCGGTACGATAGCGAAAGAAACCCCGCTTAATCCGCCGAAAGTAAAATTGATCAGAAACATGATCACAAAGAGCATGGGAACCCTTAGCCGGATTGAACCTTTGTACATAGTGCCAATCCAATTGATGATCTTCACCCCCGTAGGGATGGCAATAAGCATACTGCTGGCGGCGAAGAAAATATTGAAAGTATCGCTCATGCCCACTGCGAACATATGATGCACCCAAACCCCGAAGGACAGTAAGGCGATCGCTGCCCCCGAAACTACGATAAAGGTGTAACCATAGAGCGGTTTTCGGGAAAAGACCGGTGTAACTTCAGAAATAACTCCAAAAGCCGGCAGGATGAGGATATAAACTTCCGGATGGCCAAAGGACCAGAAAAAATGTTGCCAGAGAATGGCAGAACCTCCCGTGGCCGGAAGGAAAAAATGAGCATCCATCTGCCGGTCGATCAGCAGCATGAACAGCCCGGCGTTCAAGAGCGGAAAGGCGCCCAGGATCAGGAAAGAATTGAAGAACATCATCCATACGAATACCGGCATCATCTTCATATTCATTTCAGGAAGACGCCGGGTAAGAATAGTGACAAGAAAGTTCAGGGCCGCCCCAATGCTCCCCATGCCGGTAAGCAGGAGTCCCATAATGTAATAATCGACTCCCACCGAAAGTGAATATTTTCCTTCACTTAAAGGGGCATAGTTGAACCAGCCCGCATTTGGCGCGCCACCGGCAAAAAAACTGAAATACAGCAGGAATCCGCCCAGGCAGGTCATCCAGAAACTGAAGGCGTTCAGTCGCGGAAAAGCCATATCGTTCGCCCCGATCATGAGCGGCACAAAATAAGTTCCAAGGCCAACAAGGGCAGGCATCAAAACCAGGAAGATCATGGTGGTGCCGTGCATGGTAAATATCTGGTTGTAAAGCTGCGGAGAGATCACATATTCTTTAGGAAAAGCCAGCTGTGTCCTTATGAGCATCGCTTCTAAGCCTCCCACAATAAAAAACAGCAGCGCCAGCCACAGGTACATAATCCCGATCTGCTTGTGATCTACCGTAGAAAACCACTGCAGTCTTCCACTATCGGTCTTTGCCGTTGGAATTTTTTCTTCGTTCTCAGGGATGTTCAGGGAAAGGCTCATTTCAGACTGCTTAAATAGGTTTCCAGCGCACTTAGTTCCTCTTTATCCAGGATAAAATCCGGCATATTGGCACCGGGTTTTATCTCTTTAGGGTGTGCCAGCCAATTGCGCACATTGGCTTTTGTATTTCGTTTGATATTGCTCAAAAAATAGTCTCTGGAAGCAAAGTGGGTAAGATCGGGACCAATCCCGCCTTTGGCTCCTAATCCACGGATAGCGTGGCAGTTGGTACAGGTCCTTTTCTCAAAAATTCTCTTTCCTCTTTGAAAAAGAGCGTTGCCTTCGCTCACCGCGGGCTGTAACTGCTTAACTGTCCATGAATCAAAATCATCTTTGGTTTGCGCGATCACCCTTATCCGCATCCAGGCATGTTCGGCCCCACAAAATTCATTACAGCCACCCGTGTAAACACCAGGCTTATCGGCATAAATGCTCAGGTAGTTATTTCTGCCCGGAATAAGATCCATTTTTCTGCCCAATTTCGGAACAAACCAGCTGTGGACAACATCATCAGAATTCAGTTGCAACAATACATGCTTCCCTGCCGGAACATGAACCTCATTGGCCGTTATGACGCCCGATTTGGTATATTCAGCTTCCCACCACCATTGGTGCCCGGTAATAATAATGTCGGGTTGGGGATTATCGGGAACCTTTTGCACCGCATTCATTGTATTGATGGTGAGAATAAAGAAAACTACAGTGATCGCAAAGCTCAGCAGAGTCATACCAATCTCGAATTTGCGGTTGCCATGGCTCTGCTCTGGCACATCATCGCCTGGTCTTTCGCGGTACTTTCGGGCGAAGTAGATGGTACAAAAAATCACCGTCCCAAAGATTCCCGCTGCTGCTATTCCGAAGTAAATAAAAAGCTTGTGAATTCTTTCAACATCTTCAATAATGAGTGCAGGAAAAGCTGACAGCATTTTTTGTAGATAACTAAGGTTTGGATACTTCGATTAAGCAGGAAATGTGGAATCGGCTTTGTGAGAACTTTCAGCCAGGATTCGGAAATACAAGAGAATCCGGCCAAGATTAAGTAGTTAATTCAAAGGCTATTAACTACCTCCGTTCCTATTCCTTCTCATAAAAGTAGAAGGAAAAATTTTTCTTCTAAAAAAGAAGCTCCTAAAATTTGGGCAATTGGCATAAGTTTAACAGGATCAGCAGCAGAAAATAAGCATTTCGTCCTTTCAGCCCTTTCAGCTGTCCAAAACCAAACCTCAAATTGCCCAATAATGACTCGCGTCATATTCTTACTCCTGCTTTTCCCTTTCCTTTGCATAAAATAAAAGACTATTTTATCCTTTTTTTATTTATATCTATGAACCAGACTGAAGAAATCACAGCTTTACCTGAAGGACATCCGGTAAGTATCTATTTTAAAGAAAAAGAACTGCTCGAACAGCTGCTGCACGAACTGGAGATCACTGACCCGGTGACAGAAGCCCAGAAATTCTATAACATCTTTAATCAGCTTCAAAGCATTGAAAGACGCTTTGAACGCAAAGAAAATCAACTATTCCCACTACTGGAGAAGAAAGGTTGGAACGGCCCTTCTCAAGGCATGTGGTCTTTTCACGACAATCTTAGAGATCAATTCCGCCTGCTACGGAAAAAACTGGAGGACCGTGAATTGGAAAAAGTCGCGGCCGATGCCCCATTTCTTATCAACGGTATCCGGCGCCTGCTTCATATTGAAGAAACCGTGCTGTTTCCGAATTCTCTTCAGTTGCTCAATGAGGAAGACTGGATAAGGGTGCGTAAGGGCGAAGAGGAAATCGGTTGGATGCTGCCCCAGGCCCCTGCCAATTTCCCGCAAGAAGAATATATTCACCCGTCCCGGGATTTTACCAAAAGAGACCTGTCTTTTTCCACCGAAAACGCGGCTCACTATGACGAAGGCTACATGAGTGTAGACCAGGTAAATCTGCTCCTCAAGACCATGCCGCTGGACCTGACTTATGTAGATGAGAATGACCGGGTGATCTTTTACAACCGTGGAGAGGAAAGGGTTTTCCCCAGAAGTGCAGGGATCATTGGCCGGGAAGTAAAATTTTGTCACCCTCCGAAATCGGTGGGTACCGTTTTGAAGATCCTCGAAGAATTTAAAAAAGGCAACAGGAACGAGGCCTCCTTCTGGATCAATTTCAAAGGCCGCCTTATCTACATCAGGTATTTCGCGGTACGCGACGCTGAAAAGAAGTATCGGGGCGTCATTGAAATGTCGCAGGATATTACCGACATCCAAAAAATAGAGGGAGAACAGCGACTGCTGGATTGGGATTAACTAAAGCGATCCCCCGGAAAATAAAAAAGAGGAAACTTCCGGGGGGAGCGTTTCCTCTCAATAATTAACAACCAAATCATTATTAATTAAAGTAAATATAGAAAATTCTATTTTGTATTAAAAGTCTTACAGGCTTTTCTTTCCTGTAAGACTTTATCTCACATGACATTCCATTGACTGTCAATGTTTTCCTATTTTTCCTTTCCCTTCGGAAGAAACCTGAGCAGGTAAATTCTGAAGCTTAATTGGGTATTTTCTTTTTACTTAACAATTCCCCGTATATTTTCAGAGGTTCGATATGAAGCAGAAGTACCGTAAGAATGGCGGTGACAGGAACGGCAAGGATCATCCCCATCATTCCCCACACCATGTTGCCGATTACCACCATCAGAATTACAAAGAAAGGATGCACATCTACTCTATCTCCCACCACGTAGGGCAGCAGAATATAACTTTCTACAAACTGTGAAATACTGAAGGTCACGATGATCCCGACCAGGGTCATGGTATCGCCGGAACTCAAATAGCCAAAAGCCATGGCCAGAAAAACGCCAATCATGTTGCCGATGTAGGGAATAATAGTCAGCAAAGCGGCAATAATACTCACAAGGATAAAATTGTTAACGCCTGAAAGTCCCAGGCCGATGGAATAAAGTACCGCCAGAATGCCCATTAATGTGAGTTTGCCTACCAGGTATTGCGGTGCAACCCTGGCAGAATCGGTGATGGTTTTCTTCACCGTCTCGCGCTTTTTATCGGGAAAGATCTTCAGCAGGAAATCTTTAAACCTGCGGCGATAGTTCAGCAGGAAAAAAACATAGATAAAAACAAGAAGGTAGTTACCTACCAGCCCTGTCACGTAAGCCGCGAAATTCAGTGCTTTTTTACTCTTCACCGGGACGCCATCGTCTTTATTGGAGCCACTATCCTGAAAATCTCCTCTTTGCAAGGGCGTACTCTCAAAGAGGTATTCCTTTACCTGCTCTATCTTAGGCTGCATGGTTTGTTCGATCTTGCCCCAGTCTGACAGGAAATTTTTGATCTCAAAAGAAATCAGCGTGATGAGACCTACCGAGATTAGAAAAAGTATGAGGGTATTAATTAAAGAAGCCGTAGGACGGTTAAAAGGACCTTGCTCCATTTTTTGAGCCAGTGGCAAAGTGACCAGGGAAAGGATAATTGCTGTTAAGAAGGGAGCCAGAAAAGGTTCTGCTTTGGCAATTCCGGTGATAAAAACATATACTGCTACGATCAAGGCAGTAGCATAAAAAAAATTCATTTTGCCTTTGTCGAGGTTCAGATTCTTTACATCCATTGGGTTGGTTTTGTCAAGAACAGCAGGAAAAAGGCTAAAATAGCCAAAGATCATGGCGGTTCTTCCGCATGAAAATACGTGTCGTCACGCTGAAATGGTAATTTTTTAACTTTTTTAACCGATTGCCGCCCGGTTCAAAGCCCCGTGCCATTGGCTGTTTCCAGTCAATTTCTGTAGATCCTTCCTGCGCTGCTACTCTTCTGGTTCATCAGGAATAAAGACTTCGGGATTAATTCAGTTTTCTGCGGAAACGAGCATCTTCTAAGAATTTCTTAACTCTTTTTATTCGGAAACCATTTCAGAAGAATCTAAAAAACCATGAAAAATTATCCTTTTCCGCGGAAAAATATCTTCTGAAATACCGAAAAAAGGCCACTTCCGCAGAAGATATTAACAATATTACAAGACCAGACAAGCTTCTTAAAAAGCCGAGATTTCTTAATTTTAACAGGAACTAAAAAATTACCAATGAAAGATTTAAAAATAGGCTGGATAGGACTGGGCAAAATGGGAAAACCCATGTCCGGACAACTCCTAAAAGCCGGCTACGACCTCAAAGTTTATAACAGAACTACCAAAAAAGAAGAAGCCCTGGAGTCTAAAGGCGCCGGAACTGCTGCTTCTCCAAAAGAACTTATGGAAAACTGTGATTTCATCTTCCTGATGATCTCTGACGATCCTGCAGTGCACGAGGTTTTTGAAGGCGACAATGGGATTCTTAAAGCCGATGTGAAGGACAAGATTGTGGTCAATATGAGTACCGTATCACCTGATGTGAGCCAGGAAATGGCTGAAAAACTTCGTAAAAACGGCAACGAATATCTGGATGCACCGGTTTCAGGAAGCGTAAAACAGGCAGAGGAAGCAAGCCTGGTAGTGATCGTGGGCGGTAAGAAAGAAGCTTATGAAAAGGCACGACCGGTACTGGAAAAGATCGGTAAAAAGACAGTATATGTAGGTGATACAGGAGTTGGAAATGCGGCAAAGCTGGCGGTAAACACCTTCCTTGGAATCGTCACCCAAGGGCTTGCGGAGGTAATTGAATTCTCCCGGGACCTCAACGTGAAAACCGAAGACCTCATGGAGATCATCAATAACAGCGCTCTTGGCAGCCCCTTTGTCAAAATAAAAGGCCAGGCAGTGATGGATGAAGATTACAACGCGGCCTTTACGCTCACGCACCTCACCAAAGACCTGAGGCTTGCGAAACAAAGCGGACTGGATGCACCGCTGGGAAATGCGGCTTATGACACCTTCAGCAAAGCAGAAGATGATTTAGGCGATGAAGATGTCGCGGCGATTATAAAAAAACTGAAGAAGTGATTTTGCAATTCTTACTGCCGGAATGCCGAAATTGGCCTTTCCGGCAGTTCTTTTAGCTGAGGCTATGAAAAATAACCTTTGCGGTAGTTCCTTTTGCAGGCTCGCTTTTAAGATCGATCTCTGCTCCAATCGAAGTCGCGGCTTTGCGGGCTATAGACAAGCCAAGTCCGTTACCCTTGATCTCCTTGTGGCCCAGAGCTTCTGAGCGGTAAAACGGACTGAAGATCTTTTCAAGGTCTTCCTTTTTTATACCAATACCTTCGTCGCTAATCTCTACCACGCCCTCTGTTCCTTCATTGAAAAGCCGAATCTGTATATCTGATTCCTGCTCTGAATATTTAATGGCATTACTTATAAGATTGTCGAGGATCAAGCCCGAATAATATTGAGGTACGGTAGTCTCGCCCTTCTGCTCATTCCGGAAAGCCACCTTGAGTTTTTTTTGCTCTATTTCCCGGTGATACCTGCCAAGAGTTTCATCCAGCAGCATCACCAGCGATACAGGATTTCCTTTTTTTACCTGATCTTTTGAGTCGAAACGTGCCAGGAACAAAAGTTGTTCTACAATGCGCGTCATGCGGTCAATCTCCATAAGGCTCCCTCTAATCCTCTGCTCGTATTCTTCAGGTTGGCGTTTTTTTCTGATCAGGATCTCGAGATTTCCACGAAGGGATGCCAGTGGTGTTCTGAGTTCGTGTGATGCATCGGCGGTAAACTGTCTTTCCCTCGCCAGCGCATCCTCAATGCGATCCAACAATTCATTTATGGAAGAAGAAAGATCGTACAATTCGTCTTCATAACCTGGCAAATTCACCCGCTCACTAAGATTATGCCTTGTAATACGGTTCGTGGTTTCAGTGATCCCCATGATAGGGATGATATTTTTTCCGGCGAGATAGCGAGAAATGAAGAACAATAAGATCAGGATCAATGGGAACAAAATAAGCAGCGTATTCCGAAGATTTGTAATGACCATAAGGGAAGATTCCAGCGGTATAGCAGTGGTAATATAGCCTTTTACCTCATTCGCTTCCGAAATGGGCACCTGCACCTGCCTCACCGGGCGGTTGTTCAGAAAACTGTTGAAATGATCACCTTCGGGGCGCGAAGCATCAAACTGAAGCGTATCTTCCTTCAGATTGGGTGATTTATCGGTGAGTTTCCCTTGCGCATCAAAAATTTCAATAAAGACGGGGTTCACCTGTACCTCATGATGTTCAATCTCCTCCCATTCTGCCTTATTTTTAAAATAGATGCTGCCTTTGTTAAAGGTGATCTCCCCCATATGTTTTTGCACCTCAAAAGAAAGGGTATGGTCCAGGTTGTCATAGACAGAATTTCTCACAATGAAGAAAATAGCCGCAAACACCAGCGTCATGATCAGCGCGGTTGCCAGCATATAGTACAGGGCCATCCTGTTTTTGAAGTCCAGTTTCATAGTTCCTTAGCTATGTAGCCAACGCCACGAATAGTCTGAATGTAATTCTGATCTTCATTCAGCCTCAGCTTTTTTCTGAGGGCGTTAATATAAACATCGATAACTCCCGTATTGTAATCGAAATGAAGGTCCCACACGCTTTCAATGATTCGGGTTCTGCGGCACACGCGGCCTTTATTTCTTATCAGAAATTCCAGCAGGGCGAATTCCTTTTGGGTTAAATGCACTTCCTCGTCGTCCCTGAAAACCTGATGTGTCCCTATATCCATTAAGATATTTCCCAGTTTTAGAGATTCATGCTCCCCGGTTTTAGGTCTCATTTGCACCCGGATTCTTTCCAGTAATTCTTCAAAATGAAAGGGTTTCTTGATATAATCATTGGCACCCGTCTGAAGGCCAAAAATCACATCCTGTACCGTATCTTTTGCTGTGAGAAATATCACCGGCGTTGCGGTAAATTCCTTCCTGAAATTCCTGCAGATCTCAATGCCACTCATGCCAGGCACCATCCAGTCGAGCAGCAGCATATCATAATTCCCGCTCAGCGCCATTTCCAGACCTTTCCGGCCTTCTTCGGCTATATCTACAGCATAGGCTTCTTCTTCGAGGCCCTGCCTGATAAAATTCGCAATTCCGGGTTCGTCTTCAACAACTAAGATCCGCATGTAATAATTCCTGTTTTGTCCTTATTCCTTTATGAGGTTGAAAGCGCCTTTTGTCAAAAAACTGGTGCCCTTCGGAAAATCGGAAGCATTTGCGATAGCAATGGAGCCATCTTCAATATTCCCTGTTTTCACCTCCTTTTTCTGAAATATGAAGGAGTCCTCATTTTGTTCTTTTTCGATTAGCACATAAGATCGCCCTTCAATATCAACCACAGCCTCTTCAGGTAAAGCCGCACTGGAATCTGAAGCCGTCATGATCTCGGCTTCAATATACATTCCCGGGCTAAAAAGCTCCTCCTCCTCTTCATTTTTGAGGTGGCCGTGTACATTAATGATCCTCTTTTCAGGCTCGATCGACTTTCCTACCAGGTGTACGGTGGCGTCATAGCTCTTCGCAGGATCATCCTGGAGCCTGAACCGAATATTCTGTCCTTTTTTCACCTTTGGCATATCTTTTTCAAAAATATTAATTTCCAAGTGTAAATGATCGGTATTGGTGATAGAAAGAGCCACATCAGATGGATCAAGGTACATTCCCCTGGTGGCATTCACCGTGGTGATATAACCTGAAATTGGCGAAGTAACGACTATCGTTGATCTAAGATTTGATTCCATTATGGAATTAGGATCAAGATGCATCATTTTCAGCTTTTCTTTGAGCCCTTCAAATTTGGACCATTCCACTTTATAATCAGACTCTGCTCTCAGGAAATTCTTTTCTGAAGTCACATTCTCTTCAGCAAGCTTTTGCTGTCTTTCATAGTCAGATTTGAGATATTTCAACCTTCCTTTAGATTCCAGGTAATTCTGTTGAAGTTCGACATACGAGGGGTTTTCAAGGACAAATAATACCTGTCCCTTCGTTACTTTTTGTCCCGGCAGGAGATTCAGTTTCTTTACATAACCTCCAAAATAGGCGCTTACCGAAGCTTTATTATCCGGCGGCACATCAATCATCCCGTTGGCTTTTACCTTTTGATGAAATTCATGCTGCTTCAAAGTTCCCATCCGCATTTGCGAATCCTGGAATTGCTCCTTGGTGACCCGCAGCATATCCTGCGCCAGCTCTTCTTCGGGCGCGTTCTGCTCTCCCTGCGTGGAATTGCAGGAATTCAGCAGAAAAAAACTCAGGGAAAGTAGGGCAAGCCCTGTAATTCTTTTCATTTTTCCTATAAAATATATTCTCTTCATGGCTAATCGTGTAAATAATTCGCTTCAATAACAGTAAGGTCGTATTGCAGCAGATTGTTGAGATAATTTATTTCAATGGTTTTAGCATTTTCCAGCAGCTGTGTGTATTGCAAAAAGTCGATTTCTCCATTTCTAAAGGCAGCATCGGCATGCAGAATGATCTCTTCGGAAAGGCCCTTCCCGGTTTGCTCGTAATAATCCACAGCCTGGCTGAATTTCTGCAGATCTGAAATCAGCGAATTGTACTGCGACCGCAGCCGGATGCGATAATCTTCATATTGGCTCTCTGCAATGGAAACCTGTACACGTGCAGCATTGATCCTCGCCCTCTGCGCCCCGAACCACAAAGGAATGGCCACTCCGGCCTGTATTCCCTTATAGGTTTGTGCATCGGGAAGATTGTTGGTTCCTTCAAATACCGAGATCTGCAGATCGGGCAGAAGCCGTTGTTTTTCAAGGTTCAAAGAACTTCCCGCCAGCTCTTTTGTCTGTTCAAAATACTGCAGCCCCGGATGATCTCCAACCTCCATCTTTTCCAGTTCAAGCCGTGGCAATTCCCGCTCTGGCACGCTATACACCGAGTCGCTCTGCATCCAGCTGTTTAGGTGCAAATAGGCGCGCCCAAGGCTTTTACGACTTTGTTCCAGCGAAAGGGCAATCTCCTTTTGTTTGCTGTTGGCCGTCAATTTTTCCAGGTAATTAGTTTCCCCCAGTTCATAGCGCCGGTTGGCCGCACTGGAGAATTGACTGTAAAGGCTGTCCAGGTATTCGTAATTAGTCACCAGGTTCTGCCAATAGAGCGCCAAAAAATAAGTCTTTCTTACCTCCCGCTCTATAAGCAGCGAATCCAGTGCATACTGCTTTTGGGCGATACCGGTCTCGTTTTTCAGAAAGCGCCGCTGCGCTCCGTACACCGTTGGGAACTTAAAGGATTGGTCAATGCCCCAAACTTTCAAGGGCTCCCCGTTCTTTGCCAGGTTGCTCTCGTCGTAATTATAATAGACCGTGGTTTTATCAATATCTATGGCGGTGCCTTCCAGCTTCTGATATTGCTGTATTCGCCCGGCAGAAGCCTGTAGGCGGTTGTTGTTCTCCAGGGCAATTTCAACGGCTTTGTCGGCAGTAAGATGCTGGGATTGCACCTTTGCGGTAAACCCGAGTCCGAAAAGTATCAGGAGTACACTTAGAGACATCCCATTGTTGGGCTTTTTCTTAGCCTTAGATTTCTTCTTGTTCTTGCGGTCAAAGATCGCATACAACACCGGCAGCACGATCAGCGTGAGGGCCGTAGAAGTTATAAGGCCGCCAATCACCACTGTTGCCAGGGGACGCTGCACTTCTGCCCCTGCAGAAGTAGAGATAGCCATTGGCAGGAATCCTAATGCCGCCGCCCCGGCGGTGAGCAATACCGGTCGCA
>JBAWAB010000110.1:0-1569 GCA_049589035.1 Salegentibacter sp.
GTTTTTGGTTTGTTTCTGGAAAGCTATACTACATATTTGTATTGAATTATTAAAGCAATTATTATGTGTGGAATTTTAGCAGTAATCGGAGAAGGACTTAGCAGCGAGCGAATCAGTGACTTATCAAAGAGAATGTCGCATCGCGGTCCCGATGAAAGAGATGTACATGTGACAGAAGAAGGTTACATCCTTAGTCATGAGCGTCTTTCAATTGTAGATTTAACAACCGGAAAACAACCAATCCAGGGAACTAATCAGGCCTGGATGATTCATAACGGGGAGATCTATAACCACAAAGCCCTTCGTGAGAATGAGCTAAAATCACATAGCTTCAGAACCACGGGAGATTCTGAAGTGATCGTTCATATGTACGAGGAGTACGGTTATGATTTTGTAGATAAACTTGATGGAGTCTTTGCTTTTGTGGTAGTTGACGGAAAGGATTTTATCGCTGCCCGTGACCCGATCGGGGTAAAACCGCTTTACTACGGAACCGATGAAGAGGGTGCTGTATGGTTTGCCAGTGAAATGAAAGCACTTGCCGATCAATGCACCGAATTTGCGGCTTTTCCTCCCGGACATTATTATACTCCTGAAACCGGATTTGTAGAATATTATACGCCAGATTGGTTTGATTATAAGAGGGCAACCAAAGAACTTGATCTCACTAAATTGAGAGAAGATCTTATTGCGGCTACTAAAAAGCGATTGATGGCCGATGTGCCGCTGGGTGTATTGTTGAGTGGGGGGCTGGATTCCTCTTTGACTTCTTCGATCGCGGCCAGGCTGATGGCTGAAAGCGGGCAAAAATTGCATTCTTTTTCCATAGGACTGGATGAAACTGCGCCCGATCTTATCGCTGCCAGGAAAGTAGCCGATTTTCTCGGGACCGAACATACCGAGTTGTATTTTACCGTTGAAGAAGGGATCGAGATCATTAAGCAACTCGTATGGCATCTTGAAACTTATGATGTTACTTCCATCCGGGCAAGTACTCCTATGTACTTCCTTTCCAAAGGGATTGTAGATAAAGGAATTAAAGTAGTACTTTCAGGAGAAGGAGCCGATGAGATCTTTGGAGGCTACCTCTACTTTAAGAATGCGCCAACTCCCGACGATTTTCAGAAGGAGACTATTAGAAGAGTACAGCGACTGGCTACTGCCGATTGTTTGAGAGCTGATAAATCGACGATGGCTCACGGCCTGGAGGCAAGGGTTCCTTTCCTTGATAAAGCCTTCCTAAAAACTGCTATCGAAACCGTAGCAGAAGCCAAAATGCCGGCCACCTACGATGGTGTTGAAAAATATATCCTGCGTAAGGCCTTTGATACTCCTGAGCAGCCATTCCTTCCAGAGGAAGTGCTGTGGCGTCAAAAAGAACAGTTTAGTGACGGGGTGGGCTACAGCTGGATAGATACTCTTATTGTTCATGCTTCAGAACGGGTGAGCGATGTTGAAATGGAAACTGCAGCTTTGAAATATCCTCATAACACTCCAACAACCAAGGAGGCGTATTTCTACAGGGAAATATTTCACAGTCATTATCCGCAGGATTGTGCCGCTAAAACC
>JBAWAB010000111.1:0-13770 GCA_049589035.1 Salegentibacter sp.
GATATTGATATTATTAACGCGGAGTACGGGATTAATAAGGCTACTTTTGATGACACCCGTTTAAACCAGGTTCTTTTAAGCTTAAGCTTTAAGATTGGGGATAGTGAGCACAGTACAAGAAGACGTAGCGGCCGTGGTTGTTATTTTTAAAAGGAACTAACATCATTGCAGGATAAAAAAGGCCGGGAACATTTCCCGGCCTTTTCTTTTTATTGCTTCTGAACAGTGTTCTTTTCTGTTAATGCATAGCAGAAGTATCTGCCTTACCTGCACCCTTTTTGATCATTAATACGAAAGGTACGCACAGCAGGAATAATAATCCCAGGTATAGGAAGATGTCCATATAAGACAGGACAGTGCTTTGTTTCATGACACTTCCATTCAATATTTCATGTGCCCTGGCAAGTGCTTCGTTAGGGCTGAATCCTTTGCTGATGAAAAGCTGCTTTAAGCCCTGGATCCTTTGCTGTACTTTGAAGCTGATGGCGGTAATATTCGGAATTAAATCTACACGGTGTTGTTGGTTCAGCCGTGAGATTACAGTAGTAATAATGGCAATTCCGAAGGAACCACCCAGCTGCCGCATCATGCCCGTAAAGGCAGCGCCTTCCCCAATGTGTTTCCCCTGCAGAGTTGAAAGAGAAAGAGTAGTGATAGGAACAAAAAGTAGTCCCAGACCAACTCCTCTCACTACCAGCGGCCAGAACATCAGTTCAGAGCCTGTGTCGGGGGTAAGCAAGGAATACATCCAATAACTGTAGAGAAAAAAGATGGCAAAGCCCGCTGCAGCAAGGTATTTCTGCGAAACTCCCCGTTCCAGCAATTTCCCGATGATCGGCATCATCAATCCCGTTGTAATGGAACTCGGTATCAGTAACAATCCAGCATCAGTCGCCGTCCATCCCAGGATTGACTGCGTATAAATAGGAATAATAAAAGTGGAGCCAAAAAGCCCAAATCCAAGGATGAAGGTGAGAATAGTTCCGATTCTCAGGTTGCTGTCCCTTAGCACCCGCAAGTTCACTACCGGGTGTTCATAGACCAGCTCTCTCCAGATAAAGAATATGAGTCCGAACACAGAAGTGACACTTAGGGTCACGATCAACGGATCCTGAAACCAGTCATCCTGCTGCCCATGCTCCAGCACGAACTGAAGAGAACCAATAAAGGTAGCCAGTAATCCGATGCCCCACCAATCGACCTGGTTGACCTTCAGTTTTTCTCCATATTTCGGGCTTCTCACGAACATAATAGTAAGAATGGTCGCGATGATACCAATAGGTATGTTGATATAGAAAATATATGGCCATGAAAAGTGATCAACCAGGTAACCCCCAAGCGGAGGACCAAGCGTTGGACCCACAATTACACCCATTCCGTAGATAGCCTGAGCCATTCCACGTTTTTTCAGCGGATAGCTTTCAGTAATGATGGTCTGCGCGGTAACAAGCAGTGCACCACCTCCCAGGCCCTGGACAAACCTGAAAGCTACCAGCTCCCAGATATTGGTCGCATTTCCGCAGAGAAATGAGGCAACAGTAAAGAGTACGATCGATGCCGCGAAATAATTCCTTCGGCCAAACTGCTTCGAGAGCCAGCTGGTCATAGGGATCACGATCACGTTGGCAATGGCATAGGCGGTGATCACCCAGGCCACATCGGTAAGGGTGGCGCCAAGGCTACCGCGCATGTCATTGAGCGCTACATTAACAATGGTGGTATCAATGATTTCAAGAAGGGCGCAAAGAATCGCTGTGATCGTGATGATCACCCTTCTGAAACCATATTCTACCAAACTGTTTTCTTCTTCCTGCATAAATTTATTTTAAATGTACATCTACAACAACGTTCATTCCCGGGCGCAATTTTGCTAGTTTTTCGGAGTCATTATTTTCGGTGAAATCGATCTTCACAGGTAAACGCTGAACGGTCTTCACGAAGTTTCCTGTAGCGTTGTCGGGAGGAAGAAGTGAAAATCTTGCCCCGGTTGCCGGTGAAAATGCACTTACTTTTCCTTCGATATCCATACCGGGAAAGGCATCCACATCAATGGTCACTTTCTGCCCCAGTTCCATATCTTCAAGCTGAGTTTCCTTGAAATTGGCGATCACCCATTTATTGTCGGTATTCACCAGATAGAACATGGCCTGTCCGGGTTGTACAAACTGACCCATCTGCAGGTCAACATTAGATAGTTGGCCGTCTATTGGAGCGGTAACCACGGTATAATCCATGTTCAGCTGAGCAGCATCAAGGGCCGCCTGGGCCGCCTGAAGATTGGCTTCAGCAACAGAAACCTGTTTCTCAGAAATCTTCGTTTGTGACACGGCTGCAGTGTGTTGGCTTGCGCTGGCTTTTTGCTGATTTTGGAGAATTTCTAGGTGCTTTTCGGCTTCCTGTTTGGCTGCTAAGGCCTGCTCGTATTGCTGAGCAGTAATTGAATGATTGTCATACAGGTTTTTATAGCGTTTGAAATCATTTTCAGCTCTCCACAATTTGATCTTTGCGGCTTCAATGTTTCCGGAAGCAGTGCTTACCTGCGCGTTCGAAGCGGCCGCATTTGCCTGGTATGATCCAATGCTGGCTTCAGCAACATTCAGCTGACTTTTAGCAGCAGCAAGGTTGGCATTTGCCTGTTCCAGCTGTACCAAATAATCTTTATTATCTATTACAAAAAGTGTATCGCCTTTTTGCACTTTCTCGTTATCTTTAACATAAACCTCTTGCACATAGCCGCCTACGTGAGGAATAATAGCGGTCATGTTTGCTTCTATCTGTGCATCATCGGTTTCTTCGTGAGAAAGGGAATGGATAAATTTATATCCGCCGTAGATAACCCCTATCCCAAGCAGCACTGAAATGATGATGATAAACTTTTTGTTTGTTTTCTTTTTCTGTTCCATTTTCGTCAAAATGATTTGTTACTTCTTGAATTCGTTAGTTAATTTTCCCTGTGCCTGTAGCAGTTCATAATATTTTTGGGCAATATTGGCCTGGGCGTAAGCAAGGTTGATTTTGGCCTGTAGCTGCTGAACATCTGCTTCCAGCAAGTCATTAGTGTTCATCAGTCCATTATCATATTTGTCCTTTACTATACGGTAGTTTTCTACGGCCTGTTGCTGGGATTTTGAATAGACATCGAATTTCTTCTGCGCAAGTTTATAATCCTGGCGGGCATTTTTCACCTGAATTTTTATCTTATCAGAAACCAGGTCAATACTGTGTCTAAGTTCATTGGCCTTACTTTCAGCGAGCTTCACTTCGCTCTTGTTTTTGAAGATTTCCGAAAGATTATAGGAAACTCCCACCCCAACATTCATGGCGTTTGAAACTGTCAGGGCATTTTGCAAATCGAGAGCCACATAACCCCCTACGAGGGCAATGGAAGGAAAATAATTACCTTTTGCCACTTCTATCCCTTTTTCTGCCGCTTGCTCCTGAAATTTCAATGCCTCCAGGTCACTTCGGTTTATTTCGGCTCCTGTCTCAATTAGGCCAAATCGCTGAAATTCGCTATCTGAAGTTTCTATTTCGGTATCTTCCGGAAGTTTTAAGGTGACCGCTAACTTATAATTCAGGATTTCCGCAGTTTTCTTTGCCTCATCCAGGCTAAGTTGAACATTCGATTCCTGAAGCTGTGCCTTTAACAAGTCGTTACGCGCCAAAAGACCGTTTTGTTCCATCGCATTAAAATCTTTCACCCGCTGCTGGGCGCTCTTCAGGCTTTCCTGTACAAGGTCAACCGTTTTGCGGGCCTTGTAAAGATTTAAGTAGTCCTGAATAGTTTGAAGAGCTATCTCTTCATTGCTGTTTTGGGCGTTCAATTTGGCTGCTTTCAGGCTGTTCTCCCCGGCTTTGATAGAATTCTTCAGTTTAAACCCTGAAAAAATCGGCATAGAGACGTTCGCCTGTCCCAGCAGTAACTGATTTATTTGCGGCTGGGCTGCGGGTTGTGATGCACCATCTTCGGGAGTAGGATCACTGTTGCCGGTTGAAAGCTGAAGGTCAACATTAGCGTTGGTTAGGTAGCTGTACTGGCCAGAAAGTTTAAAGTCTGGATACCGGTTATTCTTGGTGACTTGTAGTTCTTGAGTCGCTGAATTTACTTTTGCTTCAGAAATTTTCGCTTCGTCGCTGCTGGCAAGCGCCATGTTAACTGCTTCTTCGAGGCTCAGGTGTTTTTCCTGGGCTTTTGTGCTCTGTGCAACGATCGCGAAAAGGACCGTGAGCATCAGGAATTTAATCTTCATAAGTTAAAAGGGCTTTTATGGTTTTTTGAATGTGAGGAGTTAAAACGTTGAATACATATTCGTCAATAGAAGTTTCTTCCTGCAGGTCATGCATGGCCTGGAAAAACTTCTTGTTGTAATAGAAATTGAAATAGGTGCCAAGAATAGTAGGAATGATCAAAGGAATGTTGAGGTCTTTTGTGAAAATACCTGCTGCCTGGCCATCTTTAATAAAACTTTCAATGATGCTGAAATTCTCCTTTTTTCGTTCGATGTAAGTGGCGAAATTAGCCTTGCGACTAAGATGAGAATATTCAAAATGGATGATCTTATACATCCGACGGTTGCGGTGGACTCTCGCGATAGTGAGTGCGATCACAGCATCTGCTTTTTCCAGAAACCCTATTTCTTCGGAAAGAACCGATTCGATCTGAATCTTGAAATCGGCTGTGCGATGCAGGAGCAGGGCGCTCAGAAGATTTTCTTTGGATCCGAAGTAATAAGAGATCATGGCTACGTTAATACCGGCCTCTCTGGCTATCTGTCTCACCGAAGTTCCGTCAAAGCCATTTTCTGCAAATAGTCGTTCGGCTACCTGCAGGATCTGGATTTGTTTTTCAGTTAGTTCCATAGCTGGATAATTTTACGGGGGCAAATTTAAACAACTGTTTAAATTAAACGATTGTTTAACTATAAAAAAATCCGATGTATGAATGTTTTTTCTCAATAGCGGAAGTGGCGCGAACTTGAATCTCAGATGAATTATTGTAGAAGTTGTTAAAAATCAATGATTTAACTTCATGTTATAAATTTTATCTCAGGAAAAGCCGGTTGTAACTGAGAAATATGTTATTTTTTAGTATTTTAGATGTAATTATGTCAAACTGATATGTTAATGTTTTTAAAAGTTTAAAAAAATTAACATTAAATATATAGGTTCGCTTTAATTAATTTTTATATTTATTCTCTACTTAAGAAGTGTCCCAAGCACCCCTAATTATTTATTGACAATTTTCAAACTCTCAGTTTTGAGCACCAATCTCTTTTTCCCCAAAAAGACTTACCTGCAGTAATTAAGGCTTTGTGAACCTTCATGGGACTCACCAGGCGAAGCCTTGAAGATTTTGAGTGACTAACAGCAACCAGTTGCAAGGCCCCGTAGCATTGGTTTCATTAAATACATTTGTAATGAGCGAAGTTTTACACGTTCTGTTGACGGGCGGGGTGGGCAGCAGATTATGGCCTCTTTCCAGGCGTTCCAGGCCTAAACAGTATCTGGACATTTTTTCCGGAAAATCACTTTTTGAATTAGCCGTGCGGCGCAACAGGCCTTTTGCGGCCAAACTCCTTATTGTTGGCAATGAAGCCAGCGGCGCTTTGTCAGGGGATATCCTCAAAAAAATGGGGATAAGCGATTTTCAAACTATCCTGGAAGCTACTCCGCGAAACACTGCTCCGGCCATAGCTTTTGCAGCCTTTTCAGCGAAACCTGAAACTATCCTTCTCGTGACTCCTTCAGATCATCTCATTGCTGAAGGAGAGGAATACAAAAAGGCAGTAGAAAGTGCCATTCAATTTGCTTCCCAGGATCACCTGGTGACTTTTGGCATTCTTCCTACACGGCCCGAGACAGGCTACGGATACATAGAATTTAGCGAATCTGATGTGCTATCCTTTAGGGAGAAACCCGATAGTGAAACTGCAGAGGCTTTTATTGAAAAAGGAAATTTTCTGTGGAACAGCGGTTTGTTCTGTTTTAAAGCTTCCGTTTTTCTTGAGGAACTGAAGAAATTTTCCCCGGAAGTTTTTTACAAATCTTTGGAGGCCTGGGAAAAAGCAGAGGCCGGACGCCTTGAATATTCCTCTTCCATGGAAATCCCCTCCATAAGTATTGATTACGCTGTTCTGGAAAGAAGTGCCCTCCTAAAGGTGGTGCCTGCGGAATTCGAATGGAGTGATATGGGCAGCTTTGAAGCGGTATATGACTATCTCAGGCAGAAAGGCCACCAGTTGGACGAAAATGAGAATATGCAGATAGGAGAATTGAAACCCACCTTCTTCCTGGGGCTTAGGAATTGTATCCTTATCTCTACACGGGATGCCAACCTTGTGCTTTCAAAAGAGTTCTCCCAGGATGTGAGAAACATTTATAAAGAATTGGAAAAAAATAACCCTGACCTCGTCAATTAAATAGTAAGATATGAAAGTAGCTTTAATCACCGGGATTACCGGACAGGATGGTGCCTATCTGAGCGAATTACTCCTCAGTAAAGGTTATATTGTTCATGGTCTTAAAAGGCGTTCCTCACAGTTCAATACCGAGAGGATAGATCACCTGTATCAGGATCCGCATGTGGAGCATCGTAACTTCATTCTCCACTATGGTGATATGACCGACAGCACGTCGGTAATTCGGTTAATTCAACAAATACAACCAGATGAAATCTACAATCTTGCAGCGATGAGCCATGTACAGGTTTCGTTTGAAATTCCCGAATATACTGGGAATACTGATGGTATAGGGACACTCAGAATCCTGGATGCGGTTAGACTATTAGGACTGGAAAAGAAAACCAGGATCTACCAGGCTTCAACTTCAGAACTCTATGGGAAAGTACAGGAAGTGCCGCAGTCAGAAACGACTCCTTTCTATCCGCGCAGTCCTTATGCAGTGGCCAAATTATACGCTTACTGGATGACGGTAAATTACCGGGAGGCCTATCACATGTTTGCCTGTAACGGAATACTTTTTAATCACGAATCTCCCAAGCGGGGTGAGACCTTTGTGACCCGCAAGATCACCCGGGCGGTAGCGAGAATCGCTCTTGGACTCCAGGATAAGGTGTATCTGGGAAATCTGGATGCGAAGCGTGACTGGGGCCATGCGAAAGATTATGTTCGGATGATGTGGATGATTCTACAGGCAGAAACTCCGGAAGATTGGGTGATAGCGACAGGCAAGACCACTACCGTTCGTGAGTTTGCCCGCCTGGCTTTTGCTGAACTTGGCATTGAACTGGAATTTTCAGGAGTAGGAGTAGAAGAGAAAGGCTGTGTGAAATACTGTTCAAATCCAGATTTTCAAGTGGCTGTAGGCAGAGAAGTTTTGGCGGTAGATCCGCGATATTTCAGGCCGACGGAGGTTGATTTGCTCATAGGAGATCCCACGAAGGCCCGTACCAAATTGGGATGGGTCGCAGAATATGACCTTAAGGCCCTGGTGAAGGAAATGGTCGAAAGTGACCTGGGTCTCATGCGGCGCGATCAATATTTGAAAGAAGTAGGGTTTCAGGTGCTTAATTACTTTGAGTAAAATCTTCAATACTAATCAGGAAATCTTTAATAACTATTAAATCTTAGATAATATGTACAAGAGTTCAAAAATATATATTGCCGGACATACTGGATTGGTGGGAAGCGCCATTTTTAAGGACTTAAAAAAGAAAGGATATGAAAATATTATCTATAGAACCCATTCTGAATTGGATCTTACCGACTGTCACGCTGTAGAGGAATTCTTTCAGGAAGAAAAGCCTGAGTATGTTTTTTTGGCGGCTGCAAAAGTGGGTGGTATCACGGCCAATAATACTTATCGTGCTGAATTCATTTATGAAAACCTCATGATCCAAACTCATGTGATCCATCAAAGTTATCTGCATGGCGTAAAAAAATTGATGTTTTTGGGAAGTACCTGTATTTATCCCAAGATATGTCCGCAGCCCATAAAGGAGGAATATTTGCTGACCGGTAGTCTGGAATATACCAACGAGCCTTATGCCATTGCCAAGATTGCAGGGATCAAAATGTGCGAAAGTTATAACCTGCAATATGGAACGAACTTTATTTCTGTAATGCCAACCAATCTTTTTGGACCTGGAGACAATTTTGATTTGGAGAAGTCACATGTTCTTCCTGCATTGCTAAGGAAGATGCATCTGGGGCACATTCTTGAAGAAAAAGACTGGGCTGCCCTGCGGAAGAACGTGGCAAAAATTCCTTTAACAGGCGTAACCGAGAGGTCGAAGCTTCCGGAAATACTGGCTAGCCTTCAAAAGCACGGGATCGAGCTGACAGAAGATGGAGTGAGAATTGAAATTTGGGGAAGTGGAAAACCTGAGAGAGAATTCCTGTGGAGCGAAGATATGGCCAATGCCTGTACATATATTATGGAAAAGATCGATTTTTCTGAACTTGCGAAGTATTCTGAAGGGAACAGTATACGCAATACCCATTTGAACATTGGAACAGGAAATGATATCTCCATTAAAGATCTCGCTTACTTAATAAAAGAAATTACAGGTTTTAAAGGGGAACTCTTCTTCAATAAAGCCAAAGCTGACGGTACTCCAAAAAAACTCACTGATTCCTCCAGGCTTAAAAATCTGGGCTGGAAACCGCAGGTGGGATTAAAAGAAGGAATCCAAAGAATGTACGATGATCTGTTGGATCACAGCTTTTCTTCCTATGGGAGACCAGAACAGGTAAGCTAAAAGTAATCTGGGTCTGGGTTCTGAAAGAGACTTGGACCAATATTCCTCATTTTTCTGTGCCTTGCTCCTTATCGAAAGTATAGAATCATCAACCAACCTTCCAAAAAAACTCGATTATGACCAGAAATTACCTCAGGTTTTTCTTTAAGAAGTATTTCAAAAGTTTCGCTTATTTCCATCATCGGCTAGGTTATCGGATTTTTATAGCCATGGGGTTAAGTATTTCAGTGGGTATCCTTGACGGCTTCGGACTTGCTATGTTTCTTCCTCTGCTTAAAATGGTTGATGATCCATCATCAGCCGGTTCTTCGGGCCTGGGAAAACTTGGATTCCTGATTGACGGAATGGAAGGTATGGGGTTGGGCCTAAATCTGGTAACTATTCTCACCGTAATGTCGCTCTTCTTTATCCTGAAAGGAGTGGTGCAGTATATAAGTAATATTTATGAGGTGAACCTTCGTTGCTATTTTGTGAAAATAATCAGGATTAGTCTTTCCAATGCGTTGTCTAAAATGTCATACAAGGCGTTTGTGATGTCTGATGCCGGAAGGATTCAGAATACGATGTCGGGTGAAGTGAGTAGAATTTCATTGGCCTACCAAAGTTATTTTGGATCCTTTCAGCAAATTGCGTTAATGACTGTTTACATGCTCTTTGCTTTTTTTATAGATGCCAAATTTGCACTGCTTATTTGCGTGGGTGGAGGGTTAACCAATTTTATATATAAGAGACTGTACGATGCTACCAAGGCATCTTCCAGGAAATTGACCTATGGTCGTAATCATTACCAGGGGCTTATTTTACAATTCGTTTCCAATTTTAAATATCTGAAGGCGACGGGATATATAAAGCTTTACAATAAAAAACTCAAAAACACCATTCATCTCATAGAAGAAAGCAACAGGAATATCGGGCATCTTGGATCCATTGTAAATTCTATAAGAGAACCCATTCTCATCGTCGTTGTGAGCATTGTAATCCTTATACAGGTGAAATTGATGAACGGCGCCCTGGGAAGTATTCTTCTTAGTTTACTGTTTTTCTACCGTGCGCTTTCTGCGATGATCTTGCTTCAAACCCATTACAATAAGTTTCTTGAAGTATCAGGATCAATGGAAAATATGACCAGTTTTGAACAGGAACTGGCAGATTCCAAAGAGAAAAGTGGGAAAAAGAAGATCGTTCGCTTTAGAAGTGAACTGGAACTAAAGGATGTGAATTTCAATTATCTGGGGCAGGAAATACTGAAAGGCATTAATTTGAAAATCTATAGGAATCAGACTATAGCCATAGTGGGTGAAAGTGGAAGTGGAAAAACGACACTCATCAACCTGATTTCGGGCTTAATGCCTGTGAATTCCGGTAAAATGTACATAGACGGCTTGGAAACAGGAGCCATAGATATGACCTCTTTTCAGAAGAGAATAGGTTATATCACACAGGAACCAGTGGTTTTTAATGATACAATCTTTAACAATGTCAGTTTTTGGGCCGCTCCCAATGAAGAAAACTATGCACGTTTCAACTGGGCTATGAACCAGGCCTCTATCAGCTCATTTGTTGAAGAATTGCCTGAAAAAGAACAGACGATGTTGGGTAATAACGGTGTCAATTTAAGTGGAGGCCAAAAACAGAGAATTTCGATTGCCAGGGAACTTTACAAAGATGTTGACATATTGGTATTGGACGAAGCGACCTCTTCTCTCGATTCTGAAACAGAGGAAATAATTCAAAAAGGCCTGGAAGAACTACAAGGAAAATTTACCATTCTTATTGTCGCTCACCGGCTCTCAACTATAAAAAATGCCGATCGTATTCTGGTTCTCAACGAAGGACGAATTGTAGATGAAGGTTGTTTTGACGAACTGGTGTTGAGTTCTACGAAATTTCAGAAAATGGTTGAACTTCAGGAGGTATAGGCCTTTCTTTTGCCTCTCTTCAGAAAAATATTTCTTCAATTTTTGCCAAAAGGTAAAGATTCAGCAGTAACTCCTATTTATACTTAATGCCTGCTGCAGGCATCCAGATGAGAATCCCCCGATTGTTGTATGGAAAACAATAGATTTTCAAAAAATCCTGTCATAGAAACTTGTTCGGAGCAGGGGATTATTAACAATTCAAGGAAATTGATATGAGAATTTTTACTTCTTTTCTTGTTTTTGCGATGCTGGTGACCTCTACCGTTACTGCTCAGCAGGGGTTTCAGTCGATCACTCATCTGAATCCCGTATCTATTTCCACAAACACGGGGGAAAAACCGCAATCAAAGGTCTGGACATATGAAGGCAAACATTGGGCGGTACTTCCAAATTCCAGTGGAACATATATCTGGAGACTGGATGGAACTTCCTGGAATAGTGTTCTAAAGCTATCTTCGAGCACCTTTTCTAAGGCAGATTGTAAGGTGGTGGGAAATACCGTCCACATACTCTTACTTACCGGGGAATCAGGTGACCTGGTTTCCGTCGAATATGACCCCAATTCCAATTCTTATGTTCCCTGGTCAAACCGAGGTTCTACCGTTTCGATATGGCTTGATGATGATGTTGAAACTGCAACGATCGATGTGGATGGGACAGGGAAGATGTGGGCAGCCTTTGATGGGGATGACGATAGCTACGATCCCGATTATGACTATAACAAGACCGACAATGTTTATGTGCGCTGGAGTAATCCCCCCTATGATATCTGGAGTCCCAGACAACCCCTATACTCAGGCATTAGCGGGGATGACATATGTGACGTTATCGCACTGCAGGGCAAAATTGGTGTTTTCTGGTCAAACCAGAATACCAAAAGGTTCGGTTTTAAAACTCATACTGATGGGGCAAACTCCAGCTCCTGGTCATCAGATGAGGTTCCTGCTTCCCAGTCGGCCCTTAACCTGGGCCATGGAATGGCAGATGATCATATGAATGTATCCATGGCTTCCGACGGTTATCTCTACTGTGCGGTTAAAACAAGCTATGACAATAGCAGTTATCCTGAAATAGCCATGCTGGTTCGTCATCCTTCAGGCAGTTGGGAAAACTTGCATGAAGTATCTGGCCTGGGAACAAGGCCGGTGGCTATCCTCAATGAATCAAGTAACAAGATCAGAGTAGTTTATACCAGTAAGGACGGGGGAGGTAATATTCTTTATAAGGAATCCTCTAAAGATAATATTTCCTTTGGTTCACAAAGGACCCTTATAAATGGAACGTACAATAACTCCACCAGTACCAAAGATAATTTCAGTTCAGAAATAGTGATTTTGGCCTCGAATGATACAGAAGCAGTGGGAGTTCTTGCTATTGATAATTCTTCTAATTCGGCACCGGATCCACCGGTCCTGAGTTCGCCGGCAGATCTTACTTCTGAGGTTCCTTTGGCAGCCGGCTTGACCTGGAATGCCTCTCAGGGTGCTACTTCTTATGAAGTGCAGGTTTCGGAAGAAAGCAATTTTGCCTCAACGGTTTATGATGAGAATAATATAGCTGTGACTTCTGCATATATTAACGGCCTCAATGCGAATACAACTTACTACTGGAAAGTACGGGCTGTGAATTCGGCAGGGATCAGCAACTGGTCTGATGTCTGGAGATTTGCCACCACTTCAGATCCTAATCCTTCCTCTCCGTTGGTAGCGCATTGGACTTTAGACGATGGCTCCGGAACCAGTTTGCAAGATGATTCCGATTATGGAAATGATGGCACTACGCATGGAGGATCCTCCTGGGTGAATGTGGGTTCGGGAACAGCCCTTCATTTCGATGGAGCAAGTCAGTATGCTACGGTTACAAACAGTTCTTCGCTTAATATTACTCAAACCATCACTATGGCCGCGTGGGTAAGACCGGAAAAAATGGCAACCCAATACTTGATAAAAAAGGCGGAATATGCCAATGCTGATGGGTATGAACTTTCCCTTGGGAGTGATGGAAAAATATTTTTTAGGTTTAATCAGGACTCCTCGGGGGATACCTATCGATTAGAATCACAGACAAGCTACCCCTTCGATGGTAATACCTGGGTACATATAGCTGCCACCTTTGATGGAGCAGTTATGAAAATGTACATCAATGGGGTAGAAGATAACTCTCTTACCTTAAGCTCTCCTCAATGGATTAATATTAATCAATTGCCTCTGAGTATAGGGGCAGGAATTAATGACTTTCGGGGATTTCAGGGAATTCTGGATGATATCTATATCTATAATGAAGTGTTGAGCCCCGCTGAAATTGCTACTCTTGCGGATCCCTTTACAGTTCCAGCTCCTGTTTTGACTTCTCCTGAAAATGCGACTGTGGACGTTCCTGTTCCTGTAACTATTAGTTGGGAAGCTTTTCAATTTGCCGACAACTACACGTTGGAAGTAGCCGGAGATCTGAATTTTAATAACATAGTAAATAGTCAATCCGGGTTAACACAACCATCTGCTCAAGTATCAGGACTTGATAATAATAGTACCTATTACTGGCGGGTTATTTCTCATAACGCGGGCGGAGATAGCCCGGGTTCGCCAATATGGAATTTTACTACGGTACCTGCCATTGCAGATGCTCCTGTGTTGTCAGCACCTTCGGATCTTTCTACGGATGTTGCTTTGAATGAAACTTTAAGCTGGAGTACTGCTAACGGAGCAGATACTTATACTTTGGAGATCGCTACGGACAATACTTTCGCCACACCTATTGATACCCAAACCGGACTGACCGGTACTACTGCAACCCCGGTAAACCTTGCTAATAATACCACATATTACTGGCGAGTATCGGCAGTGAATGCTGGTGGCAGCAGTACATCAGATATCTGGAGCTTTACAACTCTTCCGGCTATTGCTGATATTCCAACTTTGTCAGCACCTTCGGATCTTTCTACGGATGTTGCTTTGGATGAAACTTTGAGCTGGATTGCTGCTAACGGAGCAGATAGTTACCAGGTCCAGGTGTCTGAACTTAGTGATTTTAGCACCACAGTATTAGATCAGAATGGCATTACTGGCACTACCGCTACACTTTCTGGTTTATCCAACGGCATCACGTATTATTGGCGAGTTCTTTCTCACAATG
>JBAWAB010000112.1:0-4746 GCA_049589035.1 Salegentibacter sp.
CGAACCGAAAGGAGGCAATGTCATTTCCCGCCAGCTGATGGGCGATTTTTTTGGCAAAGTCGCTCTTCATCATCGGCTGATTTCCATTTCTGTCGGTAGGTCCCGAGCCCTGTACAAAGATTACCAGTGATCGCGCCTGCCCTGCTGCGGGAGTAGTAAGGGTTCCGTCGATAAATTTATTTACGGTAATATCTTTTTCCTGAAAGGCCTCTTGTGCCGAAATGTTTTGAACAGCGATGATACTGAAGAAAAGGAAAAGCAATTTTTTCATAATTCTGAGTTTAGATTTGAGATATTTAGTGCAATTAAGATACCAGAGCCGATTATTGATTGAGTGTTCCCGCGTTGACTACCGGAGTGGCATCTTTGTCTCCGCAAAGAACGACCATTAAATTACTCACCATGGCTGCCCGTTTTTCGTCATCAAGCTGCACGATATTTTTCTGACTTAATTCTGAAAGGGCCATTTCTACCATGCTCACGGCTCCTTCCACGATTTTGTGCCGGGCCGCAACAATGGCCGTGGCCTGCTGGCGTTTCAACATTGCACTGGCAATTTCATTGGCATAGGCCAAATAACCAATTCTGGCTTCAAGAACTTCAATGCCGGCGATCTCAAGGCGTTCTTCCAGTTCCTTTTCCAGGGCATCGCTCACTTCGTTCACGCTGGAGCGCAAGGTGATCTCCTCATCCAGGCCTTCATCGGCAAAATTATCATAAGGATACATACTGGCAAGTTTTCTTACTGCTGCGTCGGTTTGTACCACGACAAAATTTTCAAAGATATCCACATCAAAAGAGGCTTTGTAAGTATCCTTAACCCGCCATACCAGGATGGTGCTGATCATTACCGGGTTTCCCAGCTTGTCATTCACCTTCAGGCGTTCACTGTCAAAGTTCCGGGCGCGCAGGGAGATCTTGTTTTTTGTATAGAACGGATTCACCCAAAAGAGTCCGTTTTTCTTGACGGTGCCTTTGTAATCTCCAAAGAGGAGCAATACCCGCGATTCATTCGGATTCACCAGGATAAGGCCCGGCAGGATAAGAATAGCGAGAAATATCCCCAGCAAAAACCACGGATTGAAACCCAGGGCAAAGCCCAGGATGCTTCCGAAGAAGAGGATAAGGAACAAAAACAGCATGAAATAACCATTGGAGGGCTGAAGGTTTTTTTCCGAAGACATGATAAAAAAGGATTAGTTGATGTGAATATGATATCATAAATATATCGTATTCTTTTTTTAGGCTGTCAAAAATTAACATGAAAGTATGCCTCTCTTGGCTATATTTGCAAAAAACAATTCTAAAATGAGAATACTACTGTTTATAGGCGTTTTCTTCCTGTCTTTCAATGCTGCTTTTGCTTCTTCTACAGACTGGGGAAAAACAGGTCACCGCGCTACAGCCGAAGTAGCAGAAAAATATCTTTCCCCTAAAGCAAAGAAGGCAATAGAGAAACTTCTTGAAGGCAGAAGCCTGGCTTTTGTTGCCAATTATGCTGATGATATTAAGAGTGATCCCGAAATGAGAAAATTTAGCCCGTGGCACTATGTGAATATTCCAGACGACGAAGAGCATTATAATCCTGAGAAAGCCAATCCCAAAGGAGACCTGGTACAGGCCATAAGAAAGTGTGAGGAAGTCCTGAAAGATCCGAATTCCAGTGTTGAAGATAAGCGTTTTTATCTGAAGATGCTGGTGCATTTTATGGGCGACCTTCATCAGCCTTTTCATGTAGGCCATTCTGAAGACAAAGGCGGAAATGACATACAGGTGAGATGGTTTGGAGGAGGATCCAATATTCACCGCGTTTGGGACAGTAACATGCTGGATACCTACAAGATGAGCTACACCGAACTTGCTCACAATACCAAAGAACTTACTAGAAAAGAGATAAAAGACATCCAAAAAGGAGAGCTGCTGGACTGGGTTGATGAATCCAGAACTATAGTCAAAAAATTATATGAATCGGTAAAGCCGGGAGATAAGCTTGGATACGAATATATGTATCAGGAGTTTCCACTGGTACTGCAACAAATTCAAAAAGGAGGAATCAGGCTGGCAGAGGTTCTGAACGAGATCTACAGCTAAGATTTTTTTCTATACAATTCTTCTAAAGGTCAGGTTAATTCTCTGGCCTTTTTCTTTTTTGGTCTTTGGAACCTGATGTTTCCAGAATTGCTGCGTTTTCCCCTTCATTACCAGCAGGCTGCCATGAGCGGGAGTAATATCAAATTTCTGGATTTTATCCTCTTTATGTTTCAATTTGAACAACCGTTCTGCCCCCAGAGAGACTGATGCGATCACCGGGTTCTTTCCCAGTTCTTTTTCATCATCAGAATGCCAGCCCATGCTGTCTCGCCCGTCGCGATACAGGTTCATGAGACAGGTGGTGAATTCCATATGACAGACTTTTTCGACCTGTTTTTTAATCGTTAGTAGTTCTTCGGAAAATCCTTCGGGATTCATGCTAATTCCGGAGTAGGAGTAAGGTTTTTCATTACTTGCATACAGCGCCGTGAGCCTTGGCTGCAGGTGTTCCTTTCCGAAGAGTTTAATCTTGTCCTGTCCCCAGGGAGTTTCCGTAAGAAGCTTTTTGAAGTAAAAGTCGGCAACGGATTTTTCGAGGAAGTCATTAAAATACAGCAGTTCCGCGTTCGGTAATTGTATGATTTGAGGTTTTAGGGCTTCGGGCATAATGCAGAAAAGACGTCTTTTTTCAAATATAAGTGATAGAAATGGAATGTGCAGACATCCAATCTATAAAGGATCGGGGTCTTCATTGTGAAAAATTTGCTCTATTGCTGGAAATAGCGTACATTTCAAAGATTTTTTCGACCCCAAATCAGCAAACACATCTGTGAAAAATTACTTTTCGTGTCTTTTTCTTTTCCTTTTTTTTGCTTCCGGCTATGCCCAGCAAAAGAATTCGAGCACAATAGGATGCCTGGAAGACCTTACTAAGAAGACTGCCAAAGAAATGGGCGAGTATGACTATGAGGCCGGTATCGAAGATGCTATGTTGCTCCTAGAGGAAGCCAAAAAAGTCCATAATCCTTACTATCACTATCACGGACACAATTTCCTGGGTGTCGCCTATGAAGATCTCCAGGATACCCTCAGGGCCCTGAAAAATTACGAATATGCGCTGAAGTGGGCGCAGAAATCGGAGAACGACACTCTTATTCTCTGGTCCTATAATAATTTGGGGAATATCTACAGCTCCCTGGACTCCACCCGCGAAAAAGGAATCGCCTATTACAACAAGGTCATAGATCTTTCTAAGAAGTTGAGTATCGAGGAAGAATCGGTGGTGCCAAAGATCAATATTGGTTGGACTTATCTTGATGAGAACAAGGCAGACAAGGCCTATCCTTATCTGAAGGAATCACTGAAAGAGATTGGAGGTTCTAAAGATCAAGAGACCTATTCCCAGCTACTCATGTTAATGGGAGAGTATTTTTCGAAGAAAGGGGAGATCGATTCGGCTGGATTCTATTTTCAAAATGCGGCCCAAATTGCAGAAAAAGACTCTCTGCTTCTGCCGGCTTCCCTGGTATATAAGGATTATTCGGAATTGCTGCACAAAGAAGGCGAACATGCCCGGGCGTATGATGCTCTGCTAAAATACAACGAATACAACTCAAAATTATATCAACGTGACAGGCTAAGCCAGATAGAGGCTGCCAATGCCAGGTTCAACGTCAATGAGTATGAGAGGAACCTGGAGCTGGCCCAAAAGGAGCATCTGTACCAGGACCAAATGATAAAGGAAGCCAATGAGAAAATGATCGTCATGATCATTTCTTCTCTGGTGCTGCTCATTATTCTCCTTGTGCTCTTCCGCATTAACAGGGCACGCAGAGTATTGATCAGGGAGCTACGGGCCAAGAACGAGCAACTGACGGAGGCTAAGGAAAAAGCGGAACGGCTTTCGGTACTAAAAACGAAGTTCTTTTCCACAGTTAGCCATGAATTACGAACTCCGCTATACGGGGTAATTGGCCTGACATCATTGTTAATGGAAGATGAAAAGCTGAAGGGACATCACAGTGACCTCAAGGCTCTTAAATTCTCTGCAGATTATTTACTGGCTCTAATCAACGATGTTCTGCAAATGAACAAAATGGAATCGGACCTGGTAAAACTTGAAAACACCAATTTTCATCTGCCCGATTTGATGCAGAGCATTCTGAATACATTTGAATTCCGAAGACTTCAGAACAGCAACGAGATGCACCTGATCATCGATCCTGAAATCCCCCAAAATCTCGTGGGAGATTCGGTGCGGCTGTCACAGGTGCTGATGAATCTGGTGGGAAACGCGATCAAATTCACCGAAAGGGGAAATATTTACCTGCGGGCCTTCCTTCAGGGTCACGGTGAAAAGTCCTGCAGGATCCTTTTTGAAGTAGAAGACGACGGCTTCGGAATTCCGAAGAACAAACAAAAGGAGATATTCGAGGAATTCTCTCAGCTTCGGGCTGCCGACTACACCTACCAGGGAACAGGGCTGGGACTTCCTATCGTGAAGAAATTACTGCTGTTATTCAAATCTAAGATCCACCTGAAGAGTGAAGAAGGGAAAGGTTCCTGCTTCAGCTTCAGTATTAGTTTTGAGATCGATACCGAACATCAGGAAGAGAACGAGATAAACGGCGAAGCACCCGATTTCATGGAAATGCGAGGCCGTTTTAAGAAGATCCTGATCGTCGATGATAACCGGATCAACCAGGTAGTGACCCG
>JBAWAB010000113.1:0-4515 GCA_049589035.1 Salegentibacter sp.
AGATTTTATTGGGGAGGATAGTTTTAATTATACGCTTTGTGATGCAGAGATTCCGCCAAATTGTTCAAATGGGAGCGTTCTTATTAAGGTTTCCGATGCCGGAGATCCTGTTGCTGTTAATGATTCGTACCAGACCCCGGAGAACGAAAGCTATACTATCAGTAATTATCTAACGAATGATGATGTAAAAGACAATGCTCAGGTCACTGAGGTTTCGGGGGATACCGGCAATGCGAAAGTTACATTAGAGGAAGACGGTTCTATTAGCTATGTGCCTAATACAGGTTTTTCGGGAGAAGATACTTTCACCTATACCATATGCGATGATGATGAAACCCCTAACTGTTCCACTGCTACTATAACGATGAATGTTGTAGATGAAGGTTCTCCAAAGGCCGAAGCCGACGCTGTAGTTCTATCTTCGGGTACAACCGAGGTCACTCTGGATAATTTACTGAACAATGATGATCTTACTGATGATGCAGTTCTTACCTCAGTAGATGATGCAGAAAACGGTACCGTTAAGCTCAATGAAGATGGTACGGTGACTTTTACACCACAGGCCGGATTTGTTGGAGATGCTACTTTCATCTACACTATTTGTGATGATGACCCTGAAGCTACCTGCTCTACTGCTACGGTAACCGTTACGATAGTTGAAGCGATTAGCTTCAATATTCCTTCCGATCTTCAGGATTACTATAGTGATGTTGCTATTCCGACCGTAGGAGGAACCGTAGCCTATGAGGTGCTTTCAACTTTTACCAATGAAATGCATACCACTCATCTTGTGTATCAGGACAGGCATGACTATCTGTATGATGCCGATGCCGACCCTAATGATCCAAGCAGGGTTATCTTGATGTATTCCGGGGAAAGCAGGCCAGATGATGAATATCAGTTGCATGAACCACCAGCCGCTGGAGAAACATATAATACAGAGCATATATACCCGCAGTCAAAATTAGATCATGATGAGGCCGCAAATGATTTGCATCATATGCGAGTGGCCGATATTAATGTTAATTCTGAAAGGCTGAACTATCCTTATACCGATGGTAGCGGAAACTATCATCTCGTAGATGGTAATAAGTGGTATCCTGGTGATGACTGGAGAGGAGATGTTGCGCGTATGGTGATGTATGTCAACCTGAGCTATGGTGACAGCTTTGATGAAGTAGGTTCTCTGGACCTGTTTTTAAAATGGAACCGTGAAGATCCTGTTTCTATCCTCGAGATGCAAAGGAATAATGTGATAGAAGGAGCACAGGGCAATCGTAATCCTTTTATTGATAATCCATACCTGGCAACTCTAATCTGGGGAGGTCAGCCCGCTGAAAATCGCTGGGAATAAGAACCTGTGTCTCTGAATTAAATTATTTGTAAATTCGTCCCTTAAATAAAAACTATGTACAACACTGTTCTTTTTCTACATTCCTACTGGGCATATCTTGTGGTTACAATTTTGATTATTGCTACTGTCAATGCGCTCATCGGTTATTTCAGCAACAGGGAATACGGAGCTTTTAGCTTCAGGATCTCTTTATTTACGCTGATTGTGTCGCACATTCAGTTGTTGATAGGAGTGGTGCTTTATTTTGTGGCACCTTATTTTGGGATGTTCAGAGAAGTTGGAATGGGCGGCGTCATGAAGAATGCCACCTACAGGCTTTACAACGTGGAGCATCCGCTGATAATGATCATTGCAATAGCCCTTATTACCATTGGCTATTCGAAGCATAAGTCTAAGCTTACTTCCAAGCCTAAATACAAGGTATTGTCTATTTTCTATACAATCGCATTGATCCTGGTACTTTCC
This sequence comes from Salegentibacter sp., assembly GCA_049589035.1. Taxonomy (GTDB): domain Bacteria; phylum Bacteroidota; class Bacteroidia; order Flavobacteriales; family Flavobacteriaceae; genus Salegentibacter_A. The sequence continues at coordinate 1,820 of JBAWAB010000113.1, forward strand.
AGAATTCCCTGGAGTGCCTGGTTTTAGATAAGCCAATGTAATGGAAACAACCAAAGCCGCCGAAATTTAATTTCGGCGGCTTTTTTATGCAGGATTCCCTGCTGCTGCAATATCTTCCGGCGGGAACGGCTAACTTGCAGATCTCTTTGTTTTCCTGTTTACGGGAGAAAAGGAGAACGAAATCTGCCATTAAGAGGACTTCATCATACGGCTCCTGCCGGAATTTTTCATTATCAGAAAAAATCTGTTGAGTTCTGGAGTTAAAATAAAGGGGGCAATAGTTCCGTAACTGTTTTCAGCGGCTTTCAGGTTCAAAACAGCCATTATTTTCTTGCTCGTTCCTTCGGAAAGGATTCCGGAAGGGAAGAGGGTAACAATAATGTACATGCTTACGAGGTAAAGAAGTGGGGTTCCGGAGAGAGGCAGTATTCCCGAATAAATCTGACTTTGGCCGGAAATGAAAGATACTGATAATTCTTTCAGCAATTTCAGCTGAAGTATCAAAAACAGGCTAATAAGACTGGGGGTTATTCCTTAATTTTTTGCGCAACCTTTTCAAGTTCACCATACCAGTCTTCTCCAAATTTACGGATAAGGGCATCTTTTACGAAGCGATAGACCGGAACCTGGAGTTCAGCCCCAAGGCTACAGGCATCGTCGCAGATGTGCCATTTATGATAGTTAATAGCCGAAAATTCTGAATAATCCTGTACCCTTACCGGATAGAGGTGACAGGAAACGGGTTTTTTCCAGTCGATCACACCTTTGTTATAGGCCTCTTCAATTCCGCAGAGGGCGGTGCCTTTATTGTCGAATATCACGTATGCACAGTCTGCTTCGTCAATCAGGGGAGTTTCATATTCGCCATTTTCGGTTTCTATAAAAGTTCCCTGCGCTTCAATCGCTTCAATGCCTTTGTCCCTCAAAAAGGGTTTGACCTTCGGGTATATTTCCCGGAGGATTTTAGTCTCTTCAGGTTCTACAGGCGCCCCGGCATCGCCGTCAATACAGCAGGCACCTTTACAGGCTGAAAGATTGCACACAAAATCATTGTCGATGATCTCTTCTGAAACTATGGTTTTTCCTATTTGAAACATGCTGCAAAGATAATTTTATATAGAAAAAGAATAAGTGATTTTAGGGAAATATTTAAGAATCAAAGCCTTGTTGCCCTGTTTTTAAAAACTAATTTTGCGCAAAATTTAAGGCCATGTTTAGCACATTTAATTTTAAGGAAGTGTTTGCCGCGAGTATGGTACTTTTTGCGGTGATAGACATCATTGGGGGTATCCCCATTATTATCGATCTGCGTAGAAAAGCAGGTCATATTCAGAGTGAAAAAGCTTCGCTGGTGGCGGGCTTACTAATGATTGTTTTTCTGTTTCTGGGAAAGGAGATCCTCAATCTTATCGGGATTGATGTTAACTCCTTCGCCGTGGCGGGTGCATTCATTCTTTTTTTCCTGGCGCTGGAGATGATTCTCGGGATCAGTTTATACAAAGATGATGAGCCCGAAACAGCCTCTATAGTGCCTTTAGCCTTTCCACTCATCGCGGGGGCGGGTACCATGACCTCAATTCTTTCGCTGAGAGCTGAATATCAAACGCTGAATATTATTGTTGCTATAGTTATCAATATTATCTTTGTATATCTTGTTCTCAAAGGCTCCGGAAAGATAGAACGCATCCTGGGGAGCCAGGGGATCAATGTAATTCGTAAAATATTTGGTGTAATTTTGCTGGCAATTGCCGTGAAACTCTTCGCCGCTAACATACAGAGCTTATTCTCATGAAGTATTTTTTATATACCATCATTCTTTTTGCCATCGCTTTGATTGGCTATAATTTTACTATTCTGGATTTCAATTCCTTGATGGAAGGTAATAGCGCCAAGGCTTTATTGGCCATTTTGGGTAGCCTTTGCGTCATCGTCCTCATGGTGATTTTGCTTATTTCCAGGACCATTTCAGAAAAACAAAAAAGCTGAAGCTATGGATTTTGATGTGCTCGTAGTAGGAGGTGGTGCCGCAGGAATGTCTTGTGCTTTGGTGATTGGCTCTGCCCTCGAAAAGTCTTTCGCGAAGGATAAAAAAGCGGGTATCATACTGCATCAGAAAGCATCAGATCTTCAATCGGCTCTTTTTAATAATGTTCTTGGCCTGCCGCCCGGGACTAAGGGCGAAGACGTGCTGAAAGAGGGGCCGAAGCAGCTGAAAAAGCTCTATCCGCAATTGCAGCAGATCGAAAAGGAAAAGGTAAAGGAGATCCTTCAGCTGGTAGAAGGCTTCAGCGTAGTGACCAATAAGAGAACCTATACTGCCCGGAAAGTGGTGGTAGCACTCGGATATTCTGATAACTTCAGAATAAAAGGCCTCGAGGGATTTGTGATTCCGCATAAAAAAGCCAAGGCTTCCAAAAACCGAATTCAGCTAAAAAATGAAGATCACCTGGTCTTGCCAGATCTTTATGTGGCGGGAACTTTAGCCGGGTGGCGCAGTCAATATGCCATAGCCTGTGGAAGCGGCGCCGCCGTTGCTACCGATATTCTCACCGACTGGAATAAGGGTGAGCATACCAAAGTGCACGATAAGTTATGATAAAACGAGTTGAAGCAGGGTAACCGGCATCGATGCGAACATGAGCATCAGGAAAATGCGGTGCAGCCTGCGATAGATCAGCGCTCTTTTGAGTTGTCTC
>JBAWAB010000114.1:0-21976 GCA_049589035.1 Salegentibacter sp.
CATCGCTTTCTACCATGCCGCGTACTGCATTGGCAGCACGTTTCTGCATTTCGGGGTTGGCTCTCTGGATCGCGTTCAGTTCAATGCCACTGCCAAATTCGCCTGTATCTGCGGAAGAAACTGCGGCGCCACCCATGCCAATTCGGTAGTTCTCGCCTCCCAGCACTACGATTTTATCTCCTTTCTTTGGAATATCTTTTTTGGCCTGGTCAGCTTTTCCGTAGCCAACACCGCCGGCAAGCATAATCACTTTGTCATAACCCAGTTTCCTGTTGTGTTCTGCATGTTCAAAAGTGAGCACAGACCCTGCGATAAGAGGTTGACCGAATTTATTGCCAAAATCAGAAGCACCGTTGGAGGCTTTTATAAGAATATCCATGGGCGTTTGGTAGAGCCATTCGCGCTCCTGCATTGCATTTTCCCAATTTCGCCCTTCTTTTTCCAGCCGGGAATAGGAAGTCATGTAAACCGCGGTTCCCGCCAAAGGTAGAGAACCTTTTCCTCCCGCAAGCCTGTCGCGGATCTCACCACCACTTCCGGTAGCCGCTCCGTTAAAGGGTTCTACCGTAGTCGGGAAATTATGAGTTTCAGCCTTTAGCGAGATTACCGAGTCGAAATCAAGAGCCCTGTAAAAATCGGGAATATCGGCCGATTTTGGTGCGAATTGTTCTACTCTGGGCCCGTTGATAAAAGCAACATTATCTTTATAAGCCGAAACTATTTCATTCGGGTTCTCTTCCGAAGTTTTTCTGATAAGTTTAAAAAGGGAAGTTGGTTTTTCTTTGCCATCGATCACAAACTGCCCATTGAAGATCTTATGGCGGCAATGTTCTGAATTCACCTGGGAAAACCCAAAAACCTCAGAGTCGGTAAGTTTTCTTCCAAGTTTCTGTGCCAGTCCCTGTAGATAGGCAATTTCTTCAATATTTAGTGCCAGCCCTTCCTGTTCGTTAAAAGCTTTAATATCATCTACCTCGATGATGGGCTGCGGATTGATATGAATATCAAAAATATCCTGATCCAGACCTTCATATTTCTGGGAGAGCATGGGATCGTAATCGTGAAAATGCCGATCCACTTTCAGGAATTCCTCGATCCTGATAATGCCTTTAATACCCATGTTCTGGGTTATCTCCACAGCATTGGTACTCCATGGAGTGACCATGGCGGCACGGGGACCAACAAAAAAATCTGCCAGAGCAGATTTATTCAGTTGTTGTGCGTCGCCAAAAAGCCAGTCCAGCTTTGATATATCTTGCGCCGAGAGGTAAGTATGCGTTTCAACTGCATACACCTTAGTGGCTTGGGTTCCGAAGAAAAGGATCATTCGCTATAGTTTTGTGTTGTTGTTGAATAGCAAATTTAGGATTTTTAAGAGATTAAATAGCGTTAAACCATGAAAAGAAAAGTTGGTAAAATGAAAAGAGCCGGCTGAAATTGTTCCGGCCGGCTCTTCTGTGAAATTATGGGTTTCTCTACTATTTCTTCCTTTCAAGTGAAGCCATGTAGAAGCCGTCGTAACCGGTTTCAGAGGAAAGGATCTTGCGGTCTTCTGCGAGAGTGAAATCTTTCCCTTCTTCGGAAGCCAGGAACTTCTCTACCTGCGCCTGGTTTTCTGAAGGCAAAACGGAACAGGTGGCATACACCAGTTTTCCGCCTGGCTTCACCAACCTGGAATACTGTGCAAGGATCTCCTGCTGCTTCTGCTTCAGATTCTCCACAAATTCCGGTTGAAGTTTCCATTTGGCGTCGGGATTACGGCTCAATACGCCAAGTCCGCTACAGGGAGCGTCAATAAGCACGCGATCTGCACTGCCGTAAAGTTTTTTGATGACCTTGGTCGAGTCGATGTCCCGGGTTTCAATATTATGAGCACCGGCACGCTTTGCACGGCGCTTTAGTTCCTTTAGTTTATTTCCGTAGATATCAAGCGCAATGATCTGCCCTTTATTTTCCATGAGGGCAGCGAGGTGCAGCGATTTGCCGCCTGCTCCCGCACAGGTATCTACCACCCGCATTCCCGGTTGTACATCCAGAAAATGCGCGACCAGTTGCGAAGAGGCATCCTGCACTTCAAAATATCCATCGCGAAAAGCTTGAGTTTTAAAAACGTTAGCTCTTTCCTTCAGCTCCAGAGCTTCAGGATGATTTTTCACAACATTGGCTTCTATTTCTTCTTCCCGCAGTAGCTTTTGCAGTTCCTCACGATTCGTTTTCAGGGTATTGACACGCAGCACTACCGGCGCCTGCTCGTTAAGGGCGTGAATCTCTTTTTCCCAGGTTTTCTCACCCAGTTCCTTAACTCCCATCTCGTCTAGCCAGTCGGGAATAGACTCGCGGAATTTTCTGATCTTACTCAGGGCATCGAATTTTCCTTTTATACGGCGGGTGGGCGTAGGTTCGATCTGTTTCCAGTCTGGTAACTGAATGCCGCGCAAGGTTGCCCAAACGGCGAACATCCGGAAAAGATTCTCGCGGGAAAAAGGTGCCTTAACTTCAGCAATTTCGGCATACAGACGTTTCCATCGTACAATATCATAGGTGGTTTCGGCGATGAAACTGCGGTCTCTGGAACCCCATCTTTTATCTCTTTTCAAGGTCTTTTCGATGACCTTATCGGCATAGTTTCCTTCATTAAAGATCTCAGAAAGTGCATCAATAGTCGCGAAGACCAGATTTCTGTGTAAGCGCATAAAAAAATTTTAGGAGTGCAAAGGTAGGCTTTTTTGCTACGGAAAAATTTATCTTTGAATAAATTCTGAAGATGAGAAAACTGCTTTTCCTTTCTGTATTCCTGATCATTGCCTGCAAATCTGACCATAAACAGAAGCAGAAACCAACGGCTGAAATTCCACAAAAACGAACTGCTTTTTCCGAAGTAGAAGTCGAAGAATTATTGAAGGATGACTCACTGAACGTGAGGGCCATTGAGGTAATAGGGAAGAACCTGGCTTTTGCCGGCAGCAATGGCAAGTATGGCTTGTACAATTCCTCAACCGGAAAGTGGAAGACCAATACGCAGACCTACGATTCCCAAAAACCCGAATTTCGCGCCGTAGCAAGCACCGCTAACGATTTCTTCATGCTTAGTGCAGGAAATCCGGCTTTGCTCTATAAGACGGGCGACAATGGCGAAATGAAACTGGTGTATGAAGAAAATGGGGAAAAGGTTTTTTACGATTCCATGGCCTTTTGGAACGACCAGGAGGGGATCGCGATGGGAGATTCGATGGAGGGCTGCCTTTCAGTGATTATTACCCGCGATGGCGGAGCGACCTGGAAAAAACTTGATTGCGCTGCTTTACCTCATGCCTATGAGGGAGAAGCAGCCTTCGCAGCGAGTAATTCCAATATTGCCATTGTAGGGGAGAAGACCTGGATCATATCGGGAGGAGTGAAGTCCCGCATCTTCTTTTCACCAGATAAAGGACAAAATTGGGAAGTTCTTGCTCTCCCTTTGGTAGAAGGAAAAGAGACTACCGGCCCTTACAGCATCGCTTTTTACGATGAAAAAAATGGCTTTGTGATTGGAGGAGATTATACAAAACCTGAAGAAAATTCGGCAAATAAGGCAGTCACTTCTGATGGTGGCCAGAGCTGGCAACTGGTAGCCGATGGGGAAGATCCAGGCTACAAAAGTTCTGTTCGTTATGTGCCCAATGCTGATGCGCAGGAGCTCGTAGCGGTTGGCTTTACAGGAATTTCCTATAGCCATGATGGCGGCAAGAACTGGAAGGAGCTTTCAAAGGAAGGTTTTTACACGCTTCGCTTCGTAGATGATTCCACTGCCTTTGCGGCCGGAAAAGGAAAGATCGCAAAACTACACTTCCGGTAGGTCTAAAAAAGGGATTTCCGGAAAACCTCGACGGTCCCCGGAATTCTGCTTCTAACTAACCAAAAACTAATTAAAGCTTCTTTTTACTCCTGTTATTTGCTGTTGCCGGAGTTTTGTTTTTGTCTCTTATGGCGGTATTCTCTTATCAATTTCCTATGAAATTCGTCTTCGAGTTTTTGTAATTTGACGATCTCTTTCGCCGTAAAGATCTGTTTAAGATCAGCGAATAATTTTTTCTTCAGAAGGTATTCTTCTTTTTCAATCTCTACGAATTCCTGAAGCTGCGCTTCAGCCTCCTCTGCGGTCATACAGCTCAGATTGCTGAAATCAATGTGTTCTCTATGGAACAGATCTCTGCGTTTGGCTTCATACTGGTCATAAATGGGCCAGAATTTCTTGGCTTCTTGATTGTTCAATTCCATTTCCTGAGTAATGAAAGCCGTTTTGAGAGCCTTGATGCGCTCCTTTTCGGCTTCCCTGTCTTTGTTCTGGGCCTGAGATTGCCCTATTCCGAAGAATAGGAACAGGATTAAAAGATAGTTTTTCATGTTATTCGAATATGTAGTCGGGGTCATCCATATTTTCATTCAGGTAATCTAAGGCGGCATCGGGGTTTACCTCCTCAAAGTCATTTTCGTCTACCAAATAATTATTCTCAAAAAGGGAAGAGGATGCACCTGCGGTATTAATTTCAATAAGTCCGTCGTCATAGCTTTCAGAAAGGTAATCTTCCAGTGCCGATAATTGAACATTATCCCAGCTGGCCTCGGGCTGCCGGTGAAAATAAATGGTACTTAAAATCCCGATGAAAATGGCAGCAACAGAAGCAGCATACAATAAATTCTTCCTGTTGAAGAGCGAGATGATACGCCCAGACTTTCTATTATTTTTCTTAATAAATTCTTCCTCAAAATTCTCAAAATAACCAGCAGGAACTTTAAATCCTGTACCTTTCATTTGGTTCAGCTCATCGGTTTTCAAAGAATCAGGAGCATTTACCAAATCCATCATTTCCTGCTCGAATCCGGCAAAGAAATCATCAGGGATCTTGAATCCCGGATTTTTACGATATGGTAAATTATTCTGTTTCATTTGCTTATTTGACTGAGCAATTCCTGAAAGGTTTAATTACTTTTTAAAAATCCTTCAATTTTCTTCACTGCGAGATGATAGGAGGCCTTTAGCGCTCCTTCACTGGTTTCCAGGATCTCTGCAATTTCGCGATATTTTAGTTCCTGGAAATATTTCATGTTAAAAACCTGTTGTTGCCGCTCCGGAAGCGTGGCGATTGCCCGCTGTAATTTCAGCTGAATTTCGTCTCCTTCAAAATAGACGTCGCTTTCAAGGTTTTCGATCAACTGGTGCTGCAATTCTTCCGAAGTGATTTGTCTCATTTTTGCCTGCTTATTGAGAAAACTGATGGCCTCGTTGGTGGCGATGCGGTACATCCAGGAGAACAACTGGCTTTCACCTCTGAACTTATGGATATTCCGGTAGATCTTCAGAAAGGTGTTCTGCAGCACATCGTGAGTATCTTCATGATTCTTGACCATATTCCGGATATGCCAATAGAGCCGCTCCTTGTAAAGAGACAATAGCTCTTTAAAGGCTTCCTGGGAGGTTTTCTCCTCTTGCAGGCGTTGTATGAGTTGATCTTCGGAATTCGGCAACTGCTAAAATGCTTGTAGGGAGATAGCTCTCTCCCCAGTAATGGCGCTAAAGGTATAAAATCCTTATTAAGAAGTTGGACTGAGCCGGGGGGAGAATTTTGTGCGAAAACAATGTAAGAAATAGATATTAAAATCGATTAAATGCTTTTTTTGATGATTAAATGCAATTTTTCTTTGCATAATCGAACTTAAATACTATCTTTAAACTATGAAAAGGATTTAAACCTATTTTTTGCCCCAACTCAAAATATTTAAATCTTTTATTTTCATTCGCCCCAAAAATGGAAATAATTTTTCGATAAAAATGGATGAACCTACTTCATCCATTTTTTTATTTCCTTAATCAAAAGACTGCATTTCTACAAGTTTCTGGTAAGTTCCTTTTTTGCTGAGAAGCTCGTCGTGTTTTCCCTGTTCCACGATCTCGCCGCGATGCATCACTATGATCTGATCGGCATTTTGGATCGTGGAAAGACGGTGTGCGATCACTACCGAGGTCCGGTTCATCATCATATTTTCCAGCGCCTTCTGAACCAGTTTTTCACTCTGTGTATCCAAAGCTGAAGTCGCTTCGTCCAATATCATGATCGGCGGATTTTTGAGTACGGCGCGGGCTATGGAAAGACGTTGCTTCTGGCCGCCGCTTAATTTGTTTCCGCTGTCGCCAATATTGGTGTCCAGTTGCCTTGGCAGATCCTTCACAAATTCCCAGGCATTGGCAATTTTTAGGGCTTCAATGATTTCTTCATCGGTGGCATTATCTTTTCCCAGGGCCACATTATTCCGAATGCTATCGTTAAAAAGAATGGAATCCTGCGTTACAAGGCCCATCAAGCCGCGCAAAGAAAACTTCGAAATTTGCCGAATATCAATGCCATCTATTTTTATGGCTCCTTCATTCACATCGTAAAAACGGGTGATAAGGTTTGCGATAGTTGATTTTCCGCTGCCCGATTGCCCGACCAAAGCTACAGTTTGTCCTTTTTTGACTTTTACGCTAAAATTCTTCAGGACATTTTCATCTTCATACCTAAAGTCGATATTCTCGATTTCTATGGCTTCTTTGAAGCTTTCTTTCTCAACTGCATCGGGTGCATCGGTGAGATTGGAAGGTGTTTCCAAAACCTGTAAGATCCGCTCTGCGGCTGCATTTCCCTTTTTTACACTGTAGGAAGCCTTGGAGATCTGCTTGGCGGGCGTAAGAATGTTGTAAGCCAAGCCCAAAAATGCTATAAAAGTGGCTGCTCCAAGCGTACCTTCAACCAAAACCATGTTTCCGCCGAACCAGAGAATGATCACGATCACGAAGATGCCGAGAAATTCACTGGTAGGAGAGGCCATGTTCTGGCGGTTGATAAGCTGGTTCAGGATATTGTTAAGTCGGTTGGTAGATTCCTGGAATTTTCCCTGGAATTTCCTTTCAGCATTGAAGCCCTTAATGATCTTCAGGCTGGAAAGAGTTTCTTCAACAATCGATAAAAAATGACCATTTTCTTCCTGTGCCAGGTGGGACTGCTTTTTCAGTTTTTTTCCGATGAGGGAAATTATAAAGCCCGAAACCGGAAGAAAAATAAAAACAAAAAGCGTCAATTTCGCACTCATCATCAGCATAGCCACGATCGTGAAAATGATGGTGAGTGGTTCCCTTACTACCATTTCCAGGATAGAAAGGAAGGAATTCTGCACTTCATTAACATCGGCCGTGATACGCGAAATAGTGTCTCCTTTTCGTTTTTCTGAAAAATAAGACACCGGCAGATCAAGTATCTTAAAATACAAGGCATCGCGCACATCCCTTAGAACTCCATTCCGAAGGAAGGTGATAAAAAAGGCTGCAAGATAGGCGAAGAGGTTCTTAAGGAAAAACAGCAAAACCACGATTCCGCAGATAAAAATAAGCGCTGAAACTTCATTTTCACTCACCCGCTGGCTCACGTAAAAATTAAAATAATCAACGGCATAATCCTTAACGTGTCCAACGCCATCCCAGATAGGACGCTTATTAACCCGCTGGTTCTCGTCAAAAAGCACATTGATCACCGGAATTAAAGCGATAAATGAAAGAGTGCTGAAAAGCGCGTAAAAAATATTACAAATAATGTTCAGGATCGCGAATCTCTTGTAGGGCAGCGCGAACTGAAGGATTTTTTTAAAATAGGTCATAAATGTTGAGCCTTAGCCCAGTTGTAATTCTGCCTTGATACGGGCAATTTTTTCTGAAAGCTTTTGATTTTCAGCATTAAAATCTTCTGTAGAACCAAGATTCGCATTCACACTAATATAGAATTTGATCTTGGGCTCGGTTCCGCTGGGACGGGCGGCGATCTTTGTGCCGTCTTCGGTATAGTAGATCAATACGTTCGACTTCGGAATATCGATCTTCTCTTCGGAACCTGTCTGAAGATTTTTTGAGGTAGAAGCCTGATAGTCTTCGATCAATACCACTTTTTCACCATCGATCTCCTTCCATGGTTTCTCCCGAAGGTCCACGAGCATTTGCTTAATCTCGGCTTCCCCTTCGATCCCTTTCTTGACGAGAGAGATCAGCTCTTCCTTGTAAAGTCCGAACTCTACATATAGCTCAAGTAGTTTTTCGTAAAAAGAGCTGCCTTTTCCTTTCATTTGAGCTGCGATTTCGCAGGCAAGTAGGGTAGAGGTCACGGCATCTTTATCTCTTACAAAATCACCGACCATAAAACCGAAACTTTCTTCACCGCCACCAACGAAGTCAAGTTCGGGGTGATCTTTAATGAGTTTGGCGATCCATTTGAAGCCGGTTAGTACTTCATGGTATTGCACATTGTAAGCTTCGACGATATTCTTCATCATTGGAGTGGAAACGATGGTAGACGCCACAAATTCATTGCCGTCTATTTTGCCTTCTTTCTTCCATTGTTCCAGCAGGAACCAGGTCATCATCAACATGGTCTGGTTTCCATTGAGCAACGTCATTTCTCCGTCGAGATTGCGAACGGCGACTCCCAGCCGGTCACAGTCTGGATCGGTCCCGATCACGATATCCGCATTTTTTTCTTCAGCCAGTTCGAGGGCCAATTTGAGGGCTGCCGGTTCTTCCGGGTTCGGAGATTCCACAGTCGGGAAATTCCCGTCGGGAACTTTTTGTTCCTGAACGATATGAACATTGGTAAAGCCTGCCTTTTCCAGCACATCAGGAACCATGGTAATAGAAGTTCCGTGGAGGGAAGTGAAGACAATGCTCAGCTCTTTTTTTGCTGAAGCAGGCGTATCAAAACTGCCATTTTTCAAAGAAGCTTCCGCGAAAGCTTTATCTACTTTAGTATCTATTTTCTGAATGAATTCAGGTTTTGCCTTGAAATTGATCTTTTCATACTTAAGATTGTTGATCTTCTCAATAAGATTGGCATCATGAGGAGGAACCAGTTGGCCGCCATCCTGCCAGTAAACTTTGTAGCCGTTATATTCCGGCGGGTTATGGCTGGCGGTAAGAACAATTCCGCAGTGGCAATCGAGGTATTTTACAGCGAAAGATAATTCCGGCGTTGGTCTTAATTCAGAAAAAAGGAAGACCTTGATCTCGTTGGCCGAAAACACATCAGCTACTATTTGCGCCAGTTCTTTACTGTTATTCCGACAGTCATAGGCGATAGCTACCTTTAACTGTTCCCCTGGAAATTCATTTTTAAGATAATCTGATAATCCCTGCGTATTGCGGCCAAGGGTATATTTGTTGATGCGGTTGGTGCCTACGCCCATAACCCCGCGCATCCCGCCGGTACCAAAAGCGGCATTCTTATAGAAGCTTTCTTCCAGTTCTTTAGGGTGGTTTTCAATAAGGGAGTTGACTTCCTTTTTGGTCTCTTCATCAAATATATCGGTAAGCCAGCCTTTGGCTTTGGCCAGAATTTCAGGTTTTATCTGTGACATAATTTTCTAATTTACTAAGCAAAAATAAGGATTAATAACAGAATCGACTTAAAAATTGTCGGTGGTTTTGTTGATAAGATAGCGTTCCTTGTCCCGTTTGGAACGCAATATAAGTTCGCCCAGAAAACCTGCAAGAAAGAGTTGGGAACCTATGATCATCACCGTAAGCGCGATGTAGAACCACGGATTTTCGGTGACGAGCATATTGGGCAAATGATGGTACATTTTGTATAATTTGGAAAATCCGACCCAGCTGGCGGTAATGAAACCGAAGATAAACATGAGCACCCCAAGAGCTCCGAAAAAATGCATGGGACGCCTTCCGAAGCGCGACAAAAACCAGATACTGATAAGATCCAGAAAACCATTGATGAACCTCTCGGCGCCAAATTTTGTCTTGCCATATTTGCGCGCCTGGTGTTGCACTTCCTTTTCGGTGATCCTGTAAAAGCCAGCATTTTTGGCCAAAACCGGGATGTACCGGTGCATTTCCCCGTATACATCGATATTCTTGATAACTGCTTTGCGATAGGCTTTAAGACCGCAGTTAAAATCATGCAATTTCACTCCCGAGGTTTTTCGGGCAGCCGCATTGAATAATTTGGAAGGTAGGTTTTTTGCCAGAACCGAATCGTAACGTTTGCGCTTCCATCCCGAAACAAGGTCGTAGCCGCCATCTTTAATAAGATTGTACAGTTCCGGAATTTCTTCGGGATTGTCTTGCAGATCGGCATCCATAGTGATCACCACATCGCCCTGTGCTTTCAGGAATCCTGCATGCAGGGCCTGGGATTTGCCATAATTCCGGTTGAATTTTATTCCTTTCACCCGGTCATCATTAGCGGCAAGGGCTTCTATGGTTCTCCAGGAATCATCGGTACTGCCGTCATCAATAAAGATGATCTCATAGGAAAAGGAATTGGACCGCAATACCTTTGCGATCCAATCATATAATTCGGCTAAAGATTGTTCTTCGTTAAGAAGGGGAATGACAACAGATATCTGCATGTATTTGTTTTATGCCTCGTACGGATTTTTATTTTTCATAATAGCGCCGGCGATGAGCGAATAGATAAGGCCAAAGAAAGCACTAAAACCTATGAAGATAGCTCCGCCAAGAAAAGGATTAGTAGCCCATTTTACCCATTTCATGCTCTGCTCGATCTGATCTTCAGAAAAATTGCCCATCTCGCGCATTTTATCGCGGGAAGCTTCCAGCATCTGTTCGGCAAAGCCGGGTTCAATAATATATTGAAAAATGATATTGTAGAGTAGGTAAATAATGCCGCTAATAACTGCCGCCGCAACTCCTACTTTTAATGCTTCACTTATGGTAAGAAAGCCGCCGTTCGTTTTTTTATAATTATTTACAGCGATGAAGATCACAATTGGAAAGATGAGATAATAAATATACATCGGCCACTGCTTGCCTTCAATAGCCATGTTGGTAACATACATGATCACCGCAATGACTACGAGGATAAGGCCTAAGAGCGCGCCATAGTTCATGGCAAATTTTCCGGGAGAAACTTTCTGGTTTTCCATTTTATTACGTTTGATTGGTTATGCTGTAGTTAGTAAGCAAATATACTAAAACGTTACGTAGCTGCTTGCTGAAAAATATTTTCTTCTTTACCTTTGCATTTAAAGTGGAATTAATTAAATTTGCACCTCGAAAAATTAAAAGAATAAAGCGATGAAGCAGGGAATCCATCCGGAAAATTATAGATTGGTAGCATTCAAAGACATGTCTAATGACGATGTTTTTATCACCAAATCTACCGCAAATACTAAAGAGACCATTGAAGTTGAAGGTACTGAGTATCCTTTGGTAAAACTTGAAATCTCAAGAACGTCACATCCATACTACACCGGACAGACTAAACTTGTTGACAGCGCCGGACGTATCGATAAGTTCAAGAACAAATACGCGAAGTTCAAGAAAAAATAATTTTCTGAGCTATTAAAAATATTTTAAAGGCTGCCTTATGGCGGCCTTTTTGTTTCTGAAATTTGAAGCTGGAGGCGAATTTTTAACTTCAATTTAAAAGCTGAACCTTTTCAGTTGAGATTTTCCTCTTAACTTTACTTTAAAACCAGTGCGGATGAATTATATACTTTTCGACGGTTCTGCCCGGGACCGGTTGCTGCCTTTTACTTTTACGCGCCCCGTTGCCGATATTCGCGTGGGCATTCTCACTATTCGTGAAAAATGGGAAAGGATTCTCGATTCTACCACTTCTACGGTGACCGAAGATTACCTGGCTGAGAAATATCCAATGGTAGAGCTGGAAGAGAACATTATGATCAACGCGTCCTTTCTCCCTACTGCTGAGCTTGTGGAGCAGGTTCAGAATCTGCAGCCTAACCAGGCAGTTTTTTTTGAAGAAGAAGTAGTGGCCTTTCACGTTTATGAGGAACAGGAGCCCGATTTTGACCAATATGAGCAATTGGAATTACAAGGGCAGCCGGTTCAAATCTCCCATACCTGGGAGATATTTTCAAAAAATGGCGAAGCTATTGAAGCCGATTTTGATTTGCTCACTGAAGGGGAAACTTCCCAACCTATTCCTGAATCCAATCACGCAGTGAATACAGACCGCATATTTATAGAAGAAGGAGCCGAGGTTGAGTTTTGTTCCCTTAATGCTTCTACCGGACCTATATATATTGGTAAGAATGCGAAGATTCTTGAAGGTTCACTCATAAGAGGTCCTTTTGCTGCCTGTGAAGGCGCGCTGGTGAAAATGGGGGCGAAAATATACGGCCCAACTACCTTAGGACCTAATTGCCGTGGCGGAGGAGAGATCAATAACAGTGTTTTGTTTGCAAACTCCAATAAAGGCCATGATGGTTACCTTGGGAATTCGGTGTTGGGAGAATGGTGTAATCTTGGGGCCGATACCAACAATTCGAACCTTAAGAACAATTATGCTGAAGTACGGCTTTGGGATTATGGATCAGAAAAATTTGCTCCCACCGGCTTGCAATTTTGTGGCCTTATGATGGGAGATCACAGCAAATGTGGAATTAATACCATGTTCAATACGGGAACGGTGGTTGGAGTGAGCGCCAATATTTTTGGAGCCGGTTTTCCGCGGAATTTCATCCCGAGCTTTAGCTGGGGTGGCAGCGGAGGAATGACTACCTATAAAACTTCAAAGGCCTTTGAAGTTGCCGAAATCGTAATGAAGCGAAGAGGTGAAGAGCTAAACGAACAGGAAAAAGCGATCCTCGAGCACGTTTTTGAGGAAACCAAAAAGTGGCGGAGAGAATAGAATTATTTTCTTTGTTTTTTGACTGCTTTAAAAGTAGTAGAAGAAAACCACGCCCGAAATAATTAGAAAGACGGCGGTAATAGCAAGAATTTTCCGTTGTCTTTTCTTATTTTCTGCTGAAATTTTCCGGCCTAGTTCCTCAATTTCAGCCTGGGTTGGTTTTTGACAGGAATGTATGCTCCCGGTCGCCGATCCTCTTGACCTCAGAAATTTTTCAGTTTTCGATTTTCTGTTTCTGCGGTTGTTCTTCAGGCTAACAATGGCTCCTCTGGTGCTTCCAAAGCTCATGACAGTAGTTTTAACTAAGGTAACGAATTTTTCTATAGCTTCTTCTTTCGGCTTTTGTTCCCTTATTTCTCAAAAACAATAATAGTTGGTATATTTGCAGCCCTTAAATTGTGAAAATGATTTTAGGCTAAATCCCTAATTACGGATGGTTTATGAATAACAAGAAAGTAGCTTTTTACACCCTGGGCTGCAAGCTCAACTTTTCGGAAACTTCGACGATTGCGCGTTCCTTTAAAGACGAGGGTTTCGATCGGGTAGATTTTTCTGAAGAGGCTGATATTTATGTGATTAACACTTGCTCGGTGACCGAAAATGCAGATAAGCGTTTCAAGACCATCGTGAAGCAGGCGCAAAAGGTGAACGAAAATGCCTTTGTGATCGCTGTGGGTTGCTATGCGCAACTCAAGCCGGAAGAACTTGCCGCGGTTGATGGGGTGGACCTGGTATTGGGGGCTACTGAGAAATTCAAGATCACCGATTATCTCAATGATCTCACCAAGAATGATATGGGAGAGGTGCATTCCTGTGAAATTGAAGAAGCCGATTTTTATGTGGGTTCTTATTCCTTTGGCGATCGTACCCGTGCTTTTCTTAAGGTTCAGGACGGCTGTGATTATAAATGTACTTATTGCACGATTCCTCTTGCCCGCGGAATTTCTAGGAGCGATAAACTCGAGAATGTCTTGCAGAATGCCGCTGAAATTTCAGCAAAAGGCATCAAAGAGATCGTTCTCACCGGCGTTAATATTGGCGACTACGGAAAAGGTGAATTTGGCAATAAAAAACACGAGCATACTTTTCTTGATCTGGTGAAGGCGTTGGACGGAGTGGAAGGGATTGAAAGACTTCGAATTTCATCTATAGAGCCTAATTTGCTGAAAAATGAGACTATAGATTTTGTAGCCGAAAGCAACAGCTTTGTACCGCATTTTCATATTCCGTTGCAAAGCGGGAGCAACGATATTCTGAAGGCGATGCGCCGCCGCTATATGCGAGAGCTGTACATAGAAAGGGTTGCCGAGATCAAAAGAGTAATGCCCGATGCCTGTGTTGGAGTAGATGTAATTGTTGGTTTTCCCGGTGAAACCGATGAACACTTTCTTGAGACTTACAACTTTCTGAACGAGCTGGATATTTCCTACCTGCATGTCTTTACCTATTCTGAAAGGGATAACACTCCGGCGGCAGAAATGGAAGGCGTGGTTCCTCTTAAAGTTAGAAAGAAGCGCAGTAAGATGCTAAGAGGGCTTTCAGCTAAAAAGAGAAGGGCATTTTACGAAAGTCAGTTAGGTACAGTGAGAACTGTTCTTTTTGAGGGAGAAAATAAGCAGGGCTATATCCATGGTTTTACAGAAAATTACGTAAAGGTCAAAGCGCCCTGGGATCCGGCATTAGTAAATACTCTTCACGAGGTTACACTTGAGAAGATCGCCGAAGATGGTCTGGTGAGATTTGAATTCCGGAACGAAAAAGTCGCCGTTTAGATATTGATCCCTACCGGAAGAAGATCTTTATATCTTCTTTTATGTTTCCGCATGAATTTAGCGATTTCGGGACTGGTGGGCATTACCCGCGTATTTCGTTCTTTTATTTCGTTGAGAACGGCTTCAATAAAAGCATCCATATAACCTTTTTCCCGGGCTTCTTCAGACATGAGGAGCTTGGTAAGGAAGATCTTGTGTTCCTGTTGCGCATACTCAATAGTAGCAAGTTCGTCATCTATCGTTGTTTCGAACTGTCTAAGGAATTCGTTGTCGGTAATTTGAAGTTCTGCATTATTCATTGGAGTTAATTTTTAGTTGAAGGGCTTGAGATAAAGTGTTGTTAAGGTTATTTGGGGAATCTTCAAAATAAACAGGGGAAGCCTGAGTTTCGGAGTCCTTTTCTGTAGAAACAAATTATCTCTGAGCCCTCTCAGAAGTCTTTGTTGAAGTCGGTTAGGGTTAGGATTACTGGCAAAACAAAATGGATATCTGGCATTGTTCCAATTACAATCAGCTTTTCCGCGCGGGTTTGCGGGGTGGAAAACTTTGTCCATTATTTCATCTTTCTTATTGTGAAAGCCAACAAAATAGCAGTAATTTTGATTTCTAAATTTACGGCTTTATGCCTTGAAGTAGTGTTATATACTTGTTAAAATGGTGCAGGAGAGCGAGCTTATCCATGTTTATTTTATGCCTGGCATGGCTGCCAATCCATCAATTTTTGAGCATATAAGACTCCCTCAGGATCGCTTTAAAATTCACCTTCTGGAATGGATACTTCCGAAGGAGGATGAGAGTCTTCAGAGCTACGCGCTCAGGATGAACAAATTCATCAAATATAAAAATGTTGTACTCATTGGGGTCTCCTTTGGCGGGGTAGTTGTGCAGGAAATGAGTAAACACCTGGAGCTAAAACGACTTATCATTATTTCCAGCATAAAAAGCCCTAAAGAACTTCCGCGGAGAATGCGTTATGCGGCAAGTACCGGATTTTTTAAGCTGTTGCCTACGGGGTTGATTAGTTATGCAGATCATCTGGAGAAGATTGCTTTTGGAGATTATCTTCAGAAGCGCGCAAAATTATACCGGAAATACCTTTCGGTGAGAGATAAGCGTTATCTTGACTGGGCGATCAAAAATATGCTGTTGTGGAAACAGGAGCATCCACCTAAGGGACTTATCCATATTCACGGTGACAGTGATGAGATCTTTCCATACAAATACATTCACAATTGTATAAGGGTCAAAGGCGGTACGCACATCATGGTCATCAATCGCTACCGGTGGTTCAATGAACACCTTCCCGGCATTATTTTGAATGGGAGAATTGAAGAAGAAGAGAAAAAGTAGAATTATCAAAATCTAAAATGCTATGAAATTTATTAAGAATTCCCTCATCGCGGTGGGATTGCTGACGGTTTATTTTTTAAGCGTGAATGCTGTTCAGGATGCTTCCCTTGCCGAAAATGATGAACCACATCCAGCCTATAACGAAAAGAAGAACGTGGTGAAAGATTACAATATTTATGCTTTACCTGTTCCGAAGAAAATGGATTTTGCCGGGGAAGCGGTGCCGCTGGATGAACCGGATATTCATGAACGCATAGACAGGGAGCTGCTGGTAAATACCTATTGGCAATCGAATGCTCTTTTGCTAATGAAAAGAGCTCACAAATATTTTCCGGTCATAGAGCCTATTCTGAAGGAGCACGGGGTTCCCGATGATTTCAAATACCTGGCGGTGATCGAAAGCGGACTAACCCAGGCCGTTTCACCGGCAAGGGCTATTGGTTTCTGGCAGATCATGGAAGGGACCGGGAAAGATTATCACCTCGAGATCAACGATAATGTGGATGAGCGTTATCATATTGAAAAATCTACTGCCGTGGCTGCGGAATATCTTAAGGAAGCCAAAGAGAAACTAGGAAGCTGGACTTTGGCCGCTGCTGCCTACAATGCCGGAAAAGCGGGAGTGGAGCACCAGCTGGACCGCCAAAAAGTGAATGATTATTACGATTTGCTACTTGGTGAAGAAACCGGGCGATATGTATTTAGAATCCTGGCTTTGAAAGAGATCATGTCTCACCCTCAGAAATACGGCTTCAATTTTGAAGAGGATGATCTTTATCAGAATATCCCCACGCGTGAAGTAAAGGTAGACACAGCAGTGTCAGATTTCGCTGATTTTGCCAAGGAATTCGGAATCAATTATAAGATATTGAAAATTCACAATCCCTGGTTACGGGAGGCTCACCTCAATAATCGCTCTCACAAAACCTATTATATAGAAATCCCTGAGGAAGGTTATTACGGAAAAGTAGATTGAGCAATGCTGATCCTGAATTTCAGGGAGCGAGAGAGTTGTCGGCAAGTTCCGAAGCCTGTGGCGCTTTGTTTTTGATCAGGTACTGCGCGATGGCGTCTTCCATAACCTGGTAGTTCTTGTCGATCGATTCTTCTTTTGGAAGCTGATAAGGGAGGAAGAGGCTTCGGCGTATATCCATCACCTTTTTTTCGGCGGAAAGAAGGAAGCAGGTGGGAAGGCCCAGAGAATGCTTCAGCTCTTTTACAACATAAGCCCCTCCATTCTGAGTTTCATCTACATAGACCACCGAGATATCGTCAGAAAATTTCCTGGCTTCTTTGCGCACGGTTTTGTAATCGTCCCAGAAAAGTACCACAAAATCTACTTTTTCACTGTATTTGCGGGCAAGCTCATTTAGGGCAGGAATTTCACCTTTTCCCGGAACGCACCATGACGCATAAGTGATAAGGTAAACAGGTTTCTTATACTCGTAAAGATGAACGTCTTTTTGGTGGAGGTCGCGAAACTTAAAATTGTCCATATAGCTTCCGCTGAGGCAGGAATTCACCAGGGAGTCGAAAAGGCGTTCGGCTTCAGCATAATCCCGGTGCTCATAAGCAATACGGGCCTTTTGGTTATATTTTGGAAGGTGCATGGAAAGCGCTTCAGAAAAGGCCAATTTTGACTCCTTCGCTGATTGCGAATATGTTAGCCCGCTAAAAAGTAATAATACGAGTAAAAATTTCTTCATGCGCTTCATTTACGGCGCAAAAGTACTCTCAGAAAAGCTTGTACCGAAATTTACTCGGTCAACTACCTATATAATTGTTGAAGGTTAGGATTGTGATAATTTCGCAGAAATTAACTTAATAAATCTTAAAGAATTATATTTTCTTCATTTGCTGTTTCATCATGCGAATCTGGTCCTGAAGCATATCGTGCTTGTCCAGTTTTTTGGCCTCGGCAAGAAGGTTCGTGGCTTCCCTTTTACGGCGCTTGGTCATGGCAATGCCGGCGAGGTTAAGTTTGGCCATAGCTAAATCCTGATCCATAGAAAGCCCAAGTTTAATAGCGCGTTTAAAGAATTTTTCGGCCTGGGTGATATTGGTCTGTGAAACCATTAGGCCGTGAAGGTACCAATAATAACCCTGTTGTTTTTGGGTAAGGGCTGCCTCAGGATTTTTGATCTTGTTCAGCCATTTTTTGGCTCCTTCAAAATCCTGCTTTCTAAGGCGTAAAAACGCCAGTAATATCATTTCGTTCTTGAAATAGAGGAAGATGAAAATTCCGGCTAAAAGGAGGTACATGATCCCGTTACCTATATTTCCTTCCGCGAATTGCCAGACCGCTACGGCGATGATCAATCCGGCTATAACTAATTTGATATTTTTATTGAACATGGTACTTATTGTTTGCAGGCGGCAAAGGTAATAAAAACAATTAAAAATTATTTCAAATTAGTATTTGGAGGAGTTAAAAAGCTTTGTATATTTGCACGCAGTTTTACAGACAGCTTTAAAAACGATTTCACAGAAGATTAAAGATATTTAAAATGAAAAGAACGTTTCAACCATCCAAGAGAAAAAGAAAGAATAAGCACGGCTTCAGGGAGCGTATGGCAAGTGCTAACGGACGCAAGGTCCTTGCAAGAAGAAGGGCTAAAGGCAGAAAGAAATTATCGGTATCTTCTGAAAACAGACATAAGCACTAATGAAAATTAGTCTTCGAAAAAAATAAGGTGTTACTTTTTTAGTAACGCCTTTTTTTATATCCAATCGCTTCCTTACTTTTATCATCAATACAACTCAATATAATGCCTAGAAACACGAATCTTAAGAGTATCCTAATCATCGGTTCAGGGCCTATAGTTATTGGCCAGGCCTGTGAATTTGACTATTCCGGAACACAGTCTCTCCGGTCTTTGCGGGAAGACGGAATTGAAACCATCCTTATCAATTCCAATCCGGCGACGATCATGACCGATCCTTCGATGGCCGATCATGTATATCTGAAACCGCTTACCACCAAATCTATTGTGGAAGTGTTGCAGAAGCATCCCAATATTGATGCGGTTCTTCCAACGATGGGAGGCCAAACGGCCCTTAATTTATGTATCGAAGCTGAAGAAAAAGGAATCTGGAAAGACTTTAATGTAAAACTCATCGGTGTTGATATAGATGCGATCAACATTTGTGAAGACAGGGAAAAATTCAAGCAGCTAATGGGGCGTATTGGAATTCCTGTAGCTCCCGCAAAAACGGTTACTTCATATCTACAGGGAAAAGAGGTGGCCCAGGAATTTGGTTTTCCATTGGTGATAAGGGCATCTTTCACCCTTGGAGGTGGCGGTGCAGGATTTGTTCACCGTGCCGAGGAATTTGATGAAATGCTCACCCGCGGCCTGGAAGCTTCCCCCATCCACGAGGTGTTGATCGATAAGGCGCTTTTGGGCTGGAAAGAGTACGAGCTCGAATTGTTAAGAGATAAGAATGACAATGTGGTCATTATCTGTACCATCGAAAATATGGATCCCATGGGAATTCATACCGGCGACTCGATCACCGTAGCTCCGGCCATGACCCTTAGTGATACAGCATTTCAACGTATGCGCGATATGGCCATCCATATGATGCGCAGTATTGGTGACTTTGCCGGTGGCTGTAACGTGCAGTTTGCAGTAAGCCCCGATGAAAAAGAAGATATTATCGCTATCGAGATCAACCCACGGGTTTCCCGTTCTTCTGCTTTGGCTTCTAAAGCGACAGGATATCCTATTGCCAAGATCGCTACCAAACTTGCGATCGGCTATAATCTCGATGAACTTGAGAACCAGATCACCAAATCTACTTCAGCCTTATTCGAGCCATCACTGGATTACGTGATTGTGAAGATTCCTCGCTGGAACTTCGACAAATTTGAAGGATCTGACCGTTCGCTTGGGCTGCAGATGAAATCGGTAGGAGAAGTGATGGGAATCGGCCGCTCATTCCAGGAAGCGCTGCATAAAGCTACGCAATCTCTTGAGATCAAAAGAAATGGACTTGGAGCCGACGGGAAAGGCTATAAAGACTACGACAAGATTATAGATAAACTCACAAATCCTAGTTGGGATCGGGTATTCGTGATCTATGACGCTATTCAGATGGGAATTCCGCTGAGCCGCATTCACGAGATCACAAAGATCGATATGTGGTTTTTAAAGCAGTATGAGGAGCTTGCTGCACTGGAGACTGAAATCTCCGGTTACGATATAAACTCTCTTCCTAAAGACTTACTTCTGGAGGCCAAGCAGAAAGGTTTTGCCGATCGGCAGATCGCTTATATGCTCGATTGCTGGGAAAGCGAGGTGCACACGAAAAGGGAAGAACTTGGCTTGAACCGGGTTTATAAGCTCGTTGATACCTGTGCGGCCGAATTTAAAGCGGAAACTCCTTATTATTACTCCACCTTTGAAGCCGGCATCCAATCGGCTGACGGAGAGATGTATGTTGCCAACGAGAGCAAGGTGAGCGACAAGAAAAAGGTTGTGGTCCTGGGCTCCGGACCTAACAGGATTGGCCAGGGAATCGAATTTGACTACAGTTGTGTGCACGGGGTACTTGCCGCTGCCGAGTGTGGCTACGAAACCATCATGATCAACTGTAATCCTGAAACGGTTTCGACCGACTTCGATATTGCCGATAAACTGTATTTTGAACCGATCTTCTGGGAGCATATTTATGACATCATTCGGCATGAAAAGCCTGAAGGCGTGATCGTGCAACTGGGCGGGCAAACCGCACTGAAATTAGCCGAAAAACTGAATCGCTACGGAATAAAGATCATGGGGACCAGTTTTGAAGCCCTTGATTTGGCTGAAGATCGCGGAAGTTTTTCAAAATTGCTTCAGGCAAACGATATTCCTTATCCGGAGTTCGGTACAGCCGAAACTGCCGATGAAGCCCTTGCTCTTGCTGATGAGCTCAATTTCCCGATCCTGGTTCGTCCTTCCTATGTACTCGGGGGTCAGGGAATGAAGATAGTGATCAATAAAGATGAATTGGAAGAAACGGTGGTGGATCTGCTAAGGAAAATTCCGAATAACAAATTATTGCTGGATCACTATCTTGACGGTGCCATTGAGGCCGAAGCCGATGCCATCTGCGACGGGGAAGACGTCTATATCATCGGGATCATGGAGCATATTGAGCCCTGCGGAATCCATTCAGGAGACTCAAACGCCTTGCTGCCTCCTTTCAACCTTGGAGACCTTGTGATGCAACAGATCAAGGATCACACCCGAAAAATTGCCCTGGCATTGAATACGGTCGGTTTGATCAACATTCAATTTGCGATCAAAGATGATAAGGTGTATATTATCGAAGCGAATCCAAGGGCCTCCAGAACGGTACCTTTTATCGCGAAAGCTTACAAGGAGCCCTACGTGAATTACGCCACCAAAGTAATGCTGGGCGAGAAGAAACTATCCGATTTCAAATTCAATCCGAAACTGGATGGTTATGCTATCAAGCAGCCGGTGTTCTCCTTTGAGAAATTCTATAAGGTGAACAAACAGCTGGGGCCTGAAATGAAGAGTACGGGAGAGAGTATTCTCTTTATAGACAGCCTTCGCGATGACGCTTTTTACGACCTGTACTCCAGGCGTAAAATGTACCTGAGCAAATAAGAAAAATAATATCAATGAAAAAAGCTCACCGGGATTTCTTCTGAACATTTCCTGGTGAGCTTTTTTATATTTTCAGCAATTATGAAGGAACTGGTTTTGATTTTCGGCGGAATTTACGGTAGCCTGGCCGTAGTATTTGGTGCTTTTGGCGCGCATGCACTTAAAAAAAGGATCAATGCAGAGCAGCAGAAAAGCTTCGAAACCGGGGTGCGCTATCAGATGTATCACGCTTTTATTTTGGTCATTTCGGGCATCGTTTTTCCGTTTATGACTTTTGGTCAGCAGCTGACGGCCTGGTGTTTCATCATTGGTATTTTCTTCTTCTCCTTCAGTATTTACGGGCTTGTTCTTAGTGATTCCGTAGGGAAAAAGTGGCAGTTTTTAGGGCCGGTAACTCCATTTGGAGGCCTTTTGCTTATCCTGGGCTGGATCCTCTTCACGATTAATATTGTTGAAATAGCACCTTATCTTTAGGAATCCCTCTTCCTGTATTTTTCAGCAAAATAGGCGATGATCAGGAGTTGCATGGAATGATAGAGCATGA